>CAYLXI010000051.1:0-11298 GCA_964387695.1 uncultured Piscirickettsiaceae bacterium
TCCCTAGGAAGATCCTTAAGGTTTCGTTTAAGAGAAACCATTTCTTTTTTAAGATGCACAATCTGATCAGACTGTAACTTTATTTGCTTATTCTGTTTTTTAAGTTTCCACTTTATTGGAATCATTTTTGAAAATGCCAAACCAGAACCCAAAAGCAATCCTAAAGTTAAGAAAGAAGCTAACAAGATAGATAAAGGAAGTTCATAAACGGCAAAAAAAGCATCGAATAAAACCACATTAGGATTAAGAACGCCTAATACCACGCCTATAATAAGAACGGCAACGAGTACAATAAAAAACAATAATTTATTCATAATTTTTAAACATAAAAAAAGGCACAATAGAAAAATCTATTGTACCTTTTTAAAGAAGCCCCGATGAATAAAATTTAATCCCCCAAATCCCTACCTAGAGATTTGAGTAACGATAAATATGCTAAACAAAGAAACATTTAATAGCCATTAACCCATGCCACTATCTCGTAAAAACTCTCACCTCACAATATCGGTTGAGTCTTTTGAGTTATTCACCTCTTCACGCAAGGCTTTACCTGGTTTAAAATGTGGCACTCTCTTATTACCTAGCTCAACTTTTTCACCCGTTCTAGGATTTCTCCCAGTACGAGCTTTATGGTGATGCAGACTAAAGCTTCCAAAGCCTCTAATCTCAATTCGTTCATCTTCTGATAACGAATAAATCATTGAATCGAGAATTTGGTTAACAGCTAATTCCATATCTTTATGGTTAAATTGAGACTGGCGTCTAGCAATTAATTCAATTAATTCTGACTTGGTCATATGTTATTTTCTCTATATAACTTAAAAGGTTTCTTCAGCGTGAACTATCTTTTAAGCTCTTTTAGAAGATCTCCCAAAGTATTGGTTGAGGCTGAAACTGATGCTTTTGATGATGCTGAATAATCTTTCATGGCATTGGCTTCTTCTTGAGCCGCTTTAGCTTTAATAGATAGAGCAACAGAACGATTTTTACGATCTACATTTACAATTTTAGCTTCGACTTCATCGCCTTCTTTCAATACAGAACGGGCATCACGAGTATCTTCATCAAGCTCTGATACACGAAGATAACCTTCAACTTCTTCACCTAAATAAATCACTGCACCCTTCTCATCAACAGAAGTAACCTTACCTTTAACAATAGAGTTTTTACCATTTTCAGCAATATATTGACCGAAAGGATCTTGCTCTAACTGCTTAAGACCTAGCGAGATTCTTTCACGATCTGGGTCAATAGAAAGGATGACTGTATCTAGCTGATCGCCTTTTTTGAATTCACGAATTGCTTCTTCGCCCGTTTGCGACCAAGAAATATCGGTTAAATGCACCAGACCATCAATATTGCCTTCAAGACCTAAGAAAATACCAAAGTCGGTAATAGACTTGATGCTACCAGAAATTTTATCTCCTTTGCTGTGCGTTGCAGAGAAAGCTTCCCAAGGATTAACCGTACCTTGTTTGATAGATAAAGAAATACGACGGCGTTCTTGATCTACATCTAGTATTTTAATTTTAACTTCTTGACCTAAATGCACGACTTTAGATGGGTGGATATTACGATTAGTCCAATCTAGTTCAGAGGTATGAACCAAACCTTCAATACCCGGCTCTATTTCAATAAAAGCACCATAATCCGTAATGTTAGCAACTTTACCCATAACCTCTGCACCCATTGGGTAGCGAGCAACCATATCAGACCAAGGATCTTCTTCCAATTGCTTCATGCCTAGAGATACGCGATTTTTCTCTCTGTCAAACTTAAGAACCTTAACATTAACATCATCGCCTACTTGAATAATTTCAGAAGGATGGTTAACACGACGCCATGCCATATCCGTAATGTGCAATAGCCCATCAATGCCTCCAAGGTCAATAAATGCCCCGTAGTCAGTCAAGTTTTTAACAATGCCTTTAAGAGCCGCACCTTCTTCCATAGATTCAAGCAGTGCTTCTCTTTCTGCTGAGCTTTCTTGCTCAATCACAGCACGACGCGAAATAACAACATTATTGCGTTTGCGATCTAATTTAACTAATTTTGCTTCAATTTCTTTGCCTTCTAGGAAGCCAAAGTCACGAACTGGACGAATATCTACAAGTGAACCAGGTAGGAAGCCACGAACGCCATCTACATCTACCGTTAAACCACCTTTTACTTTGCCTGTAACAAAAGCTTTAATCACTTTGCCATCTTCAAGAGCAGTTTCCAGCACATCCCAAGTTTTAGCTCTTTTAGCTTTTTCGCGAGAAAGACGCGTTTCACCAAAGCCATCTTCTAGGGCTTCAAGACAAACTTCGACTTCGTCACCAACGGCTACTTCTAGCTCGCCTTCTGGACTAATAAATTGTGATCTAGGAATAGATGATTCAGACTTCATGCCTGCATCAACAAGAACAGATTCTTTATCAATACCTACTACCGTACCAATAATTAATGCACCTGATTGAAACTTACCTGCTTGTAAGGACTCTTCAAATAAATCAGCGAAAGATAATTCACTCATGGATAATAATCTACCAAATTTTAAGCCGTTATTTATTTTCTAATAGGGGTTTCAAAAAAATAATCGGGTCAATTAATAATAAACAAGCTTCCCAAATAGCTTGAAAAAAATTTACTTTAACTTCTAAAACTTAATACCTATAAACATAACATTTTAAGTAGAAGTTATAACACCCTCTTTTTTAAGCATCTTTATTGCAAGGCTACAAACTTCTTCAATGGTTAAATCAGTGGTATCAATGACAACAGCATCTTCTGCGGGTATTAATGGCGAGGCGGCTCTAGTTCTGTCTCGTTCGTCTCGCTCAGAGATGTCTTTAATTATTTGAGCAATTTTAGCACTAACTCCTTGAGATTTCAATTGATTTACACGCCTTTCTGCTCTAGACTCAGCAGAAGCGGTTAAAAACAACTTAACCACAGCATTAGGAAAAACGACTGTCCCCATATCTCTTCCATCTGCAATTAAACCGGGTGCTTGTGAGAAATCTTTTTGACGCTTTAAAAGAGCCGCTCTAACCTCGGTAATAGCCGCTATTTTAGATGCCACGGCAGCAATTTCTTCGGTGCGAATTTGCAGAGTAATATCTTCATCTTTATAAAAGATGGCATTATCAATAAATTTAACTGCTAAAGTTTGTGCTAAATTTACCAGGCCTGGTAAATTTGAAGTCTTCAAACCTTCTTTAACCGATGCAAAAGCTAAAGAGCGATAAATAGCACCACTATCTAGCAAATGAAACCCTGTTTGAATACACAGGTACTGAGCCAAAGTGCCTTTACCTACTCCGCTTGGCCCATCAATGGTTACAACTGGAATTAAGTTTGTCATCATTCAACCACCTCTTTTATAGAGAGACCCACCTTATTTGCTAGCTCTATAAAGGTTGGAAAAGAGGTATTTACATTCGCACAATCTTCAATCACTATCTCACTTGTGGCAGTTAAACCTGCAATCGCCATTGCCATAGAAATGCGATGATCATGATGACTTTTAATGTCTGCTCGTTGAGGTTTTTGTTTACTGCCGTTAATAATCATTCCATCAGTTGTTGGTTGAGCATCAATGCCAATCGCTTGCAAAGCATCAGCCATAACCTGAATTCTATCGGACTCTTTTACGCGCAATTCTTCTGCACCTGATAAAATTGTTTGCCCAGCGGCGGCGGCGGCTGCCACAAATAAAACTGGAAACTCATCAATTGCAAGTGGCACTAAATTTTCTGGAATATGAATGCCTTTAAGGGGTGCATATTTAATGTGAATGTCTGCCACTGGTTCGCCACCAATAAGTTTTTCGTTCTCTAATGATATGTCTGCACCCATCAGCCTTAAAATGTCGATAACACCCGTACGGGTTGGGTTAACGCCGACATGCTCAATAGTTAAATCTGAATCTGGAGCAATCGATGCGGCGACCATAAAGAAAGCTGATGATGAAATATCAGTAGGAACATCAATATCCATTGCCTTTAGGCTTCCTCCGCCTGTAATAGATATTTTAGAACGCATTGCATCTAGTTTTTCGGTCGCGACAGGATAGCCAAAGCCATTAAGCATTCTTTCTGTATGATCGCGCGTGGGTGCGGGCTCAGTGACTGTTGTTGTGCCTTGTGCGTACATGGCTGCCAAGATAACACATGATTTAACCTGAGCACTTGCCATGGGCAGGGTGTAGTCCATGGCTTGTAGCGTCTTACCTGCTTTTAATCTAATGGGAGGCTTTCCGTCGCCAGAGGTCTCTATGTCTGCTCCCATCTTTGCCAGCGGTTGTGTTACCCGTTTCATTGGACGAGTGGATAAAGATGCATCGCCTATTAACTCACACTCAAAGTCTTGCCCAGCTATAATGCCAGACATTAAACGCATTGCTGTGCCAGAGTTCCCCATATCTAAAGCTGCTTTAGGCTTTTTAAGGCCTTTTAAACCGACACCGTGAATTGTTACTTTGCCATTATAAGGTCCTTCAATTTGCACGCCCATATCTTGAAAGGCTTTTAAAGTAGCAAGACTGTCATCTCCTTCTAAAAACCCTGAAACGAAAGTTGTTCCTTCTGCAATAGAGCCAAGCATAATACTACGATGTGAAACCGATTTGTCGCCAGGCACTCTAATACGACCTTTAATACAACCACCTGGAGACACTTTAAAGCGAATGTTTTTTGACATTTTTTATCTTCTTATTCTGATTACACTGATTTACACTGATTTATACTACTGACAAAACTTATTGCTGATACCTGTTTAGAAAAGTTACGATGTCTTTGTTATTATCTAATCCCTACATAGAAATTAGGGTTATTTAGAAGACTTTACAATATAACAATCTCTAGCTTGTTTTGCTCCATCAAACAATTTCAATAGAGCTTCTCCATCTGAACACTCAATTAAACCACTTAGCTTAGATAATTCATCTTGATAGTTTTGCAACCATTTTAAAATAGCCTGTTTGTTATTTAAAGCAATATCTCGCCACATAGTCGCATCGCTTGAGGCAATACGAGTAAAATCTTTAAATCCTCCTGCGGTAAATTGAAAGACATTGCCCAATTCTTCATGCTCATGCAACATATCTACTAAGGCATAGGCTAAAAAATGCGGTAGGTGGCTGGTAGCTGCCAGCACTTCATCATGATATTCTGGTGGCATTTCAGATACGATAGCACCCAAACTCTCCCATAAATCCGTCACTTTTTTTACCGCTTTTACACTGGTCTCTGCCGTGGGTGTTAACAAAACACGATGATTTCGATAAAGACCAGCATCACAAGCCTCCACCCCGCTTTGTTCCTTCCCTGCAATAGGATGAGCGGCTACAAAGTTCTGTGGTAGGCAACCAAATACAGATTGCACCGCATGAATCACACTTATCTTAGAGCTACCTACATCGCTAACAATGGTGCTGCCATCTAGGTATGGCTTGATACTGGCTAGCACACCTTGCATTGCACCAAGTGGCACGGCAAGCAATATAAGGTCGGCATTCTTTACGGCTTCTTTAACATCCAAAGTGTAACTATCAACAACTCCTAATGCGACTGCTTTTTGTAAATTCACTTCTTTTGAGCCAAAACCTATGCTTGTTTTTACCAGGCCTGCCTCTTTTAGTCCTTTAGAAAACGAACCTCCAATTAAACCCACGCCTATCACAACTAGCTTGTTTAGTAAAAAATCAGTCATATAAAGGCTTTAAACGGACCAAGACTTCTAAAAAGTGTTTAATTTCTTGTTCCGACCCTATAGAAACTCGCAAATGCTGTGGCATATTATAATTTGCAACGGGACGAAGAATTACGCCCTGCTCTAAAAACTTTTTATTAATTTCCTCTACAGATATTTTATGTTCAGGAAATGCAACACAAATAAAGTTACCATAGGAGGGAATATACTCTAAGCCTAGCTCTTTAAATTTAGAAACCAATATTGCCATGCCCTTCTTATTTTCAGAAACACTTTTTTCTACAAAAAAACCGTCTTCAAGCGCTGCAACGGCGGCAATTTGAGAAAAAGAATTAACATTAAACGGCATTCTCATCATGTTGATATAATTAGTTATTTCTTCACACCCAAGCATGTAACCAACCCTCAAAGAAGCCAATCCATAGGCTTTTGAAAAAGTTCGGGATACCAATAAATTAGGGTAATGTTCCATATAATCTACCCCATTTGCATATTCATCATGATCAACATATTCAATATAAGCTTCATCTAGCACCACCACAACTTCTTTAGGAACTTGGCTTATAAAGGCTTCCCATTCGGACTTTAAAAACAAAGTACCTGTTGGGTTGTTGGGGTTTGCCAAATAAATAATTTTTGTATTAGAGGTGATTGCTGCCAACATAGCACTCAAATCATGACCCCAATTTTTAGCAGGCACTTCTATCGATCTTGCCCCAACGGCTTGAGTGCTTATTGGGTAAACTGCAAAGCCATGCTCCGAATAAATAATGTCATCACCCGCTCCAGCAAAAACTCTTGCTACCAGCTCTAAAAGTTCATTAGAGCCATTGCCTACAGATATTTTATTAATAGAAATACCTAAAAATTCAGATAACTTGGTTTTTAAATAAAATGCACTGCCATCTGGATAACGAGATATTTCAGACAATTCATTTTTAATTGCAATCGCTACTTTTAAACTTGCTCCTAAAGGGTTTTCATTAGAAGCGAGCTTTGAAATTCTTTTTAAACCCAGCTCTCTCTCAAGCTCATCAACTGGCTTACCGGGAACATAAGGGTTAATGCCTATAACTTGAGGTTGTAATTGTTTTTCAAACATTAAATTTAGTCCAGAGGAGAAGTAGGAAACGAGCCTAATAATTTAAAAAACATAGATTTTTCTTTAACTTCGACTAAAGCTCTTTTTAAGATTTCGTCTTCTTGGTGTCCGATAACATCAATAAAAAACACATAATCCCATTTTTTATCTATTGAAGGTAAAGAAATAATACGGGTCATACTGATATTTCTATCAGAAAAACTAGATAAAACATCTAGCAAAGCCCCTGATTTGTTAGGCATAGACAAAATTATTGCCGTTTTATCTTCTCCACTAGGAGTTGTTTTTTCTGCTCCTAACACCCAAAACTTAGTGCTATTGTCTTTTTGATCTTCAATATGAGTATCTAAAACATTTAAATCATAAAGCTGTGCTGCTTGCTTAGAAGCAATCGCCCCTAAGCTGTTATCTTTTTTAGCCATTTTAGCAGCCATTGCATTAGAATCAACCGATTCAATCACTGCCCAAGGCATATTATTCTTAAGCCATATTTCACATTGACCAATAGCTTGGGGGTGAGCGACCACTTTTTTAACAGAGTCTAAATTATTTGAGGTAGATAACAAGCAATGATGAATATCTAAATCCAGCTCACCATTTATCAATAAATTTGTTTTAATCAGCTCATTTTGAGTTTGCTTAACCACACCTTCTGAAGAGTTTTCAACTGGCACTATTGCATAATGAGCCTCTCCTTTTTCAACGGCTTTAAAAACATCTTCAATAGTAGAGACCGCTAAGGGATGAGCACTACCCCCAAATTGCTTAATGGCACTAGAATGAGAATAACTGCCCTCTGGACCTAAATAAGCAACTTTTATAGGCTGCTCTAAAGCCAAACATACTGACATTATTTCACGAAACAAGCGCCCCATGTCATTATCAGGGACTAATCCTGTGTTGCGTTTTTTAACCTCTCTTAAAACCTGAGCTTCTCTTTCTGGTCGATAAAAAACCACCTCATTGTTACCACCTTTGGTTTTAATATTTGCCACTTTTTGAGCACATAAAGCTCTTTGTGATATTAAATCTTGAATTTGGCAATCAATTTTATCAATTTCATCACGAATTTTAGTTAATTGAAGCTTTTCTTGTTCTTCTGAATTTTGCATATTTAACAACATATTATCCATTCAAGCATATTTAATTTCAAAAGATTTCAAAAAATCAACTAGAGTATCAACGCCCTCTT
Source organism: uncultured Piscirickettsiaceae bacterium (assembly GCA_964387695.1). Lineage (GTDB taxonomy): Bacteria > Pseudomonadota > Gammaproteobacteria > Thiomicrospirales > Thiomicrospiraceae > Thiosulfativibrio. The sequence goes on from CAYLXI010000051.1 coordinate 7,992, forward strand.
CTGGCATAGCATTATAAATACTGGCGCGCATGCCTCCATAGGATTTATGACCTTTTAAATTTAAAAGACCCGCCGCTTTAGATTCTGATAAAAACCTTTCTTCTAATTCTGCACTGTTAAACTTAAAAGAAACATTCATCCACGACCTAACAGAAACTTCTACGTCATTATAATAAAGATTTGATTGATCAATAAAATCATAAAGCTTATTGGCTTTGCGTTGATTAATTTTGGCAAGAGCATTAACTCCACCCTGCTCTTTTATCCAATCAAATACAAGGCTTGTTAAATACCAAGAAAAAGTAGCTGGGGTATTAAACATAGACTCATTATTATCATAAGTTTGCCAGTTTAATAACTTAGGCGTACCCAAACGAGCATCACCAATTAAATCGTCCCGAACGATTACAATAGCCAAGCCTGCTGGTCCAATATTTTTTTGAGCACCCGCATAAATTACCCCATAATCGGCAACTTTTATAGGGCGAGAAAGAATGGTAGATGAAAAATCTGCCACAATTATTTTATCTGTTTGAGGTAATTCTTGAAATTCAACTCCTGTAATGGTTTCATTCTGACAAATATGAATATATTTAGCATCTTTACTAAATTGCCATTTTTTAGAAGCAGGAATGTTATTTTCAGCCGCGCACACCACATTAACATTTACAAATCGTTTAGCTTCGGCAATTGCTTTAGCAGACCAAACACCCGTATTAAAGTAATCTACCTTGTCTCCTTGCTGGGTTAAATTCATAGGAATTGCCGAAAATTGCATGGATGCACCACCATGAGTAAACAACACTTTATAGTTAGCAGGAATTTCCATAATTTCACGCAAAGTAGCTTCCATTTTATGGGTAATAGCCATAAATTCTTTACTACGGTGACTCATTTCCATGACAGAAACGCCTGTGTTATTCCAATCTAAAAATTCTGTTTGAGCTTTTTTCATCACTGCTTCTGGCAACATAGCAGGACCTGCACTAAAATTAAACTTTTTCATTTTTTAGATATTATTTTCCGTATTATCTTCAGGATTATGGGTAACATTTTTTTCATTATTAACCCCAGAAGTATCTTCTTCAGCATCTAAACCTTCCTCATCATTGGCAACATCAACAACAGCTAAACCAACCACCTGCTCGCCTTTCCCAACATTAATTAATTTAACGCCTTGCGTATTTCTTCCCACTACCGATATTTCTGACACACGAGTTCTAACCAAAGTACCCTTGTTAGTAATTAAGACCACTTCATGCTCAGGGGTAACAGACACCGCAGAAATAACTTTACCATTGCGCTCAGAAGTTTTAATAGAAATAACACCAGAACCCCCACGGTTAATCGTAGAATAATCATTAACTGGAGTACACTTACCAAAACCATTTTCAGTTGCGGTTAAAATCAAGCTATCATCAGAAGCTATTTGCATGTTAATCACGCTCATATTTTCTTTAAGCCTCATGCCACGAACACCACGAGCTTGCCTGCCCATAACCCGAACATCATTTTCATCAAAACGAATGGCTTTACCTATATTACTAAACAACATAACTTCTTGTTTGCCATCTGTTAAAGCCGTGCCAATTAGCTCATCACCTTCTTTTAAGTCAACCGCAATAATTCCATTTGCTCTAGGGCGTGAAAAGTTTGATAGTGCGACGCGCTTAACCACAGAAGATTTAGTTGCCATAAAGACAAACTTATCTTCTACAAATTCAGAAACAGGCAATACAGAGGTAATATGCTCGTTATCATCTAACGGCAATACATTCACAATAGGCTTACCCTTAGAGCCTCGACTGGCTAAAGGAAGTTGCCAAGTTTTTTTCCAATATAGCTTGCCTAGGTTAGAAAAACACAACAACACATCATGCGTATTGGCAACAAAAATCTGACCAACTTCATCTTCTTCTTTTATCTGAGTGGCAGATTTACCACGACCACCGCGTTTTTGAGCACGATAATCAGAAAGTGGCTGCGTTTTAATATAGCCATCTTGAGAAAGGGTAACAATTCTATCTTCTGCAGCAATTAAATCTTCAGCATCTAAATCTTGATAATTATGGTCAATCTCAGTACGCCTAGCATCGCCAAAAGTTTCAAGAATTTCCAGCAGCTCATCACGAACAACTTCAGTTAAACGATCAGGATTACGCAAAATATATAAATATCCTGCAATCTTTTCTACCAGCTCTTTATATTCAGCAATAATTTTATCTTGCTCAAGACCTGTTAAACGATGCAAACGCATTTCTAAAATAGCTTGAGCTTGAGTTGGCGACAACTTATAAATATCGCCATCAACCCCAAAACCAGCCGTTAAATCTTCTGGACGAACATCTTTTAGATCCACACCTTCCAGCAATGCAACAACATTACCCACTGCCCACTGTCTTTCTAACATGCATTCTTTAGCAATAGACGGACTGGGAGAAGCTTTAATTAACTCAATCATTTCATCAATATTATTTAAAGCCAATGCCAAACCTTCTAGCAAATGGGCTTTTTCGCGGGCTTTTCGTAACTCGTAAATAGTACGGCGAGTAACCACTTCGCGGCGGTGTTTAATAAATGCGTCTAATATTTCTATTAAATTAAGTAATTTTGGTCGCCCATTAATGATGGCAACCATATTAATACCAAAAACAGACTGCATTGCGGTTTGCTTATAAAGGTTATTAATAATAACCTCTGGCACTTCATTACGACGCAACTCAATGACAATACGCATACCATCTTTATCAGATTCATCTCGTAATGCGGTAATGCCTTCAATCTTTTTATCTTTAATCAGTTCAGCAATGCGTTCAATTAACCGGGCTTTATTTACTTGATAGGGAATTTCATTAACAATAATGGCATGCTTACCTGACTTATCCGTTTCTATTGCGGTTCTAGCCCGCATTTTAACCCTGCCACGACCAGTCTCATAAGCCTCGCGAACGCCCGTATTACCATTAATAATTCCATAGGTTGGGAAATCAGGACCTGGTAAATGCTCCATTAAATCTGCAACAGATAAATCTGGATTATCAATCAGTGCAATACAAGCATTAATCGTTTCATTTAAATTATGCGGGGGGATATTGGTTGCCATTCCTACGGCAATACCAGAAGAGCCGTTTACCAATAAATTAGGCACTCTTGTGGGTAAAACATTAGGCTCATGCTCAGACTCATCATAGTTAGGGGTGAAATTAACAGTCTCTTTATCTAAATCTGCCAATAACTCATGGGCAATTTTAGACATTCTTACTTCGGTATAACGCATAGCCGCAGGAGAATCGCCATCAACCGAACC
>CAYLXI010000052.1:0-11014 GCA_964387695.1 uncultured Piscirickettsiaceae bacterium
CGATATTTTCACTGCAATTCGTTGCAATAGCTAGCTATTACGCCTTATTTCAGCACAAATAGCGACTCGTTTTTCTCAGCCTAATTCTAACCTTAGTTATTAAGCTCTTCCTTAAGACAGTATCTTAAGAGAAAAGAAGCATAATGTTGATAACAGCGGTTTACCCAGGAACTTTTGACCCAATTACTTGTGGTCATTTTGATTTGATTGAGAGAGCCACACGGTTTTACGATCGTTTAGTGATTGCGGTGGCAGAAAATAATAATAAACAGCCACTTTTTTCACAAGAAGAAAGATTGCACCTCACTAAAAAAGTGCTTGCAGATTTTCCTAATGTTGAAGTGATCTGTTTTAATGGTTTATTGGTTGATTTTGTTCATGAAGTTGGCGGGCAAGTTTTATTGAGAGGTTTAAGAGCGGTCTCTGATTTTGAATATGAATTTCAGCTTGCATCAATGAACCGTAAATTAGCTCCAGAGATAGAAACAATGTTTATGACCCCTGCCGAACAATATGCCTTTATTTCCTCTAGCCTAGTGAAAGAAGTTTCTGCCTTAGGCGGAGATGTTTCAGAATTTGTTCACCCTCTGGTGAGTGAAGCACTGCAAGATAAACATTTGCGCTAGACTATTTATGAGCTTAAAAAAAACAACCCTTATTTTTATTGTTGCAGTCTCACTATTAACGAGTTCAGTTAGTCTGGCACAAGAGACGGTTAGAATTGCGGTTGCGGCTAATTTTTTAGCAACATTAAACTCTTTAGCCAAAGATTTCACCGAAGAAACAGGGATTAAAGTTACTATTTCAAGCGGGTCAAGCGGTATGTTATTTGCTCAAATTAAACGGGGAGCGCCGCACGATTTGTTTTTTTCTGCCGATGCAAAACGCCCTAAGTTGCTTGAAGCAGCAGGAGTTATTGAGCCAAATAGTCGGTTTACTTATGTAACAGGAAATTTGGTCGCTTGGTCACCAAATCCATCAAAAATATCAGCAGATTTAACAAAACTAACAATAAATGATCCTAATTTGCGGTTTTTAGCCATAGCCAACCCAAGAACTGCTCCTTATGGTATGGCGGCAGTAGAGGTATTAAGATATTATGGTCTTTATGATTATTTTAAAGAAAATAATAAGATTGCACTAGGGGGCAGTGTTAGTAAAGCCTTTAAGTATGTTTTTACTAGAAATGCTCAAATTGGGCTGATTGCGAAATCTTATGTTCTTAACCCTAACAGGCCTATTGAGGGTGAAATATTTGATATTCCAAGTCATTTATATACTGAAATAAAGCAACAGGCAGTTATTATAAAAGGAAGAAAAACGCCTGCTGTTATCGCCTTTCTTGATTTTTTTCATTCAGAACGGGCTCAAACAAAAATTAAATCTTATGGTTATGGAATACCTAACTTTAATTAAAGGTATGGCTGATGCTTAAAAATAAAGTTTATGCTTGAAGGGATTAATTTACAGCCTTTGTGGTTAACTTTTCAGGTAGCATTTTATACCACGGTAATTTTGATTGTGTTTGGAACACCTTTAGCCCTGTGGTTATCGCGTATTAAAGGGCCCAAAAAAGCTATTTTTGAAGCAACCGTTGCCTTGCCACTGGTTTTGCCCTCAACTGTTTTAGGGTTTTATCTGCTTATATCCATTGGTCCGGAGGGTCCAGTAGGGCAGTTGTGGGCTTCTTTTGGATTTGCCCCCTTAACCTTTTCTATGTCAGGAATGGTTATAGGGTCAGTTATATCCTCTTTACCCTTTGCAATCCAACCCTTAATGAATGGTTTTGAGCAACTTGGGAAACGCCCTGCAGAGGTGGCAGCAACTTTAGGTGCAGGACCAATAGATAGGTTTTTTAGCGTCAACCTTCCATTGATGCGTCGCCATTATCTAGTTGCCGTGACCCTAACCTTTGCTCATACAGTAGGAGAATTTGGGGTAATTTTAATGATAGGTGGGAATATCCCTGGTGTTACGCAGGTCGCCTCTATTGCTATTTATGACCATGTGGAGGCTTTAGAGTATGAGAAAGCTCATATTTTATCAGCAATTATGTTGGTGATGAGCTTAATCGTGTTGAGCATTGTTTATGGGATTAATCGTCATATGGAAGAAAAATATAAATGAAGATTTTACCCATTTCATCCTCCTCTCCTGTCTGTTTACGAGGCAGTTTACATGTTAAACTTGGAGGCTTTACTCTAGATTCAGGAGAGTTTAATTTTCCTTCTCGTGGCGTTACGGCTATTTTTGGTCATTCAGGGAGTGGTAAAACTACTTTTATGCGTTGTTTAGCAGGTTTTGAAAAAAATACCCAAGGCAGCATTTTTTTTGAAGACAAAGCTTGGTTAGCAAACGGAAAATCTTTAGCCGTTCATAAAAGAGAGCTAGGATATGTATTTCAAGAAGCCAGTTTGTTTTCTCACTTAAATGTAGAAAAAAATTTACGCTACGGCTTAAAACGCACTAAACAATCACAACAGACAATAAAGTTTTCCCAAGTTGTTGAGTGGCTAGGTCTTAAAGAGTTGTTAACTCGAAACACCCTTAATCTGTCTGGAGGAGAACGCCAAAGAGTTGCGATAGGTCGTACCTTGCTATCACAACCCAAGGTGCTGATGATGGACGAGCCAATGGCATCATTAGACTTGTTTTCAAAGCGAACAATTTTACCTTATTTAGAAAGATTAAGAGATGAGCTTGAAATTCCAATTTTATATATCTCTCACTCACCTGAAGAGGTTGAGCGGCTTGCTGATACAGTGGTATTTATGGAACAAGGCAAGATTTTATCCATTGAGCCAATCGAGAAGGCCTTAAATAGAAAAGGTACGCCTCTTTACCAAGGGGTTGAGCCCCGTTCAGTGTTGGCAGCAAAAGTGGTTTCTCATAGTGATGAAGATGGTTTATCATTGCTACAGTCTGGTAATGCTCATTTGTGGGTAGCAAGAGTATCAGAAGAAAAAGGATCGCGTGTTAGAGTGGTCATTGCTGCACACAATGTCAGTTTAATGTTATCTGAGCCCAGTGATAGTACCGCTTTAAATCATTTAGAAGTGGTGATAGAAACGATTGAATATTTTAATGAATCTAGTTGCTTACTGAGGCTAAGGGTTAAAAATGAAGCCTGGCCTTTGCTGGCAAAAATTACCAAACGCTCCGTTAAACGCCTTAACTTAAAAGAGGGTATGGCAGTTATTGCTGCCATTAAATCAGCTTCTATTTTATCTTAATCGTTAATTTCACGAGACAGCCAAAAGTTATCGTGCCAAGCTGTTAGTTGTAATGAGAGAGAAAGGGATTTGAGTTTGGCTTTTTATTTGGGTTTCAGGGTCGGTATGGTGCAAAATAACCGTTATTTGCCACTCCATTTTATCTAAAGTGCAAAATGCCAGCATTGAACTGCCTTGCCATAAGTTCGGTTGAGTTTGGCTAAGAGAAACGCGGTTAAATCCCATGTACATATTTAACCCTGATATATCAAGCTCTACTTTATCAGCACTCAGGTTTTCCATTATTATTTCAACCCCTAAAGAACGAGCAACTGGAATGGGTTTAGGAACGATAGAAAGTTGTAAGCTCTGCTCTTCTTTAGTTGCCGTGCAAGCCTCAAGATGTAGATCACAATCGGTAAGAAGTGGCCACTGGATTGTGTTGGCGTTTTTGTCGGTTAAACATCCTTGTAAAGATAAGGAGGCTAATAAAAAACTGCCGATAATTGCATATTTTAATAAACTTTTTTTCATGTAAATAATTTTAATGGGTTTTAAAGTCTTGTCAATATTAACCTTGTTTATGTAAGGTTTTGTTAAGCCTTGTTTTGTTAGGTCTTGGGTTGGCACTTAGGGCAGAAAAAACTAGCCCGCTGATTGATGATAATTTTTTTAATCGAGTTTTGACACTTAACGCAAGGCTGATTGTTGCGACCATATACCTTTAAATCTTGAGTAAAGTAACCTGGCTTACCATCAGGAGAAAGAAAGTCTTTAAGGGTTGTTCCGCCTTGTTCAATTGACCTTTGCAATACTAATTTTATATTAACAACAAGTTTTTCAGCCTCTTCAAGGGTTATTAATTTTGCTGTTTTTTGAGGATGGATGCCAGACATAAATAAAGATTCATTGGCGTAAATATTGCCGGCTCCAACCACTATATGGCTATTCATAATTAAGTTTTTAATGGCAATCTTTCTATTACGAGTTTTTTCAAACAAATAATCTCCAGAAAACTCATTGCTAAAGGGTTCTGGGCCTAATTTAGATAACAAAGGGTGTTCTTCTATATTTCCTTCAAACCATATCCAGGCACCAAAACGACGAGGATCGTTATAGCGTAATAAGTAACCATTGTTCAGTATTAAATCAATGTGATCATGTTTTTTGATTGGGGTCTTATGAAGCACCAGTCGTAGCACGCCCGACATGCCAAGGTGGATAATGATATGACCTTTGTTGGTGCTTAATAATATATATTTTCCGCGTCTTTTTACCCTTAAAATTACCAGGCCTGGTAATTTTAAGGCTTGCTTTTTATCAACAGGCCATCTTAACTGATGGTGACGAATAGTGATGTCTTGAATGGTTTGATTTAAAGTTTTATCTATAATACCTTTTAAGGTCGTTTCAACTTCAGGTAGTTCTGGCATGATTGTTTCTTTATTTTTAAATTGTTTTATGTTAAAAAGAGTATAATCCCAAATCCCTGCTTAGAAACTGGAGCTAGAGATTGTTCGCTAGGCGTTTGCAAAAAATATTATTAAGAGGTGCTTAACACTTAACATCTAAGTAGTGATTTGGGATAATGTGATGTTTTTTTATTCGAATTACTATAGTAGATATTATAAAAAGTGAAAACTATGTGTGTAAATATTATATCTAAAGATATCCAATCTCGCTTCAAAAAGATTATTTTAGCGGTTATTTTGCTTTGCACGCCTTTTCTTGGCGTCGCAAGTAACAACAGTTCAGAATCCCTTACCCCCATTAAATTGCAACTTAACTGGAATCATCAGTTTGAATTTGCAGGCTTTTATGCAGCGATAAAGCAAGGCTATTATAAAGAAGTTGGTCTAAATGTTTCAATTCAAGACTGGTCTCCAGAGTTGGATGTTTTAGATGAACTTCTTTCTGGCAGGGTAGACTTTAGCATGAATTGTGACTTTGTATTAGTTGACTATCTTAACGGTGCTCCTATTAAGCTAGTAATGAGCGTATTTCAAAATTCTCCAAAGGTACTTTTATCACACAAGCCAATTATAGACATAGATGAATTAGATGGCATGAGTATTATGTCTGGCAACAGTTTTCAGATCGAAAGTTTTTTAAGTCGGTCTGGCGTGCAGTTGCAAGAGCATCCAGCTAAAGGAGATTTGCAATATTTTGTAGATAAAAAAGTCGATTTATATAATGCCTTTATTACCAATGAACCCTTTAGATTAAAAGAAAAGCAAGTGCCTTTTTATACCGTTAATCTTGAAGCCTTCGATGGAGACGGTTATGAGGGTATGCTGGTGACAACACGAAATTTTTCTAGAAATAACCCCTCTGTTGTTCAAGCGTTTAAGCTAGCAACAATTAAGGGATGGGAATACGCCTTAGATAACCAAGAAGAGATGGTAGATTATATTATCTCTCGTTATCCAGTCGTTAAAAGTCGTGAAGCATTGTTGTTTGAGGCGAAAACAATCGTTGCTTTTATAAGGTCAGGCGAGGTTCCTATTGGTCATGTCGAAGAAGATAGGCTGTTAGCTATGGCTGTTGATGCCAGAGCATCAGGATGGTTGAGCAATAAAAAACTTGAAAACCTGGATGTTTCTGGGTTTGTTTTTGATCTTAATCAGGTGGTTTTTACTCCAGAAGAATTGATTTATTTAAATACTAATCCTGTTGTAATGTTAGCGAATGGTAATAACCGCAGTCCTTTTGAAGTTTATAATGAAGAGGGTTTTAATGGGATAGCAGCGGAGTATTTGCAACGGATTACAGAGAAAACAGGTATTAAATTTAAGCCCCAGCCGCATAAAAGATGGAAAGATGTTGTTAAGATGGCATCTGAGGGTAAGCTAGATATGTTTGCAGCCGCCATGTCCACGCCTAGTCGCCAAGTTTATATGAATTTTACCGAGCCTTATTTATCTTTCCCTATGGTGTTAGTAGCAAGAAATGGGCAAGGTTTTATTAAAGATTATAGTCAGTTAACGGGTTACAGAGTTGCGGTGGTTAAAGGTTTTTGGTCGGGAGAATATTTAAAGAAACAATATCCAGGCATAATTAGGGTAGAATTTGATTCAGCTAAAGAAGGTTTAAATGCGGTTTTAGATGGTCGTACTGATTTTTATTCAGGGAACTTAGCTTCTATTCATTATAAAATAAATTATTTTGGCTTGCTTGGTCTGGATATTGTAGGTCAATCGGGGCACTCTTATGAAATATCTATGGGAATGCAAAGGGATAATCCTGTTTTATTTAGTATTATTGAGAAATCCTTGGCAGCAATTTCAGAAGAAGATAGGCAAGAAATTTATAATAATTGGCTAAAAATAGAGTTTTATCATAAAGTTGACACTGGAAGATTGTGGCAAATAGGTTTAATGACCTTAGTTGTCTTATTGATTTTAATGTCTATTTTATTTTGGTGTCGCCAGCAAAGAAAACGTCAAGAAATATATATCAAGCAAATTCACGAGTTAACCTATGCAACCTTAGTTGATTTGGAAGCTTTGCGGTTTTTGTGGGTAAGTGATTCTTATTGCCGTTTAACTGGTTATGATAAAGATGAATTGCTAAGTATGTCATACCTAAACATGATACCAGGAAAAAGATTATCTGATAAACGCAAGGCTATTTTAAAAGATATTAAAAAAGGTGGTTATTGGAGGGGGGAAGTAGAAGGCAAAACCAAGCAAGGAGACTCTTATTTTGTTGAGATAACACTTTCACCCGAAAAATATATTGCTGGAGAAATGAAGAGATGTTGGGCAACCCGTGTAGATATTACGGATAAAAAGCGTATTGAAGAATTTGCTATTAAAGATGATTTAACGGGGATTTATAATCGTCGGTATTTTAATCAAGTGATTAATCAAGAAATTAATCGAGCCAAAAGAGAAGAAAGTCCCTTTTTGGTTGCTATGTTAGATCTTGATCATTTTAAAAATATTAATGATGCTTATGGGCATCAAAGGGGCGATGAAGTGCTAAAGAAAATTGCTTCGCTTCTTAAGCAAGGATTTAATCGTGCGACAGATTTGGTGTTTAGAATGGGAGGTGAAGAGTTTTTAGTCTTGTCTTATTTTAAATCAGAGGTGATTTTTGAGGAGTATTTGCAATCTTTTTGCCTTGAAGTTGAATCCTTAAATATTGAGAACAAAGGCGTTCCTTTGGGGAGATTAACCATTTCTATTGGGGCAAGTTTTTGGCATAGTCATAGGCTTGTAGGGGTTAATGAAGTTTATCGAGAAGTAGATGAGAGGCTTTATCAAGCAAAAAAACAGGGTCGTAATCAGGTTGTGATGAGCAGCAAGGAGGTAAGTAAAGCGAAAGTGGTTTGAGTTTAGAGCTTTAGATATGAAAAGTCTTAAAATCAATTTTATCTGTTAGGGTTCTTTTAAAAACCTTTAACAGATAAATTGATAATGTTTTATTTAATTTTAGCTTCTTTAAACATGACATGTTTACGAACAACAGGGTCGTATTTTTTAATTTCAAACTTGCTAGGCATGTTTCTTTTATTTTTATCAGTAGTATAAAAATAACCTGTCCCTGCTGAAGAGACTAATTTAATTTTTTCACGCATGGATATCTCCTTTAAACCTTCACACCGCGTGCACGCATTTCTGCTAGCACTGACTCGATACCGTTTTTGTCGATAATACGCATTCCTGAAGTAGAAAGACGAAGTTTAATAAAACGGCTTTCTGCTTCAACCCAAAAACGATGTGTTTGCAGGTTTGGCAAAAAACGACGACGAGTTTTACGGTTTGAGTGGGAAACATTGTTACCAACTACAGGACCTTTACCAGTCACTTGGCATACTTTAGACATTTCTAATTCCTCACTATCTTGAATTAAGGTTCTTTTTTTAAGAAATCTTTACCTAAATCCCAAATCCCTAGCTTAGAAAGCTGGCATATAGCACCATCCTTTGCCCGCTATGCTTCCACAAAGAATGTCGGCTTAACCATAATGGTGAAGCTAAGATTTCTTGCAAGCGCCTAGCTAACAAGCTCTAGCACTCTATATCCAGTTTATAAGCAGGAATTCGGGTAAATATAGGAAAATATTTTTATTATTTAAACTTTAATCCTATTAACAAAATATTTTAATATTTCTTTTCTATAAGTTTTTTTACAAAAACAAAAATTAAGAAGCGGAATTATCCACAAATTAGAGGGAGATTGCAATCTATTTTTCTATTTCATAGTATTCTGTTAGAAATGCTGAAAAAAATAGCACTAACTCAGTCGTTACTGCTCTAAATGCCTCTCTTGAGCTAGAGAGGTCCACCTGCCCATATCTCCTATGATGATGTGGTCAAGAACTTTTATTTCAATGAGTTGGCATGCCTTTTGTATTTTTTGAGTGGTTTTGATGTCTGCTAAACTAGGGGTTGGGTCGCCAGAGGGGTGGTTATGGGCTAAAATAAGGGCAGCGGCATTGAGGTCTAAAGCGGGTTTAATAATTTCACGAATATGAACGCTAGACTGGTTTAATGTACCTGTGAACAGTATTTTAAAGTCAATTAAACAGTGTTTTTGGTCTAAAAATAATACTCCAAATTTTTCTCGAGACTGGTGAGCCAGTTCATGTACTAAAAAGCTAACTGTTTTTTCTGGAGAATCAAGGCTTGCCCCTTTCTTTAAGCCATATTCAAAATGTCGTCTAGACATTTCTAGCACAGCTCTTAATTGTACAAATTTAGCAGGGCCTAAGCCATTTGCAGAACAGAACCCTGTTTCGGTGGCGTTAAAAATAGAGGGAAGATCGCCAAAATGATTAATTAAATCTTGTGCAAGTTCAACGGCACTTTTGCCTTTTACCCCAACGCGTAAAAAAATGGCAAGGAGTTCAGCGTCTGATAGACTGTTCTCACCAAATTTTAACAGTTTTTCTCGAGGGCGATCATTTTCATGCCAGTCAGTAATTGCCATTTTGTATCTCTTTAATCTTTGATAAGATACGCCTATCATAAATGAAAAGAAGTGAAAGATAATGTTTAAATTCAATATGAAAGTTAGAGATTATGAGTGCGATTTGCAAGGAGTGGTGAATAACTCGGTTTATCAAAATTATTTAGAACATGCTCGCCATGAGTTTTTGCTTGCCAAGCAAATTAATTTTTCTGAACTTGCCGCACAGGGTATCGACTTAATGGTAATGCGTTTAGAAATTGATTATAAATCCCCTTTGCGTCCGCAAGATGATTTTTATGTAAAAGTAAGGATGATAAGAGAGGGTAGAATTAAGGTCGTTTTTTTGCAAGAAATTTACAAGTTGAACGAAACTTTAATTGTCTCAGCTAAAACCTATGGGGTGACTGTAAAAGCAGGTAAGCCCGTTAAGCTGTTACCTGAGTTATTGGTGCTTGTTGAGGAAGAAAATAAATGAAAATATTGCTAGGTGTTACGGGAGGTGTTGCCGCTTATAAATCATTAGAATTAGTGAGGCTTTTTGTTAAAAATAATCATCAAGTACAGGTGGTTATGACCTCTGGTGCTAAAGAATTTATTCAACCTCTTTCCTTTCAAGCTTTATCTGGAAATCCAGTTAGAGATAGCTTGTTTGAAGTATCTCAAGAAGCAGGCATGGGGCATATTGAGTTGGCTCGATGGCCTGACTTAATTGTAATAGCTCCAGCAACGGCTGAAACGCTAGCAAAGTTACGAATTGGGCGGGCAGATAACTTGTTGATGACGCTTTGCCTAGCAACGGACAAGCCTATTGTTGTTGTCCCTGCAATGAACCATTTAATGTGGAATAATAGAGCAACTCAAGATAATGTTAAGTTATTAAAGCAACGAGGTTTTGAGGTTTTATCGCCTGATTCTGGTGAGCAGGCATGTGGAGAAGTAGGGGTAGGAAGAATGCCAGAGCCGCAAAGTATTTTTGACTTCGTTTGCGATTTAAATCAAAAAGATTCTAAAGTTGTACAGGGCTTGAGCAGGTTAAATGATTTTTGGCAAGGAAAAAAATTGTTAATTACTTTAGGTCCAACCCATGAGTATATTGACCCTGTTAGGTTTATTGGCAATAGAAGTTCAGGAAAAATGGGATTTGCAATTGCTGAAGAAGCGGCTAGGGCAGGAGCAAATGTTTCTGTTATTGCTGGGCCAGTTGGCTTAGATACGCCTAATAAAGTGGGCAGAGTAGATGTTGTTACTGCGCAGGAAATGTTTGCCGAAGTTAAAAAGCAGTATACACAATGCGATGTGTTTATATCTGTTGCAGCCGTTGCAGATTTTAAAATAGCCAGTCAGTCAACTCAAAAACTTAAAAAGCAAGCTAATGAAAATGAAATGAAGCTTGATCTAGTAAAAACCCCCGATATTGTCGCTTGGGTGGCTAGCCAAAAAAACAAGCCTTTTGTGGTTGGATTCGCCGCAGAGACTCAAAATGTTATTGCCTATGCAAAAGATAAATTACAACAAAAAAACCTTGATATGATTTGTGCAAATAAAGTGGGGTTTCAACAAGGTTTTGAGCAGGATAAAAACTCTTTAACTTTAATAACTAAGCGGGATAAGAAAGTGTTAAGCTTGTCTAGCAAACATCATCAGGCGGGGGGCTTGCTTGAGTTTATTTCGTGTTGTTTAGAGAGCAACCAAGAAAATGGAGAGACTCCTTAGCAACGAGGGTATTGAGGGTGTTGTTTTATTGAAAAGGTTTAAAGTTGGAGGGTTGTTTTGAAGAATAAAAGGTCTTTTAAGGTAGAAAATTCATCCTGTTTTTTTGAGGAAAAAGAGGTTAGTCTTAATGAAATTCAACAACATGCTCAACTGTTAGATAAATATGTTATT
>CAYLXI010000053.1:0-10691 GCA_964387695.1 uncultured Piscirickettsiaceae bacterium
ATGCAAAGGCCTCTATTTATCTAAAACAAATATTAAGCACTCAAACCTCTAGTTTTGCCCGTACATTAGTCATAAGTTTTCCAACAAAAAAACAATAAGACCCTAAATCTCTACTTAGAAACTGGATATGATCATTATTAGTCCAAAATAATACAAACCTTTCTTAAACACCTTGCTATAATTAGAGAATACTTATATAAAAACTGAGGTTAAAATGAAAGAAAAAATCTTAAAAGGAATCTTAATCAGCTTTTTAGCCAGCCCTTTGTATGCTGGAGAATTTCAGATAGGGAGCGGTACTTTTGAAATGAACGGAGGGTTTCTGGGACTAAACCAATCTATAAAAACAGGATTAATCACTTACTCTCTCGTTGAACAACATCGTAACATTGGCTCATCAAGCTGGTTTTATAAATACAATGTTACTTGGTTTGACTCAGAAAAAATGATGCAATCTCAGCAATCGCTAAATACTTTTCCTGGAGGTTTTTTACAGCCCCCTACAAATGTAACCACTCCTTCAATTGATTATAAGTTACAAGGTTTAGACGCGGGTATTACGCTAGGAAAAGATGTTTTTCATCAAGATGAAAACAACTATGTTGGGCTAGGAGTTATGCTAGGAATTTCTTTACCCTGGATAGACAGCGAGAAAAATAACAACAATAACGACTTGCTTAGTGATACAAATATGAACTTAATGCAGGACAGTAAAACTGAAATATTAACTTATAAAATAGGCCCTAGCATCGTTGCCAGAAAAAGCCTAAATAGTCTTTTTACTCTTTATGGATCAGCAACCTACGCTTTCCAAACAGGAACTTTTAAAAACAGCTATGCGAATGCGAGCTTAAGTGTAAATGGTATATTTCAAGAGTATGATATTGGCATAAGATTCCAGCCAGTCTCCTATGACCATGACTTTGGGTGGATAACCATCAGCCCTAGGTTATATGCAACATTAGGGCACAGAATTTCATCTTGGAAAGTAAATGATGTTAATATTGATGTAACAGGCATAAACACCAAGTTCACACAAATGGATTTTAGCATGAAATCAACCGTTACCTATATGGGATTAGGCTATTCTTTTTAAGGAAAAACTAAACAACGATAACCATTAGAGACCTTTGCATAAATGGATGCACAAATTAAAATGGTTAAATTTCTAAGTAAGGATTTGGGTTAAGACCCAAATCCTTACTTAGAAATTGGATGTAGAGAGCTAGAATTTGTAAACTTTGCTAATCCCCGTAGGGAGTAACTTTTTTCATTACTGAGATTTTTGTTGATGAATAAAGGCCATTCCTTTTAAAAGCCTAAGTGCCTCACTTAATTCATAGTCTTTAGCCAACAACTCTTCAATTTCTACAAGCTTAATTTCTTTTGCTTCTTCTGCCGTTTTTTGAGAGACTTGCTCTTTATCATCTTTATGATCTAAATGACCCGCTAAATCTTTTTCTTTGATGCTCGCAAAAGCAGCTTCAATTTTTTGCACCTTAACCCTGTCTATCTTAATATCAGGGGTAATACCTTCTGCCTGAATAGAGTGTCCAGAAGGGGTGAAATAACGCGCTGTCGTTAACTTAATTGCTCCTTCGTTACTTAAAGGAATAACCGTTTGCACAGAACCTTTACCAAAACTATTACGCCCGATGATTAAGCCTCTTTTATGATCTTGCAATGCACCAGATACAATTTCTGATGCCGAAGCAGATCCCTCATTAATTAACACTACAATGGGTTTACCTGATAATAGATCACCTTCTTCTGCGTCAAAAGTCATTTGTAATTCTTTAACGCGACCTTTGGTCTCCACAATTAAGCCTTCTTCTATAAAAACATCTGAAACCTGAACAGCCGCACGCAACACACCACCTGGGTTGTTTCTTAAATCTAAAACTAGACCCTTTAAAGGGTTTTTATTTTCTTTCTTAAGCTCTTGAATAACTTTAATTAAATCCGGGCCCGTGCGTATCTGAAACTGGCTAATTCTTACATATGCCATATCATTGGTTAACATTCTCCCTCTAACACTCTGCACTTTAATGATCGCACGCGTCAATTCCAAAGTTAAAGGCTTAGTTTCTCCTTGACGCAAAATGGTTAACACAATTGTAGAGCCAGGTTTACCTCGCATAGTTTTTACAGATTCAGACAGGCTTTTTCCCTTAACGGTTTCATTATCTAGTTTGATAATTAAGTCACCAGACTGAACTCCCGCAGCTTGAGCGGGTGTATCATCAATAGGAGAAATAACCTTTATAAAACCACCCTCCATTCCAACTTCCATTCCCAAACCACCAAACTCTCCCGTGGTATGCTCTTCTATTGCTTTAAACTTTTTAGGAGGCAAAAAAGCAGAATGAGGATCTAATCCAGAAAGCATTCCACTAATAGCCCCTTCTAAAAGTTTTTCATCACTTACTGGCTCAACATAATCTCGAGAGATTCTTTCAAAAACTTCCACAAAAGCTCTCAACTCCTGTAAAGGTAAAGAACTGACTTGTTTAGCTTGCTCTACAGGTTCTCTTTCTGCTAAAACAGTGCTTCCTATAACGATAGAAACACCCAGCATTATCCCTGTTACCAACCATAAACTCTTTTTTGCCCAAGTGATGTTCACTATTTTTATTCTCCAAAATAATTACCCTCTTTTATTGCTTATAAGAGAGCTTAATTAAATATTTAGCATCCATTATAAAATATCTTTAGACAAAATTAAGAAACAATTTCATTAAAATTAGTAGATAATTATATATAATTAAAATCCCTACTTATAAAAATGACATATAGAAGCAAGCTTTGCTCACTATATCCCGTTTCTAAGCAGGGGTTTGGGAAAATACATTTACGCACAAAAACATTAACTTTAAAACAACTAGGATCACTCATGACTGAAGAGAATCAATTTGCAATGAAAGAAGAAAATATTGAAAAAGCTTCAAAAGCACTAAAAGCAATGGGTCACCCAATTAGGTTAAAAATTTTATGTGTACTAGGAGAAGAGGAAAAGCCTGTCATGGAAATCGTTTCTCAAGTTGGCACAACTCAAAGCAATATATCACAACACATTGATATTTTAAGAGAAAAAAAAATAATCACTTCACGCCGTGAGGGAAGCAAAATATTATGTAAAGTGCGCGACATCCAAATACTAAGCTTATTGAATGTGATACAAGAGACCTTTTGTCCTGCTTAAAAATAACTATACTCGAGCCTATACGACCCTCTGCTCAGCTCTCTAAGCAGAAATGTGGGCAGCAATCTAAACCGTTAATAAATAAATATTTTTTATTGGCTTCGCATATGCGGAAACAATAAAACATCTTTAATAGAAGCAGAATCTGTAAATAGCATCACTAAACGATCTATCCCTATTCCTTCACCCGCTGTTGGTGGCATAGCGTACTCTAGTGCGGCAATATAATCATCATCAAAGTGCATCGCCTCATCATCTCCTGCCTCTTTCGCTTCTACTTGCTGCTTAAATCTATCTGCTTGATCTTCTGCATCGTTTAGCTCTGAAAACCCATTGGCAAGCTCTCTGCCTCCAATAAATAGTTCAAACCTATCTGTTACAAAAGAATCACCATCATTACGACGAGCTAGCGGTGAAACTTCGGCAGGATATTCAGTAATAAAGGTTGGGTTCATCAACTTCTCTTCAACCGTTGCTTCAAAAATCTCTGTTATAATTTTTCCTAAACCATAAGAATCTTTAATATGAATGCCTAGATTTTCTGCTAAATCTGTAGCAGATTCAATATCTTCTAATTGCTTAAGAAAGATTTCTTTATTATATTGAACAATAGAATCTTTCATGGTTAAGCGAACAAAAGGCTTGCTAAAGTCAAACTCTTGCCCTTGATACGAGACAATAGATGAACCTTTGGTTAGTTGTGCAAGCTCTTTTAATAGCTCTTCGGTGTGATTCATTAAAGTAATATAGTCTTCATAGGCTTCATAAAACTCTACCATTGTAAACTCTGGATTATGACGCGTTGAAAGCCCTTCATTGCGAAAACTGCGATTAATTTCAAAAACTTTTTCAAATCCACCCACAATTAAACGCTTTAAATGTAGTTCTGGAGCAACTCGCAAAAATAATGGCATATCCAGTGCATTATGATGGGTATTAAATGGTTTCGCCGTTGCCCCGCCTGGAATAACATGCATCATGGGGGTTTCCACCTCCATAAAACCATTACGAGTTAAAAAACCTCTAATATGAGCCACTATCTTTGAACGCATGATAAAAGTATCACGACTATCTTGATTAACAATAAGGTCTAGATATCTTTGACGGTAACGTATTTCTTGGTCTTGCAAGCCATGAAATTTATCAGGCAATGGACGCAAAGATTTGGTTAAAATCTTAACATTTTCAACATGAATAGAAAGCTCTCCAGTATTTGTTTTAAATAAATACCCTTCTGCAGCAACAATATCTCCTAAATCCCATTTTTTAAACTGGGTATTATAAAACCCTTCTGGCAATTCATCGCGAGTAACATAGAGCTGAATAGGACCAGACATATCTTGCAAAGTGGCAAAGCTTGCCTTTCCCATAATGCGTCGTAACATCATGCGCCCTGCAACTTTAACCCTAACAGGATCTAAGCTTGCCAGCTCTTCTTTTTCAAAGTCATCATACTTTTCATGCAAGTCTGCTGCCATTGAATCACGGCGAAACCTATTAGGGTGTCCATTAGCCTCACACCCTTCTCTTAGAGCGGTTAATTTTGCGCGTCGCTCTGCAATAATCTTATTTTCATCTATTTCAGGAGCGGGGTTTTTAGCATCTTTAGGCATGTATTTTCCTTACAAATTTTGCCTGAATTTACCAGGCCTGGTAAAACCCAAATTCTTACATATAAATTGGACATATAAGAACTTGAGAAAATAAATTAATTTTTATGTTTTTAAACTCGCCGTTTTTAAACCCCTGCTTTTAAAGAGGCGATAATAAACTGATCTAAACTGCCATCTAAAACAGCTTGGGTATTACCTGTTTCGACATGAGTTCTTAAGTCTTTAATTCTGCCAGAATCTAACACATAAGAACGAATTTGACTGCCCCAGCCAATATCTGACTTTGAATCTTCCAAAGCCTGTTTTTCGCTACTACGGGTTAACATTTCTAGCTCATATAATTTTGCTCTAAGCTGCTTCATAGCCTCAGCTTTATTTTGGTGTTGAGAGCGTCCATTTTGGCATTGCGTTACCGTATTAGTTGGCAAGTGAGTAATTCGCACCGCAGATTCAGTTTTATTAACATGTTGTCCGCCTGCACCACTGGCTCGATAAACATCAATTCTTAAATCCGCAGGGTTAATGTCAACTTCAAAGCTATCATCAATTTCAGGTGAGACAAAGACCGAAGCAAAAGAGGTGTGCCGTTTAGAGTTGGAATCAAAAGGAGATTTTCTCACTAAACGATGCACTCCTAACTCTGTTCTTAACCAACCATAAGCATAATCACCTTTAACATGAATAGTTGCCCCTTTAATTCCCGCTACATCTCCATCTGAAATTTCAGTAATTTCAGTTTTAAACCCGTGACTATCAGACCAACGCAAATACATTCTTAAAATCATGTTAGCCCAGTCTTGGGCTTCCGTTCCGCCTGATCCTGATTGAATTTCTAAATAAGCATTATTAGGGTCTACTTCGCCTGAAAACATGCGTTTAAACTCAAGATTGTTTAATTTGCCTTCTAGAATACCAAGCTCAGAAACCACCTCGGAGACCATTTCCTCATCAGCGTCTAATTCTGCCATTTCCAAAATTTCTTGACAAGAAACCAGCCCTTCACTTAGCTCTAAAATGGTGTTCAAAACTGAATCAAGTAGCGTTTTTTCTTTAGCTAATTCTTGTGCTTGTTTAGGGTTGTCCCAAACGCTAGGATTTTCTAACTCTCGCTCAACTTCTTCTAGGCGCTCTTGTTTAATTTCACAGTCAAAGATACCCCCTAAGAGACTCTGTTCTCGAGGTAAAATCTTTAATTTTGGTATAAACGGGATTTAATTCCATGATTGCTATTTTCATTTAAATTTTTTAAAATGAAATCATACCAAATACTTTCAATCATTTCAGACACTTTGTGGTCAAATTTCTCTCAAGTTAATAAAAAACTGCCGATATAATAGTAATATATCTCTGGGATATTTGCAAAAACAAGCAATGAATAACCCTTACTGAAAACTAATTTATAAGGAAGAGCTATGTCGATTCAACCTATTTCTGAAGGATTCAACCCTTATCAAAAACTACCATCTACAGAGCTACCTTCCGAAAAATTGCAAGACAAACCTATAGACAGCACATCAAATAATATCATCCAAAGCCAAGCAGATATTAAAATATCTCAACAAGCCAGTATTGTTGAACATTTATTTGGAGACCCTAATAAAACCATAGAAAATTCTTCAAAAATAACTTTTCAGGCAGCCATTGATAAACTCAATGAGCATTTACAAGAAAGCTTAGGTGAATTTGCCATTTCAGAAGAAAACCTTAAAAGCCAAGGTGGAATGGAGTATTGGACTCCCGAAAACACTGCTGCAAGAATTGTAACCAGCTCAACTGCATTTTTGGCAGGCTTTCAGCAAGCTAACCCTGAGTTAGCAGGCGAGGAATTAATGGATAGATTTATAGAAGTTGTTGGCAGTGGATTACAAAAAGGGTTTGATGAGGCGCAAGGTATTCTAGGTGATGCAGAGGTTTTTAGCGGAAAAATTGAAGAAAACTTTGCCAAAACAGTAGATTTGGTGCAAAAAGGATTAGAAGAATTTAAGAATCATTATCTAGATAACGCATCTAAGACTGATGATCCTATCGTGGATTCTCCCAAAACCAGCTAACACAATGTTTGCATTATTTAGAATGGTAATAAATAATGCAAACACTTTATTCTAATCCCAAACTAGAAACTAGATATAAAGTGCTAGAGATTGAGGGCTTGGTGCTATATGCCAGCTTCTAAGTAGGGACTTGGGCTAGATAACTTTTAACTTGGTTAAACAGTTTTAACTCCGATTGATGCTTACCTAAAACCGCTTGTTGCTCATCCAAAAGGCAGGATTGAATTTTATCATTGTCTAACAACAACTGCGGAATAATACTTTCTAAATCATTTTTATACAATGATAACCCCTGCTTAACTTGTTCTTGCCAAAGAAGGTCTAATTGACTTAGCCTTTCCCAGTCTCCTTGTTGGGCTGCGACTAACATATTTTGAGAATCAGCCAACAATTTAACTTTTAAAATCTCTATTTTTAACACTTAGGCACTCATTTTTTCTATTTGTTCTCGAGATACTCGCTTCATGTTTTCAGGCATACTTTTCCAAGCTTCAGATACTTCCTTTAATAAATCTATGACCTCTTCAATAAGTTTTGCGTCATTTTTACTGGAGGATTCAAATGTTTTTCGATAACAATAGTCATATAAACTATATAAATTATCAGAGACTTCCCCTCTGCTCATATCCAAGCCATCTTTTAATGCCGCTATAATAGAAAGAGCTTTATTAAGATGCTCTGATTTTTTTTCATAATTTTTTTGATCAATAAAGAGCTTCCCCAAATTTAGATTTTTTAATGCACCTTCATATAGCATTTCAATTAATTTATGGGGGGAAGCTTCTGACACGGAAGTTTCTACAAAATTAGAAGCATACTGCTGTGCAAATTGTTTTTTTAGTGCCATATTCATTTTATATCACCCTTAGTTTCTTGGAGGATTAAACTGTGCCGTCAATTGGTCTCTAGTTGCTTGCGCACTTGCCATAATGGACTGTAATACAGCAAACTGCATTCTGTACCTCATTTCTTGCTTTTCAAATCTTAAATCTAATCTCTCATTTCTCTCTTCAAATTCTTTATTTCTAGAAGACAATGAATCTATTCTTTGACTAACGATTCCCGTGTCTTCCTCAAAAAATGCTTTAATCGTATCACTTAATTTGCTAGCAAAACCCTGAGAATAACTTAAATCTCCTCTTGCACCTAAAGCTCCGCCTATCACTTCAAACTGTAAACCTCGTGCATCAGCAATAATACCCCCTGAAATGGCGGCAAAATCACTTATCTTAACAATTCTGCCATCCTCAGATGAAGCATAAGCACCAATATTTAAAGTTCCGCCATTAGTTGTCAAAGTACCATCTACATTCAAGCCTGTATCCAGTAAATCCGCATTAAATCCAGCGTTATCAAAATGACTAAAATTTGTTATCTCAACATTAGAAAGTGCTCCAAATCTACTAGAAGTAATCTCAATAGCTCCAGCATTTACCGACACACTAATAGCTGCTCCCGCTGTTTTTACATCAGAGTTGGCATTTATGCTACTAGATATTCTTTCTGCCAACTCAGACTGAGTATAGAGACCCTGTGCAATAGAAACATTTGAAGAAACCGAACCATCGACAACAATGTTAAAACTGGCTGGTGCGGCAGATAAGTCAATCAAACCTTCTCCTGCATAAGACCCCAAGCTAAAACCTTGATTAGATAGCCCTGAGATGTCTGTCATTACAAGACTACCCTCCCCTGCAGCTGCTGTTAATTCATAACGAGACTGTGAAGCATCATACGAAAAAGAAACTATGCCTGCCCCGACAACAACATCTATTTGAGCTTGAATTGATGCGGATAAATCATCCTTGGTTGCATAAGAGCCTGCCAAAGCATTTAAATTAATGGACTGCACAGCTCCGCCACCTATACTAAGATTAAACGATGCTCCTGAACCTAGAATAAGTGCATTTTGACTATTAACAATCCTGTCCCCAGCAACCCGTTCATCTGTTGTAACCGTAGTAGCTCCGCCAGAAACTGTGGCTCTTTCTGCCAACTGGGTAATATCTAAGGAATAATTTCCTGCCATGGTTCTATCAGATCCTGCCAAAAAATTAATTAAAGGGTCATTGGAGTTGCCCCCTTTTGCAAATAAATTAGACACTGAATGCATATCCGTATTTATAACATTTTGCAATTTAGCACTATCTAGCTCCATTTCTCCTGTTCTACCAAAACTAATACCAACCATTGATAGTGAATTAATATTGCCAGAAAGTTCAGTAATCACCCCTGACATACTCCCTTGAATCTCTGCTCTAACAGACCTCAACATGCTACTACCCGCTAAATCCCCATAAAAAGAAAATTCTTCTGATTCACGTTCTTGCTGGCTTAAATGGCTGGTATCGTGCTTGCTTAATTCACTTAGAATTGTTCCTAGCTGATTATAGACATTTACAAAATTAGTAATTGTGTCCATTACCGCTTGACTATCTTGACCTACTTTAATTGCTTTAGGATTGCCAACATCGACTGAATTTAAATTAAATGTCATTCCATTAATAACATTGTCAAAGGTATTGGTACTACTGGTTACGGTAAGACCATTTAAAACCATAACCGCATCTTGTCCAGATGAAGTTGTTGTTAAACCACCTACATCAAAATCACTCAAGCCAGAAACGCTCATTTCAGAGGCACTTCCAGACTCTTTAGAAGAAAACATCATTTGAAAACTGCCACCATTATTAATAATAGAAGCTACTATTCCATAGTCTCCATTATTTATGATTTTTTGAATACCTTCTAAAGTATTATTGGAGGAATCGACAACAATAGATTTAGTTTGCCCCGCCATAGTAATATCGAGGGTTCCGCTGGAAACCGTTGCTGAAGGTGAAGAAAAAGTTTTGTTGGCAACCAAAGTATGGGCTTGTGCTAATTGTCGCGACTCAACCTGATAATTTGCTACCGCTGAATGACTTGAGGCAACAACAGAAACCACGGACTCTGCCGATGATGTGGCTGTTTTATTGCTAAATAAGGCTGGAGAGGTTAAATCTGTTAAATGCGTTTTAAATGCCGTTAGGTTTCCTTTTAAAAACTTTAAGGCATCTAACTCAACATTTGTTCTTTCTTGATTTCTTTCAAGAATAGCACGAGGCCCGGCAACATTTGCCTCTGCCATTATTTTAGACATGTTACCGATATCAAACGAGCTTCCTGTTAAGCTTGTTAACAGTGTTGTCCCTATCTCTCTTGTCGTTGTCATATTTTTTTCTCCAAAGAAAACAGACATAACTCTAAACATTTAAAGCTAGCTAAATCTATGCCAAAACTATAAAAAATTTTAACCAAAAAAACTTAAACCTAAATCCTTATTTAGCTATATACATTATCGGCTTAAAGACACCATTCTTTAACACCAAAAACAAAAAAAGCGGCTAAAAAGCCGCCAACACACAAGGGAACTGGTTTTAGGCTTATAAAAAGCCCTTATAAAAACACTCGACCCAAATATCTACCTAGAAAAATGACATATATCCATCAACATTTTCTAAGAGGATAATTTAGGATCAAAAATTATTTATCAAAAATTAAATTTACTAGCTATATAATTCCATTTATTAAGCTTCCTGTCAACCCTTCTTTTCCTTTAGGCATATCTTGGTTAACCATTTCAAGATAACTTCGGATGTTTTCCATCATTTTCAAAGCTTCCTCATTAGGAAGCTGCCTAATGACTTCATTAGTTTCCCTATCAACAACCTTAATAACAGAGCTGCTGGTTGTATCATCTATAAAAAAAGAAAGGTTTTTTCCAGAGGCTTCAAAAGCATTATTAACCAGCTTAACTTGGCTTTCTAGCACTTCATAAAACGC
>CAYLXI010000054.1:0-5584 GCA_964387695.1 uncultured Piscirickettsiaceae bacterium
TAAATTTGTTGCTTAGGTTGAGATAATTAACACTTTGTTATCAGCCCCCCTTCCTCTTTAAAAAAGATAACAACACTTTTTGCTCACCTAATTTTATTCTTGATATACCCTAAATCCTTAAGGATTTTCATCTTTAGCCGATAATAATAAATAACGACTTCTAGCTCCTTAAAAGTTTATGCTTATAATAATTAAAGGCGTTTAGAAATCTCAAATAAGAATACACTTACTTGGGTTAAAATATGCTAAAACCACTTTACTATTTTACATTCTTATTACTCTTTGCGAGTCAAGTTAGTTGGGCAGCTGTACCCATAAAAGATGTTACTCTATTGGGAATCAAGCTATCGGATTCTAACCTAGATAAAGTTAGGGAGCATATGTGGGATATTGGTGGTTTTTTACAGGATCGTTCTACAGTAAAACAGCGAAATATTGATAAGTTTTTTACTTCGTCTAATCTTAAAGAGAGTTCTTATGTAAAGTTTCGCTACAACAACTCTGGCTATGTTACCTCGGCAATTCAATTATATCGACCTATTTCAATTCATCACAAAAATAGCAGAAATCCAATTCAAACACGAGATGTTGCTTTAGACATTATTCGTCAAATTGGAGAGCCTACTCAAGTGCTAAGTAAAGGATGGGGAGGAAGCCCTAACTATAGATCTTATATTTGGAAAGATGAATACATCACTGTTATAGTGGATAGGGAAGGTGGTGAAATTTTTGGTCGTGTTTTTGTAAAATTTATTGTTAATAAACAAGACCCTTTTTATGTAGAGGTCTTAAAGCAATAAAAAAGTGAGATATTAAAGCATCTATTTTTTGTGTTTCTAACTAAGGAATCTTTAAATAGGGCTGATTATTTTAGCCAGTAAAAATAATTGGCAGTTGTTAAGTTCTCCCCTAATAAAGCCCTTTAAAAGCCATGTATACATAAAATCATGGTAAAATTCCTGTCATGAAAAAAACACAAATCATTAAACGACCGTATTTAAAATCAGATTATCAAGCGGCCTTACAGTTTGGATTAACCTCTTTGCAGGCACGATTAATTGCTAGTCGTGTTTTTGAACCAGATAAAACTGAGCCAACCACACTAGATGCTTTAGAAAAAATAATCTTTCCTCAATTAAAAAACATTCAACATCCTAAACAATTAAAAAACTCCAGTCAAGCGGCAAAATATATTGCTGATGCTATATTATCGGGAGAAAAAATTGTCTTAGCAACCGACTATGATACTGATGGAGTAACCAGTGCTTGGGTTGCAACAACAGCCCTAACTTGTTTTTTTGGTGTGAAAGAACAGCGGATTATTCACATGATTGGGCAACGTAAAAACGGCTATGGCATTACAGATAAAATGTGTGATGAGATTCTTGCCATTCCTGAAAAAGTTGCTATCGTCATTTCTGCAGATCAAGGCTCAAGTGACGAGCCGAGAATTAAACGGCTTGCTGAATCAGGGATTAAAGTTTGTATTACCGACCATCATCAAATGACCGTGGAAGGAGTGCCTGCTAGTGCTATTTGCACTGTAAATCCTCAGCAAGTGGGTTGCGATTATGACAAAACCATAGCGGGTTGTTTTGTGATTTTTTTAGTTATGAGTCAAGTGCGTAATGAACTTATTAGTCGCGGCATACTGGATAAAAATTCGCCTACTTTAAAAGATCTTGCTCTTAATGTTGCTTTAGGAACCGTTGCCGACAGTGTTAGTTTAAAAAGTTATAATAACCGTGCAATTGTTACTTCAGGTCTTGCATTGATTAATAAACTAAAGAATCCAGCATGGCAAGCATTGCATCTTATGAATAACAATAATGAACAACCTTTTAATTCAGAATATTTAGGATTTCAGGTTGCAACACGCATTAATGCTGCCAGTCGTGTTAATGATGTTACTACAGCACTTAAATTTCTAAACTCTAAAGACCTTTATGAGGCTCAAGGTTATCTTGATCAGCTAGATAAAGATAATATTGAAAGAAGACAACAACAACTTGCAATGTTAGAGCAAGCTCAAATAATTGCCGAAGAGCTTTATCATCCTAGTAAATATACTCTTGCCATAAAAATAACAGGCAATGCAGGAATACAAGGGATTATCGCCTCTAGAATTGGAGAGCAATATGGCATTCCAACCATTGCCATGACCGATTTAAAAGATGGCACTCTAGCTGGCAGTGGTCGTGGAATTATTCCAAGTGTTGATTTACGATTAGCTTTTCAGTGGATGTCTGAACAGCACGATGACTTATTTATTTCTATGGGTGGCCATAAAGGAGCATCTGGCTGCATGATTCCAATTGAAAAATATCCTATTTTTGCTGAATCATTTGAAATCGCCGTTCAAAATCAACTAGGCAAGGAATCTCCTATTCCAACAATTGAAACCGATGGGGAGCTTAATGATTCTCAACTTAATGTTGGCCTAATGCAAGAACTCAGTCAGTTAGAACCCTATGGCCGAGAATGGCCTCAAGCAACCTTCTCTGGAAGCTTTATAATTCAAGATATTAGAGCCGTTGGACAAACCAAAACCCATCTTTCTTTTAAGTTAATAAGTAAGCAAGGACAAAAATTATCGGCTATTTTCTTTAATGCAAAGCAAAGTGAAAAAGACCCTGCCCCTTTTAGCTATGGTGACACCATTACTTGTGCTTACCAACCATCTCTTAATCATTATTTAGGGCGTTGCTCTTTGCAACTTAGAATTTTAACTGCACAAACCGCTTAATTTATTTCAGTTTTAAAATTATAGCCATTTTAATCTCTTGTAAAGACCTAGCTGTTCTCTTGCGTTTTTGACTAAAAAATGAAACATTAGTGGCTAACTTAGCATTCATTGAATTATGATAAACACTCTAAGAGATTAATTTTTTTAAAAACTATTGAATTCATAGGAGTGCAAAATGTCTAATTCAAAACTTAATAAACTTCAGTATTTACCTGCGAGCTTTTTTGGCATGATTATGGGAATGACAGGACTAAGTATTGCGGTATTAAAGCTGCCTGAACCTATTATAGGCATAGGTTTGGTAGGTTTTACAAGCCTGCTATTTGTATTACTATTGTCCGCTTATCTATACAAAATCATTAAGTTTCGAGATGATTTTTGGCTGGAAATGAAACACCCCATTAAAATTAATTTTATTCCCGCAATCAGTATCAGTTTGTTGTTACTCAGTGCCGCTTATCACAATCTTGGTTTGATAGAGTTTTCTAAGTGGTTATGGGTAATAGGCGCTATCTTGCATCTTATCTTAACAATTTGGGTGCTTTATAACTGGATTCATCATGATTTTTTTAAGATAGAACACTCTAACCCTGCTTGGTTTATTCCTATCGTTGGTAACATTATTGTCCCTGTTGCAGGTGTATATCATTTTCACATTGATATAAGCTGGTTTTTCTTTTCTATAGGTCTAGTTTTTTGGATTATTTTAAAAGCAATATTACTTAACCGAATTATTTTTTACTCTCCAATGATGGAAAAACTGATTCCGACACTTTTTATTTTTATTGCTCCTCCTGCGGTAGGCTTTATTTCTTATATGGCTTTGAATCAAGGAGAGTTAAATCAGTTCGCTAAAATATTGTATTTATTTGCTTTATTTATGACTCTGCTGATGGCTGTTTCAGTGGGTAAATTTACTCAATTAAAATTTGCATTATCTTCTTGGGCATATACCTTTCCTCTTGCTGCGATGACGATTGCTTCATTTATTATGGCTAAAGCAAGCGGAATCGTTTTTTATCAAGTGATAGGGTTCATTATTTTATTCCTCTTAGTGATTATCATTGGCTGGCTTTTGGTCAAAACGACCCAGGCTATCATAAACAATAAGATTTGCTCTCCAGAGCACTAATAAAACGATTTTTTATCAGAAGGTTATTTAGCAGATCACTTTCTAGAATTGTTTTTCAAGTGATTTATTTAAACGCCAGAATTTATTTAAATGTTTTGGTGTTAAGTGGAATCGTTTTTCTGAACCTAAATTAATTAATAAAGAATCTATTTCTACATTTTTAAGAGCTAATTCTAAAGGCTTAAACCATTCATCTTCTAACCACTGCACCACTGACAACCAAGTTTCTAAGCTTAATTCATTACTCTTCTCAAAAATATTATCAGGCATAATTAAACTACGATAACTAGGAGATGATTTTAACCAGGCCTGGTAATTTTCAGGCGTTTTTTGAGAGTTTGCTCCCGTTAATTTTGCAATACCTTGCAAGTAAATATCAGAAGAATAGATTGTCCATTCAGAACCCTTTGATATTTCTAAGTTATTAACTTGAGTTGCAGGTAGCTGCCCTTCTCCCCAAATCCAGACAGAGTTGATTTCTGGTAAGCCTTTTTCACGACGCAACTCATTAACAGGATGGGTAAAAAATAACATTTGGGTTTCGTTGATTAGTTGCTTCCAATAACTTTCTGCATTACCCTCTGGCATGTTTAAGTCAACTGACTGCCAAGCTGCTTTTTCTATATTTGTTGTTTTAATATCAACAGGTTGCACAACTCGTAAATACCAACGATTTTTTGCTCCTATTTCAATTTTAACTTTATCTTGTGCAAAATGAGCATTAAAGGCTTTAACTAAAGCTTGAGATTCTTCTATCTTAATACTTAAAGATGCAGGAGGTAAAAGAACTAAGGTGTCTCTATCAGGAACAAGTTGAATAGGATCAATTCTAAGCCAAAATACACTGGGGTTATAGTCATCTAAATCTATACTTGCCGTGGTGCTGGCAACGGGAAAATTAGTTTTTTGGTGGCACAGTTCAACCGCTTCTTGATAAAAAGATTTGTTAGGATTTAAAAAAACATCCGCTTTAGAGAGCAGTTTCTCCATAGAGGGTAACAAAAGGTTAGAAAACTTTTGTTCAGTTTCCTCTGCTTTGGAGATTTTTTTATTGGTTATAAACTCGGGTAACCATAGAGTAATAATCTTACTCATTATCTTTAAATGCCTTTTAAGTTAAAAATTTTAAAATTTCAGTTTCAATATTTTCTTTATCAATAATGCTGTTTTGGATAATAGGCATTTCAAATAATGCACTGATTCTTGAGGGTATTTCTAATTTTGCTTGTGTAGCAATAGATTTAAGTGCATCAATATCATGCCCATCTATTTCACCTGTTAAAGCATTTGCAATAACGGGTGAAAACTTTGTCCATTCTGCGGTAGAGTAAATAATAGACTTTAATGATTTATCTTGCCTACAAGTATCATGTGATTTAAAACAAGTTGCGGTATGCGGACACATTAGGTAATCCTCCTCAAAGGCTTGCTTGATGTACTCTATGCCCTGTTCATCGGAACAAAAGTCTGCCGCAAAAATAGTTTGAATCTGAGCTAACTCTGAATCCGTTAATTGATAGTGTTTGTTATTATCCAGCTCAGCCATTAAGGTTTTAGTTCTTTTCGCAACAAATAAGTCAAAGAGGATTCTTTCGATATTAGATGACTTTAAAATGTCCATTGCTGGTGAAGTGGTTGGAATGACTCCTACCTCTCTTAAATCATAAGCACCTGTTTTAATCAGTTTGGTCAATACATTATTCGCA
>CAYLXI010000054.1:5594-10649 GCA_964387695.1 uncultured Piscirickettsiaceae bacterium
TGAGGATCCATTAAGTACCCAGAATCAAACACTTTTTTAATATAAGACTTACCTTCTTCATCACTACAAAAATCTGCAGAAAAAATATTCTTTATTTCATGTTTTTCTTCAGAAGAGAGTTGATAAAAACCTTCTTTATTTAGAGAAAACATTAATTCTTTCGTGCGTTCAGAACCAAACAAATCAAATAAAATTCTCTCAATATTGGAAGATTTTAAAATATCCATCGCAGGGGAGGTCGTAGGAATAACTCTAACAGAGCGTAAATCGTAACAACCATCATTAATAAACTTTGTTAATACATTGTTATTATTTGAAGATATGATGATTTTTTTAACGGGCAATCCCATTTTTAGAGCATAGTATCCACCTAAAGCATTGCCAAAATTTCCGCTTGGAACATTAAGATAGACTTGTTCACCTAGGGAAATTTCATTTTGACGCACTAGTTCTAAATAGCTGTGTATATGATAAATGGTTTGGAAAATAATTCGTCCAAAATTAACGGAATTGGCTGCCGATAAAGAAATATCACTGTCTTTTAATTTGGCATTAAAACTGTTAGAGGTTAATAGGTTTTTTAACGCCGTTTGAGTATCATCAAAATCACCGTTAACACCAATAACCTTTAAATTAGGCGCATTTTCTGTAACCATTTGTAAGCGTTGTACATCAGAAGTTCCACCATTAGGATAGAGACAAACGACTTGAATATTTTTTTTGTTTTTAAAAGTTTCAAGTGCTGCAGGCCCTGTATCTCCGCTGGTTGCAGCTAAAATTAAATATCTTTCATTTTTTTCTTCTGCAATTGCAGATAATATCGAACCAAAAGGCTGTAAAGCTATGTCTTTAAAGGCTCTGGTTGGCCCGTGATATAGCTCACTAACGAAAACATCCTTAGATACCTTAACAAGAGGCACTGGATTATTTGGGTCATCAAACTCATCATATAGACTTAAAGCTTTATCAACAATCTTGCTATCAATGTTGATTTCAAAAGCATTTAAAACCTCCTTTGCTAGAGATTTATAATCGGAATTTAAGTGTTTAGTTAAAAACTCTCCACTTAAATCTGGTAACCGTTCTGGTGAATAAAGTCCTCCAAAAGAAGACATAGGACTTAAAATTGCTGCCGAAAATGAAGTGGCAACAGGACATTTCCCGTCATTACCACGCGTTTCAGTAAAGTTCATATTAACCCCCTACTCCTCACCCAGTGATTCGACACGAATACGAGTTATTTCACTGTCCATTTCATCAAGGTTCGTTAGTTTATTTATAGCAAGGTTCATTTTAGATTCTAAAACCTTACTGGTTATCATAACCAAAGTAGCATCTTCATTATTATTAAGATTAGGCTCTTGATGAAGGTGCTCAATGCTTACATCAAACTCTGCTAAAACAGTCGTTACTTTAGCTAAAACACCTGCATGATCTTTAGCAAAAAACCGCAAATAATAAGCCGTTTCAATGTTTTCAATAGATTCTACAGGAGCCGATTCTAGCTGATTAAGAGCAAAACCTAATGCGGGAACTTGATCGGTTTTATCTTGTGTTTGAGCACGAATTACATCAATAATATCTGCAACAACGGCACTCGCCGTTGGACCTGCACCTGCACCTGCACCATAATACATGGTAGAGCCTACATGATTTCCATACGCCATTACAGCATTCATCACTCCGTTTACATTGGCAATAAGCACCGATTGAGGAACTAGGGTTGGATGCACTCTTAAAGAGTAGCCTTGCTCTGTTCTTGATGCCATACCAATATGTTTTATTTCATAACCAAGCTGCTGTGCAAACTTTATATCTTCAGCGGTAATTTTGCTAATACCTTCGGTGTAAACCTTATTGAACTGTAATTTAATACCAAAGGCGATGGAAGCTAAGATTGTGAGTTTATGTGCCGCATCAATGCCTTCTATATCAAAGGTAGGATCAGCCTCCGCATAGCCTAACTCTTGAGCTGTTTTTAACACCTTATTAAAGTCAGCATTAGGTTTTTTCATTTCAGTTAAAATGTAATTACCTGTACCGTTAATAATTCCTGCCAACCATTCTATTTTATTTGCTGCTAAGCCTTCTCGCATGGCTTTAACAATAGGAATGCCACCTGCTATAGCAGCTTCATAAGCGATTGTTACATGGTTTTTTTCTGCCAAAGCAAAAAGTTCATTGCCAAATTCTGCAATAAGAGCTTTATTTGCAGTGACAACATGTTTAGAATTTTTAATGGCTGCAATTAAACAATCTTTTGCTAGACCTGTGCCACCCATAAGCTCAACGACAATATCTACTTCTGGGTTATTAACGACATCCATGGGATTGTCGGTTAAGTTAATATTAGAAATATCGACGTTTCTGGAGCGGGTTAAGTCTCTAACCGCTATTTGTTCTATCATAATCGACGGACTAGCAGATATTCTTCCCAAACGCCTTTCAATTTCTGGTAGGGTTTGATTTAAAATATTAACCATTCCTGACCCAACTGTTCCTAATCCTAATAAACCTAGCTTTATTTGTTTCACATTATTTTCCTATGACATCAAACCATCTTTTCTAAACATATCACGAATACCACGAAGAGCTTGGCGTGTTCTATGTTCATTCTCAATTAAACCAAATCTTACATGGTCATCCCCGTAATCACCAAACCCAATTCCTGGAGAGACAGCGACCTTTGCATCAGCCAGTAATTTTTTAGAAAACTCTATTGATCCCATTGATTGATAAACTTCAGGAATGGGAGCCCAAACAAACATTGTCGCTTTAGGGGGCGTTACTTTCCAACCCATAGAATTTAAACCGTGGCATAAAATATCACGACGGATTTTATACATTTCACAAATATCATCAACACATTCTTGAGGGCCTTCAAGAGCAGTAATAGCGGCTACTTGAATAGGCGTAAAAGTTCCATAATCTAAGTAAGATTTCATCCTCTTAAGTGCCTCGACTAACTCAGGATTGCCAACCATAAATCCTACTCTCCAACCTGGCATATTGTAACTTTTAGATAGAGTATAAAATTCTACTGCAATATCTTTAGCCCCTTCTACTTGCATAATGGAGGGAGCCTTATAACCATCAAATACAATATCAGCATAGGCTAGGTCATGAATCACCCAAATATTATGCTCTTTTGCAATAGAGATCACTTTTTCAAAAAAGTCTAAATCAACCGTTTGAGTGGTTGGGTTTCCTGGAAAATTTAGCACCAACATTTTAGGTTTTGGCCAAGAGTCTTTAATGGCTTTTTCTAATTCATCAAAAAAATCTACATCAGGAGTCATTTTTACATGGCGAATATCTGCTCCTGCAATGACAAATCCATAGGGATGAATGGGGTAGGCAGGATTAGGGACTAAAACGGTATCGCCCTTGTCTACCGTTGCCATAGCTAAATGAGCGAGACCTTCTTTTGAGCCGATGGTAACGACGGCTTCGGATTCAAAGTCTAGCTCAACATCAAATTTATTTTTATACCAGGTACAAATAGCTTTTCGTAAACGAGGAATACCTTGGGAAACAGAATAGCGATGCGTGCCTTCTCGTTGAATTACTTCGATCAATTTATCTACTATATGTTTAGGGGTATCTTGGTCTGGATTTCCCATGCCAAAATCAATAATATCTTCGCCTCGGCGACGAGCTTCTGCTTTAAGCTCACCAACGATATTAAATACATAAGGAGGAAGTCGATTTATTCTTTGAAAGTCGCCAGGCACAATATTTAAACCTTTACAAAATAGAGACTCAGTTTTTGCTGAGTGAGGTCTTTCACAAAATAATTCATGGATTAAAATGACTAAAATTGTATAAAATCTTATCTCATTTCATTCTCGTAACTTACTTGTGTAAAGTCCTATGAGTGAATATTAAAAGAGTAGTCCCAAGATTATACAGAAACTATTTTTTTCGTCTATCTAAAATATACGCTATAATCAGGCTTCTTGAAGGAGACAAAATGAAATTTACCGAACATCGAGATTCAAATATTTTAACGGTTAAGCAATATTCTCCGGGTCTAGTAAAAATAAATAATTTTGAACTAACAAAAAGTTGTTTTTTAAATCAAAAAAAAATAGTAGAAAGCTGGTCTTGCCAAGACATAAAAAATCTTTCAATTGCGTTAATTGACCAAATCTTAAGCCTCTCTCCAGATGTAATAATTCTAGGAACAGGCGAAAAACAATCTTTTCCCTCTCCTGAGTTTTTCGCTTATTGTGCAGAAAAAGGTGTTGGACTTGAGGTTATGGAAAATTCAGCTGCTTGTAGAACTTATAATGTACTAACCACTGAAGAAAGAGAAGTGGTACTGGCATTAATATTTGAAAATTAATTTTTTTAGCTACTTCCTTAAAAGTTTCCGTGCATCTACTTTCCTGCCTAAATATCGCACTTCAAAATAAAGTTTAGGTTTTTTTGCATCTCCACTTTGCCCTGATAGGGAAATAATTTGACCTTTTTTTACTCTCTCTCCCTTATTAACTTTTAAAACTGAATTGTGAGCATAAACGGTTAAGTAATTATTATCATGCCTAATGACAATCATTTCACCATAATGAGAGATGGCATTACCCGCATAAACAACTTCGCCAGATTCAACACTTCTAACTTCCTCTCCTTTTTTTAGATAAAAATTAATAGCATGTCTACCTACAGCATCACGAATATACTCATATTTAACCTGTTTATTAACAGGCCAATGCCAATTCATTTTTGCACTCTCTAAAGTCTTCTTTTTTAAGCTGGATGATTTTTGTGTGGATAAACTATGATTCGGAATGATTAAAATATCTCCAGCTCTTAATCTATAAGGGTGCTTTAGACTATTTATTTTTGCTAAATCTCTCATACTTACTTGGCAGTTCAGTGCAATATCACTTAAAGTATCGCCGCGTTTTACCCGATATTTACTATAACAAACTGTTGTTTTTTTAGAAGTATCTCTCTGTGTTTTTGTAGCGGGTACATACGTTTTTTCAGCTGCTTTTTCAGGGGTTTTATAGGTGCGATTAGCCGTGGATGAACAGGCCGACAAAAAAA
>CAYLXI010000055.1:0-10548 GCA_964387695.1 uncultured Piscirickettsiaceae bacterium
ATTTTAATTTGTACATCCATTTATGCAAATGCCTCTATTAAACTGAACTTAAACCCAAATCCCTACACTATCATTTCTTGCGATATCTCGATAGCCCTGTAAAATAATACACTTCCCCCAAATATCTACTTTAGAATAAATCATGAACAGAACTCCAACATTAAAGACTTTTACCTTTTCACAAGACTGGATTATTTTTGAAGACAAAAACATTCTCGTTGTTAATAAACCTTCTGGGCTGCTTTCTGTACCAGGTAGAGGTCTTGACAAACAAGAGTCTCTTATCAGCCATTTAAATACTTATACCGATACTGCTTTGATTGTACACCGTTTAGATATGGACACCTCTGGCATTATGGTTATCGCCAAAAACAAAGAATCTCACCGCCACTTAAGCATTCAGTTTCAAGACAGAAAAATACAGAAAAATTACCACGCTATTTGTTTTGGAAAACTTTCTGCTCGGTCTGGAGAAATTAACCTTCCTATGCGCTGTGATTGGGAAAATCGCCCTAAACAAATAATTGACAACATTCAGGGAAAACAAGCAACAACCCACTGGGAAATAATAGAAACACTCCCTTTTCCTTCTAGTTTTCATGCTTTTCTAGTTAAATTAACCCCTACCACAGGTCGCTCTCATCAATTACGGCTACATATGCAAACACTTGGAACCCCCATTTTAGGAGATAATCTTTATGCTGATGATTTTAGCTTACAAGCAGCCAGCAGATTATTACTACACGCCAACCATCTATCTTTTCAACATCCTATAAACCATAAAAAAATGGCTTTCAGCCTTCCTGAAAACTTAACTAAGTACATTCCCCAAGTCCTTACTTAGGGAATCGCTTAATAACTAAGGTTAGAATTAGGCGGAGAAAAACGAGTCGATATTTGTGCTAAAATGAGGCGTAATAGTTAGCTATTACAACGAAATGCAGTGAAAATATCGGCTCGTTTAACCAGTATAAAATAACCTAATGATGTTCGGCTAATATTTTTTTGCAAACGCCTAGCAAACAAGCTCTAGCACTCTATATCCAGTTTCTAAGTAGGGATTTGAGCATTCAAGTTAAAACAATTACATCAAAATAATGGCATAATTAGTGCTTGAAAGAGATTTATGTAATGGTTTAATAAATATAGTCGATGATATTACAAAGGATTTAACATGGCAATTGATACAAGTGATTTAGCTACCCAAGAAATGCTTTCTTCTTTAGGGGATAACCCTTCTAAAGAAAACTCTGATGATGGTAGCACACAAGCGATGGAATTACTTGATGCCCTCAACGAGGCTGAAGAAATTGACACTGAATATGAAGAAACACTGGATGACATTGAAATTCCAGATGACATGCTAGAAGATTTTGATTTAGACAATCTAGACACTGGCATAGAAGACTTAAATGAAACCATTTCAGAAACATCAGAATCGCAAGAACTTTTATCAGAAACGGAGGTCAGTTCAGACGATTTATCTGATTTGGATTTAATGGATACAGAGACTTCTTTAGAAGCATCTTATGAAAACCCTCTTGACAAAAATTCATTAGAGCTAGATACTCCCTCACAAAATACTTCACTAAATGATTTAAATGAGAACATACCAGAAATCGTTAAACCAACTCCAGAAGAAAACTTGCCAGAAAACCCTCAAGAATCAGAACAAACCTTTGAGGCTCATAATTATAATAAAGAAAATAACTCGACCATTGAACAAACTAATATTGCTATTGCTGAAATGGAAAAAGCAATTTCTACGGATAAAGAAATTAATCAAATTTCCTTACATGTTCATGAGGCGGCAACAGAGGCAACTAGAATTGCCTTAGAAACCGCACAAAAAGCTCAAGAGTCTTCCGAAAAAGTACAAAAAGCCATTGAAGCAACTTTTGCGGCGACAGAACGAGCCTTTAAAGCGGCAAAAGATGCAGGTTATGAACTAGATTTAGTCGCTTTGGACACCCCTTTATCTGAAGAAAACATTCAACATCAATTAACTCAAATTAAGGCTAAAAATAAAGCTTTAAAAACTCAAAATCAAAGCATTAAGCTCCGAGTAGATGCTCTCTATAAATAAAAAGGTCACATAATGAATGATTTTACTGATGATCTATTAGATGACTTAGACTCAATGACTTCTGAGTTAGAAGAAGTTAAGTCCCCTTCTAAAAGCAACTCAAAAAAAACTGAAGGCTCTCTAACTTCTTCTGCTAATGAAATAGACGCAGCTTCTGTATCTTTAGAGGCGGCTAAAGCATCTCAAGAAGCCGCTATAGAAAGTCAAAAAGCTGCTGATGCGACTATTCATATTTCGCAGGATCTTAAGTCTCAAATCATTGAACTTTCAGATTCTAATGCTGCCTGGCGTCAAGCAACACGCCATGCAAATATAGAACTAAAATCTGTACGATCTTCCATATCTATAACCATCTACATAATAGTGTTTGTAAGCTTCGTTTCAGCAGGTTTAGCGGGTTGGCTTTTTTATCAAGTTTTTCAAGAAAATAAAAAAATGAAAGACCATATTCTAGATATGATTCAAACAGAAAACATGATTTTCAATCAAGGCATCAATGCAAAAGTTGATCAATTGTCTTCTTTAATTGAAGCACTGTCTGATGATATTTATAAATTAGAGATGAGTCAAGAAGGGCATGTACAGGAAGAAAAGATATATACCTCACAACACACAACCGAAGAACACATTGTAAACTTAGAGCCTAATGTTGTTATACCTGATGAAACTGCAACAAAGATTCAACTGGACACAACGACAACAAAAGAATTTAAAAGCGTAACCACTGAACAATACAAAGAACTAAAACATCTTGTCAATCAGATTTTAGACAAACAACAAAAGTTACAATCATCGCTATTAATCCTCTCTAACAAGGTGTCTAAATCTGTTAAAGAAAAACCTTCTGTAATAGATTTACAGGGTGGACTAACGACTAAACAAGCGAAACAACTTGGCGGTATAAACTGGCTCATTAGACAGCAAGAAAACACCTTAAAAGAAATTAAAGCATCTTTACATGCAACTAAAAAAACTCAATCCGATAATGATTTAGAAGAAATAAGAAAAATATTAAATGCCTTAAAACTTCAAATTCATGGCTTATCTCTACAACAAAACACCATTGAATCTCAAGTTAAAGTGTTGCAAAAAGAGACAGAAAGGCTGTCTGCTGCACCCAAGCCTTATAGCTTTCGCCTTCGAGAATAAATTAATCATCTAACCCCAATGACTGTGATTTTCTAGTCAGGGTATTTCGTCCCCACCCCAAAATTTTTGCCGCTTTTTGTCGATGCTTAAATGTTGCTTTCATTGTTTCTTCAATAAGCGTCTTTTCAAATAACTTCTCTGCTTCTACATGAAGATTAGTTTTACCCGAACTTAAAAACTGATGAGTCCACAAGCGCAATGGCGTTATCCAATCATCTTTTTGTTCACTTTTAATCATCACAGATAAACTTTCTGACTGAAGATCTAATGGCAAATCTTCCATGTGCACTTCTTTATCTGGAGCCATTATGGTTAACCAAGTACATAGACTTTTCAACTGCCTAACATTTCCTTGCCAAGGTAAATTAATTAAATATTTCTCAACCTCTTTAGCTAAAACTTTTTCTTCCAAATGATAAGTCTTAGCTTCTTCAGACAAGTAAAAATTCAACAAAGGTTTAATGTCTTCCCGTCTTTCTCTAAGTGCGGGCACTTTAATTCTAATTACATTAAAACGATATAACAAATCTTCACGAAACCTGCCTTCTTTAACCATTTCTTCCATATTTTGGTGAGTGGCTGCAACCACTCTAACATCTGTTTTAACTGGTGTTTTTCCTCCTACACGATAAAAAGTTCCATCATTTAAAACTCGTAATAGCCTAGTTTGTAAGTCAACAGGCATATCACCAATTTCATCCAAAAATAAAGTTCCTCCATTGGCTTCTTCAAATCGCCCTACTCTTTGAGTATAAGCTCCAGTAAAAGCACCTTTTTCATGCCCAAACAATTCTGATTCAAGTAATTCTCTTGGAATAGCGGCTGAATTAATTGCCACAAAAGGTTGTTCAGAACGATGGCTTAACTCATGCAATGCTTTTGCAACCAACTCTTTGCCTGTTCCAGTTTCACCATTAATTAAAACGGTTACATCAACTTGAGAGACTCGCCCTAAAATACGAAAAACTTCCTGCATTGTTGGAGCTGAGCCAATAATATTAAGGGACTGTTTTTCTTGGATTTTTCTTTTTGAACGACTTTTCCCTCCAGACATTTGACGACGCACAGCACGATCCACGACTGCCAAAGCATCTTCAATTTCAAAAGGCTTTGGCATATAATCAAATGCCTTACTTTGCAATGACTTTACGGCAGTATCTAGATCTGCATGTGCCGTCATAATCACCACAGGAATTTTAGCGTCAGCCTCATGAATTGCCTCCATAAAAGTTAATCCATCCATATCTGGCATACGAACATCACTGATTACAACAGTGGGAGGAAATTTTTCAATATCTTGTAAAGCCATTAAAGGAGAGTCATAGGACTTAATAATATAATTTCGGTCTTCCAAAGCCGTTTCTAATACCCAACGAATAGAAGCGTCATCATCAACTACCCAGACAATAGGCAAGACTTCATTTTCAACAAATTCATTCAAAACTTTCTCCTCCGACTAAGACCTTAAAACTTAAATTCAATATTTTACATACTATCTCACACTCCTACGAAGGGTGTTTGG
The DNA here is from genome assembly GCA_964387695.1 of uncultured Piscirickettsiaceae bacterium. Lineage (GTDB taxonomy): Bacteria > Pseudomonadota > Gammaproteobacteria > Thiomicrospirales > Thiomicrospiraceae > Thiosulfativibrio. The sequence continues at coordinate 4,758 of CAYLXI010000055.1, forward strand.
TGCACGGTTATGGTTAAATGGTAAATAAACATGAAATACCGTATGATTAGGCAAGCTTTCCGCAATAATTAAACCCCCATGCTTGCGTACAATATTTTGTGAAACAGGCAAACCTAACCCAGTACCTTGTTTTTTACTTGTCACCATAGGGTAAAAAATAGAATCAAAAAACTCAGCAGGAATACCTTCACCATCATCTATCACACTTAATACTGCCACCAAAGGATAGGTTTTAGATCCTAAAGTAAACTTTGACTCAACACGAGTCCGAATCGTTAAAAACCCTCCCCTTTTACTCATAGCTTCTAATGCATTTTGTAAAATATTTAATAATGCCTGAACCATACTTTCAAAGTCCATTAAAATTTCAGGAATACTGGGATCATAATCTAATTTAATGACAATATTATCTGATTTTTCTGCCTGAATAATATCTAAAACATAACGAATAAGCTCATGAATATTATGCGATTTTTTTGCAATAGCCGTTTCTGGTCCCAACATTCTATCTACCAAGTTCTTAAGCCGCTGCACTTCACTTGAAATAACCTCCAAAAATGGCTGGGCTTTTGATATTTCTTTAAATCGCATTTGTAACAACTGTGTCGCACCATAAATTCCAGCAAGAGGATTTTTAACCTCATGTGCTAAAGTTTTAGCCAGAATATTCCCTGCTTCATATTGGTGCCAACGCTCATCTTCTTCTACAATTCGATGATGCCTTTCAGTATTTGTCATTTCCACCAACCAACCCTTTTCTACCTCATGCTCTATATACGAAATAGCACAAGTAATGCGTATATTTTGACCATCAGGTAAATGAATAGGTAGCTCATGCATTGTTAAGCGCCCCGTTCCACACTCTACTAAACAATTTCTCAATTCAGGAAACAAATGATCCCACTTCCGCCCTATAATTCTAGTCGAACTCATTTGTAAAAGTTCTAGTGCTGCCACATTAAGATAGGTTGCTTGCTGCTGTTGATTAACCCAAATAACGGAAGTCGTTAAATTTTCAATAATAAAAATAGGAGGAGATTGTGTAGGCATGATTAGTTCAAAACCTTTGTAGGAATTAATTCAATTTGTAACAAAGATAGACAAAGCAATTCGGTGATCTATCGGCTGAATAAGTTGATTGACCTCTATTGACAAAGGCCCATTAAAAGGTGCTTTATAAAGCAGCTTTAAACTTGCTCCTTTTGTCAAACCTATTGACTCTAAATATCGTAACTCTTCTGGCGAGCGATTTTGAATACGCTGAATGACTAACAAGACATTCTCTTCATGCATGGTTAAAGGGAGCCAATCATTTTCAACCATTTCCCCTAATTCATTCGGTATAGGTGAACCATGAGGATCTTCTGTTGGGCAACCTAAATCATGCCACATTCTGTTTGCTAATTTATCTGAAATAGCATGTTCAAGCACTTCCGCTTCTTCGTCTACTTCATCCCAACCATAGCTCAAGCGCTCAACTAAAAACAACTCTAAAATACGGTGTTTGCGAATCATACCCAAGGCAATTTTTCGCCCAGACTCTGTTAAAGTTACCCCATAATAAGGCTCATAATAAATATAATTTTGTTCTGCTAATTTCTTAAGCATATTAGAAACTGAAGCTTTAGAGACTTTTAAACGCTGAGCTATATCAGTAGTGCTTACCCCTTTGTTTTTTTCTATCTGCTCTTCAATTTTAAAGATTATTTTCAAGTAATCTTCTAATGCTGTTGTCACCATTTTAATATACTACCTTTAAGATTTATTTAGAAAACATGATAGAACTACTGGTTATTTTTTGCCCACTAAAACAGTCTATCCATTGTCTATCATTTGACATAAACTATAGCCCTTATTTACTACTGTACATTATTTGTAGATAGATTTTTAGCTAGTTTTATCTCCATTAAAACTCTAAAATAGTTAATATCTAATCCCTACTTAGAAACTGGGTTAATGACTCATCATCTCTTTCACTACACTGGGCTCAGGAAAAGCTATAAAATAAAAGGCTACAAATAAAATTAAAAAAAGTGCACGAGTAGGCAGTTTAAATTGTAACGACGGATGTGACATAATTGCAAACCCTAAACCACTTATAGCCGCTCCCCATGAAGAAAGAGTTATTGCCATTAATGCCATTAATACACCAAAAGCCATTAAATAATAATGCCAGGTAAACTTTAATTTTTTTTCATTCATTGGTAATATCCCTCATAATTATAATATTTTAAAACAAAAAGGTTCTTTTATGGAAAATTCAACGCTAAAACCCTTTATTATTGTCATTGGAATGGGAGAACTGGGAAGCGTATTTGCCCGTAGTTTTTTGCGTTTAGGCTACCCAGTACAGGGTATCACTCGCAAAATGCCAATGCAAACAATAGCCAACAACCTGCCCAACCCTAAGGCCGTTCTTATTGCTGTAGGGGAAGCAGACATTCACCAAACTATTGCCGACTGTCCTCCTCAGTGGCAGGATAAAGTCATTTTAATTCAAAACGAACTTCTTCCTAGAGACTGGGAAAAATCTCATCTAATAGACCCCACCATCATCTCTATTTGGTTTGAAAAGAAAAAAGGCATGGATTCTAAACTATTGTTACCCTCCCCTGTTTTAGGTAGACACTCTCGGTTGCTCAAAGACGCACTCAATCAACTAGACCTAACTGTCACAGAACTCAATGATTCTATTGAGCTTAACTATGAACTCATCCGCAAAAATCTCTATATTCTAACCACTAATATTGCAGGATTAGAAGTAGGAGGAAATGTAAAATCACTTCAAGAAAATCATAAAGATATAATGAACGCAGTTGCTTCCGATTTAATAGATATTCAAGACTATTTAACCAAACAAAAAAATGATCGCCCTGCTCTTATGACAGGTCTTATTGAAGCCTTTAATGCCGACCCTCAACACAACTGCATGGGTCGCTCTGCCCCCGCCCGCCTAATTCGCACACTAAAATATGCAGATACAGCAGGCTTAAAAGTAGCTAAGTTGCGTTATATTGCCAAAAAACTAAGCATGTAATGTTTTAATTTTAAAAGATACAATCTTAGCGAAAAGGTAAAATGTGGTAAAACTGAACAACTATAAACAAAAAAAACCGCAAATAACAATTGTTATTGCGGCTAAACACAAGGGAAACTTTTTTATTTAAAATTCACTAGGCTTTGTAATTCTTTTGTACAAAAGACCCTTTTAACACTAAACTATACTAACAAGCAATAAAATCCTGTAACACACTTGCTAGATTATTTACCTGTTTAGACTTACCTTAATAAAGTCATAACATTCTGAGACTGCTGATTTGCTTGGCTCAACATGCTCATACCAGCTTGTTGCAAAACTTGAGTTCTAGCAAGGTTGGCACTTTCTTTAGCAAAATCGGCACTTTCAATCTGCGACTTAGCTGCCATGATATTTTCATTAACATTACTTAAGTTAGAAACGGTGCTTTCCATTCTATTTTGTAACGCACCCCATTTTGAGCGTAAGTCACTAATATTGGATAAAGCTCCATCAATTTTCATTACTGCCACTGATGCTCCTGACTGTGTAGAAATATTAGTGGCTGAAAAAGATGAAGCTCTTACACTGATAGCTACTTGAGCACCTCCTGCCACTCTAGAACTAAAATGGGTAAAAGTCCCAAACATATTACCACCGCCACCAGCACCAGATAAACCAGTGTTAAAGTTACCTAATGAAATAGCGATTTTATTATCAGAACCAGTTTCCCAACCTACATGAATATTAATGTTATTTTGAGCGGCTGATAAGGCTACCCCACTTGCATTAACATTCTGCATAACCTGAACCTCGTTAAACTTGGTCGTTACTGCAACTCGATCAATCTCTGTCATCAACTGCTGATATTCTGTATCCATTTGGTTACGATTATCTGCCGTAAAGGCTCCGTTTAAGGACTGCACCGAAAGCTCACGCATTCTTTGCAGCATATTAACAACTTCTTCTGACGACCCATCTAGAGTTTGAATCATAGAAACACCATTATTAGCATTTCTAATTGACTGATCAGTACCCGTAATTTGCGAAGTCATACCCGTAGTAATTGCTAATCCAGCTGCATTATCTGCTGATGAATTAATCTGCTTACCCGTTGTTAAACGCTCCATAATGGTAGATTGCTCTTTTCCTGTTTGGGCTAATATACGATTCGCATTTTCTGCACCCATATTTGTATTGATAACCATTGACATGATACTTCTCCTTTTTACTTTTTTAAAAGTTTTCTAGGAATGCATTTAACCCAATCTTTATTAAAGCCCAACCAGTGATAACTATTGCAATAAAGTCATTACTTGCTGTGCCTGCTGATTAGCTTGGCTTAACATACTCATCCCTGCTTGTTGTAGAACTTGATTTTTTGCTAAATTAGCACTTTCTCGTGCAAAATCTGCATCAATAATTTGTGAGCGGGCTGCTTGCATATTTTCACTTACATTCGCTAAATTAGATATAGTTGAATCTAACCTGTTTTGCAAAGCACCCCACTTAGACCTTAATTCATTAATATTAGATAAAGCTCCATCTACTTTCATAACCATAACAGAAGCCGCTGCAGGCGTTGAAACCCCACCAGCATTAAAAGCTGATGGCCTAACCGATATAGCTACCTGAGCTCCACCTAATACCGCATTACTATAGTGAGTATAAACACCAAATATACCTGCCCCTCCGTGAGTACCAGAAATACCTGTATCAAAATTAGCGACGGATATATTTATTTTATTTTCAGCTCCTGACTCCCACCCTACATGAATATTCATAGCTAGTGGTGCCGCGGACAAAACAGAACCTGATGCACCTGTGTTTTGCATAATATTGACACCGTTAAACTTAGTAGTCACTGCAATCCTGTCAACCTCTGACTTAAGCTGAGCTATTTCTGCATTCATTTGCAGCCTGTTTTCTGAGCTATAACTTCCATTTAATGACTGCACTGATAGCTCTCGCATTCTTTGCAACATATTAACCACTTCTTCAGCAGCTCCATCCAGGGTCTGTAATAAAGAAACCCCATCATTAGCATTACGAATCGCCATATCCGTTCCACGAATTTGCGTATTCATACCTGTTGCTACAGCGAGCCCTGCTGCATCATCAGCTGCTCGATTAATTCTTAACCCTGAAGTAAGGCGTTCCATCGTTCTACTGCTATCCGCTGATGATTCATCTAATAAACGCACTGCATTTAATGCACCCATATTGGTATTAATGACCATTGACATGACTTTTCTCCCTTGTGACGCTTGTGTTTTATGTATTTGGTTTAACTATTTTTTATATCTTGAGACAGTGTTTCCTGCCTTCAATTAATATATCGGCATACTATTATTTTCTTTAGCTAAAATTTAAAAAAACAGGGTAAAAAAGAAAAATATATCGCTGCTGTGGCGTTGCACACTAAACCGACACAAAGAAATAGGATAATCTCACCACTTTGAAAAAGAAAGTATCCTACGATACCTAATTGAATTAAAAACTAAAGTCCGAATTAAGAACTAAAGGCATCAAAATAGCACTTGAAGGAAATAAACCTGCTGCCTAGATTACCCGTGATCTAGATATAAAAATGAGCCTGTAAATAATTCAGTAATTCGAAAATTGACTAGCAATAGAAAGATATTTGGGCATAATCTGTGGGCTCACAAAATTATCTTTTTGGCTATTGAATCGGCGCCTAAAAAATGGACATTACCAACTAGGGACTGGAATTCTGCGATGAATCAGTTTATGATTCTCCATGAAGAATGCTTG
>CAYLXI010000056.1:0-1786 GCA_964387695.1 uncultured Piscirickettsiaceae bacterium
TTCCTATGTGGGGGTTTGGGTTATTCTTCCACCAAGGACAAAAACCTAAAATGATTTCTATACAAGTATCTGTTTACAAAAGCCCAAAAAAAGCTGAACTTTATCTTTATGTTTTACAAAAAGAGCAGCTAGAAAACTTACCTGATGAGCTAAAAGTTATGTTTGGAAAACCTGAACATGTCATTGATTTTGAAATTTCTGAAAATAAAAAAATGCCTCGAGTAAATCCACTAGAGGCAATTAAATCTATTCAAAAAAAGGGTTATTTTATACAAATGCCTCCTACAGAAATAGAAAAACTAGGGCATATGCCACCACCACCTGAGAGACTAGATAATATTTTTTAGACTTTTTATTTCACCCCTTTAAAAAAGGGAATGATAATAAGAATAAACTCTTCAACCCTAATCGCTTGCAATCTTACAAGGTCCGCAAGCAGTCACTTTACAAAGCAACCTAAAAAACACCCTTAGAGTTTGTATTTGAACCAAAATAAAAGGCGTAAACAATACAAAAAAGACCACAGATCCTAACTCAACCAAGTCATTGGCAACTAAACCAAAATTTAAAAAGAACATTCCGAACACAAAAAATGCAACCCCTGGGCAAACTAAAGAAAAACTTCCTGCATTAGCACCGTCTCCTTTGCTGTATTCATCAAAATAACCATTTCTTTTTAAGAGCTTATAACCAGCTACTCCAATAATTATCTGTAAAGACAGAACAACCGAAGTAATAACAAACAATTTTTCCGTTGATAATTCTGCATCAAAACCGTAATAGAATCCCATGCTTAATCTAACAATTGTAATACCTATCAAAGTTAAAATAGGAATCATCATCCAAACACTAACACTGGTAGCTTTATCAATACCATGCTCTAAAATAGACTTAAAACCTAATGTTATTTTTAAAACAATGAGCATGACGGCAAGAGAAAGAAATAAAATGGAGAAAAACATTCCTGTGGCATTAATTGCTTTAATATCACTCATCGCCCCAGGTGCAGCAAGACCTACCGCAATCATTGATAATGCAAAAATTGCAATCATTTGGGAAAAGTTGTTATTTTCTGAAGTTTTAAACCCACCCTCCATAAAAATGCGCGAGAAATATTCTCCCAGAATTTTTAAAGCATAACCCCCAATAATTAAAAATGCGATAATCGCTAAAGGAAATAAAAACTCAATAACTCCCCATAAACCAGGAATAAAAACCGCTCCTAAAACAAAACTAACATTAACACTCATCGCTAAAGTTAGCGGAATAACCATTAAAGAAATTTCACGACTTGAGTTTTTTAAAGATTTAAAAGCATCGGTTTTTTTAAACTTACGATACTCACTGATATTCCAAAAAAGTAAACGGAAATGTAATGCTGCCAACAAAACAATTGCAATTAAAGAGGCAAGCAATAATCCCGCATGAAACTTATTTTCTCCTACCAGTATAGGGTAAACATAACCAAAAGTAAGCATAGGGGTTGTTTTATCCGCTATTAAGAAATTAGGATAAATAAAAAATGATACGGCTAATCCGCCAGCACCCAATGCTGCAAGAAAATATAACGGATTATATTTAGAGTTTAAATTTTTAATTAACATAGACCTTCTCCTTAATTGAGAATTATGAGCAAAAACAATATAGACACGCCCTAATATAAGATAACTCTATTATATTATATTTCACTTCATTTTATCCTACAATAAAAATGTTTAATGATGAAACTAATTGCCTAGTAAACAAGTCAAGTATTTACAAACCTTAAAAATTCATTAAAATAACC
>CAYLXI010000056.1:1886-10537 GCA_964387695.1 uncultured Piscirickettsiaceae bacterium
AAAAGGAAATCTTACATGGCTTTTACACTACCCGACCTAACTTATGACTATAACGCTCTAGAGGTGTCTATCGATGCTCGTACTATGGAAATTCACCATACCAAGCATCACCAAACTTACATCACCAATGTAAACAACGCTGTTGCAGGAACAGAACTAGAAGATAAAAGTCTTGAAGAATTATGCACAAACGCAGGAGTTCTTTCTCCGGCAATTCGTAACAACGGCGGCGGACACTGGAACCACTCTTTCTTTTGGGAGGTTATGACAGGCGACAGCATGGGCTCTCCAGCAGGAAAGCTTGCAGAGGACATTAATGCCACATTTGGTAGTTTAGATGAGCTAAAGACTAAATTTAATACCGCAGGAGCAACTCAATTTGGTTCTGGATGGGCTTGGCTCACTGTATCAGCAGAAGGCAAATTAGAGGTATCTTCTACTCCTAATCAAGATAACCCATTAATGGACTGTGCAAAAGTACAAGGCACACCCATTTTAGGGCTAGATGTTTGGGAACACGCCTACTATCTGCGTTATCAAAATCTACGCCCTGCCTACATGCAAGCTTGGTGGGATGTTGTTAACTGGGATAAGGTATCTGATATTTATTCCAAAGCAAAAGGTTAATTTTTAAAAACTGAAGGTCTGGAATTGCAACTCCAGTCTCTGTAGCAATTCCCGTACAGAAGCCTAATAAAATTAAAGCCTTGAAATTAAACCTTGCTATCTACTCCTGATTTTTGGAAGGGGCTCAAAGAAGCACTTAACAACTGATTAAAATTCTGGCAACTTCCACTGTACTCTCACAAAAAATGCCCGTTTAACCAACGGGTAAACTAAGATTTTTTGCGCACGCCTAACGAACAATATCTATTGCTCTATATCCAATTTCTATATAGGAATTCGGGTTTAAAATTTTTAAAAATGAACCTAATTTACTTCATCATAAGGGATTAATATCATTTTTTGACGAGCTCTTGCTGGTATTTCCTTGATTATTAGTTGATATTTTACATCAGATAATTTAATTAATTGAATATTTTCATCACCATCATTTTTTAATACAATATTTGGATTAACTAGAATCTCAAAGTGCATATTTTTAACATCTCTACGACTTGAACTATCTATCATTAAAATTAAGTTTTCTCTAGATATTGTTACCTCTACGCTAACATCATGTTTTTTAGAAACTCGATCATAAATCATTTTGCCACTCATTGGATTCAAATCATATCGTTGATTTATATAAGCAAAAAAATCATCTATAATCTCAATATTAGATGAGAATGCCATCAGATGTGTATGGGCATTAAAAGTATATATACCATCTAGATTCGTAACAACATTAACCTGACGCTTCATTTCTTCAAGAATTTGTTGAGCATCCAAATCAAGATTCATAAAAAACTCAAAATCATCTGAACCCTTTCTTGGAAAGATTAAAATCTCACCTTTGTAGAAAGGATAAAGTATATTTTTTGATGACCCAAAAATATATTTATAGCCCGCTTTATCCATTATGTTTAACGATTGATCACTAATTTCTTCTCCCGTAGGGCGAATACCATAAATATTTTGTCCGGTAATTTTCTGCAAAATTTTTCTAGATTCTATTATCTCCTGATTATAAACATCCGTTGCTTGACCAGACATTACCCTGTGACTATAGCCACGAGAAGCAAACTCAATATTTTTACTTTGTGCAACTCTGGCGGTTAGGTCTTCATTTAGTTGCGCTAAAGAAGCAACCGAAAAAACTGTTGTCGGAAATTGATGCTTTTCTACTATACGATGATATTCTTCAAGCGTCTCATAGTTGCGCTCTGCATTTAAAGAAACAACCACAGCATTTTTAACATCTATGTAAGGATAAGGAATAAGCATAATTTTTTTGCTTAAAAAATCTAGCATACCTTTAAGAAGATTTAAATAATATAAATGATCAGAGTCCAAAAAAACATAACCAGGGAAACTAAAATAAACCCAACTCCCCTCCCCTTTATAACCGTGCCAAACCAATCCGCTTTGCTCCATTGAAAGCCTTAATTTCTCTTCTTCCCCTTTTATGCTTAATTTGGGGTAGCTGGTCTGTAACCAGTCCGTTAAATAAGCATCTACACTTACACCTTTTGGTGTGTAAAAAATAGGTAAAGGGTCATATAAAGAAAAACTTAAAGCCTTTCCTTCCTTCAAATGAGTTGTTAAGGGAGAAAACAACCGGGTACTCAAAAACCCTATCGCCTCTTCACTTGTTTTAGCCATTTTAACTGTCTTTAACCCTGTTAGACGATAAACAAGATTGTCTTCTCTTTTATTAAAGGAAGCGTCTAGAAACCCGCTAGTAAAATTAAAAAGTATATTTCCGCCATTGTTTACAAAACTATAGATATAATCTACTTCATCATTTGATAGTGCTGTCATATCAAGAACAATAAGACTGGCATTCTTGTCTAAGCTAGGCAGCTGGTTGGCAAAAACATCTTTAGGAAAAAAACCAACACTCCTAGCATTTTCTTTAAAAAAACCAACTCTAGATTCATAATCACTAAAACTCATTCCCCTGTCTTCAAGCATTAACTTTATATTTTTAGATTTTAAAAAATAAACTTCTTTATTTTCTTCTCCTTCAAAAAGAGCTTTCGATAAGTAATTACTTATAAAATAACTAGCCGCCCATACAGTTAAAAACAATACCAGTAATATAATAGACACGGAAATAAACCCGTAAAAATTAGTGGAAACACTCTTTCTACTACCTCTTCTTGTTTTCATTATTATTGTCCTGTGCGTGTTTTGCTGGTATTGTATTGGTCAAACAGATGCTAGAACATCTTTATTTATTCTATTGATTAAAATTATCTTTTTTTGACTTAGAAACTGGATATAGAAAATAAAGACTTAAATTATTTATAATAATTTACTTTAACATGTTGTAATACTTGAATGCGGGCTTTTTAGAGCCATCTTTTCTAATAATCCCAAAAAACTCTTCTGCCTCTTTAAAAAAACCAACATGATTTGGAAAATCAAAATAATGAAAAGTACCAAACAAAATGAGGTTTGAGCTTTCTTGCATTTTTGGAATATACTTAGTAAATCCTTTATAAACTTCTTTTTGTATTTGCTCTCCATTTTCACCATAGCTAGAAATAGCAGCATAAGCGAACACGGTTGGTTTATTATATTTTTCAAATAAAAACTTAGATAGATTATAAGCTCTCTCTGGAGTCCTCAACATATCACCTTTAGAATTTCTAGTCAGCGCCCTCATTTCCTGAAAGGCAATAAAATCAGCTTCTTTAGCCGCTCTATTTATTGATTTATCAAACAGCACCCACTCTTGTGGTTCATCAACATAGTCATAATTTCCAAAATCACCAACACAAGGACCAACCAACACCTGAGGATCTTCTCTAAGCATGGTAAAACTATCCAAAAAAATATCATTCATTGGCTCCCAACCTGCAACCCCATGCATATTGTATTCAGGGTTTAATATAACTATTTTCTCCCCATCTAATCTCTTTAAATATTCGGTAAATTTTCTTAGAGTCTTAAAATAACCCTCCTTATTATCTTTAATAAATTGAGGACTTACTTCATCTGCAAACCAATAAAAAATAAATACGGGCGTAAAACCATTATCAATAATTTCTTTTTGAGTGGTTTTTATATCATACCAATACTCTTCCCAATCCCTAGTAATCCACATGGTTACAGAGTTTGTATTAGGTGATTTTTGCACCAAGGCTTGGGTAATATTTACATATTCTCCAGGCTTTTCTTCAGAAAACCCTGATTCTGTTTTATAGAGACCGAAGCCTCCAGCACTAACAATAAATTCTCCATAACTGTTAACACTAACTAGCATAAAACAACCTATTAAAAAAAGCTTACCCACTACCTTACCTCATAACCTATTAAAACCACGCTCTGGCTTATTTTAGCTGGTATATTTTTAAAAACCATCTCATATTTTGTATCAGATAACTTAGTTAACTCAACATTTTTATCCGTATTGGTAAGCACCATATTTGAGTTAACAAAAATATGAAAATGCATATTATTAACATCATAAGAGTTTGAGTTATCTATCATAAAAATAAGATTTCTTCTGGTCAACTCCATATCAACTTGAATATTTTTTATTTTTGAAACGCGATCATATATCATTTTTCCGTTCATAGGAGTCAAATGATCTTGCTGATTTACATAAGATAAGAAATTATCAATAATTTCAATATTAGAGCCAAACGACATTAAATGAGTATGAGCATTAAAAGTATATATACCATTTAAACCAGTAATAACATTAACCTGTCTTTTCATTTCTTCAAGTATCTGCGCAGGACTCCAGTCAAGAGTTATAAGATAACTATAATCATCCGTTCCATTTCTAGGAATAATCAACACATCTTTTCTATAATAAGGAAAAAGTACATTTTCTAAAGCACCAAAAGCATACTTATGCTGAGAATCATCCATCATTCTTAATAATTTATCATCAATTTCTTCTCTGGGAGGCCGCATACCATAAATTTCATGACCTGTTAATTTTTGTAATATACTCTTTGCTTCTATTATTTCTTTTTTATAAACTTCGGTTGGTTTGCCCACTATCTGCCCATGACTATAACTATGAGAACCCATCTCAATATTTTCGCTTTGTGCGACCTTAACAGTTAAATCTTCATCAAGAAGCGCTAAAGAAGCTACAGCAAAGACTGTTGTAGGAAAATTATGTTTTTCTATTACATCATAATACTGTTCAAGTGTATGATAATTATGTTCAGCATCTAAAGAAACAAATACAACATTTTTAGCATCAATATAAGGAAAAGGAACAAGCGTCGCCTTATTCTTCAAAAAACCTAACATGCCTTTAAAAAGATTTTTATATTGTTCCTGACTAGACTCTAAAAAAACATAACTTGGGAAACTAAAATAAACCCACTTTCCCTGCCCTTTATTACCATGCCAAATTAAACCACTTTGTTCTTCTGAAAGACTTTGACTTTCTTCTTTTTCGCCCTTTAAATTCACTGTGGGATAATTAGTTTGTAGCCAATTAGTAAAATATCCAGCTACACTAACGCCCTCTGAGTTGTTAAAAATAGGAAGCGGGTCATATAAAAACAAGTCAAGGGTTTTACCCTCTGGTAAATAGGTTGTTAAGGGCGAAAAAAGACTTGTACTTAAAAAACCCATCGCATTTTCAGCACTTTTAGCCTTTTCATCCGCCATTAACCCCGTTATACGATAAACAAGATTGTCTTTTCTATGGTTTAAGGAGGTGTCTAAAAATCCACTGGTAAAATTAAAAAGAATGCTTCCTCCCCGTTTTACAAAGTTTTCGATATAATTTACTTCATCATTTGATAATGACATCATATCAAGCACAATAAGGCTAGCTCTTTTATCTAAACTTGATAGTTGAGAAGCGGATATATCTTTAGGATTAAACCCAAAACTCTGGCTCATTTCTTTAAAAAAAGCGATTCTTCTTTCATGGCCCCTATAATCAATTTGGTTAACATGATGCATAGGCCTTAAACTTCTTGATTTTAGGAAATAAATCTCTGGACTATGAGAGGCAGATAGGGATGCCGCAGAATGAGCATGTTTATTATCGATAAAACCTGACCCTGCTAAAGACGATGCTGATAATAAAACCAACGAGACTGACAATAAAATCCTTAATCCATGACTAAACAATCTAATAGGGTTAGGAATTTTCACTACTCGAATTTTCATAATAATTACAACCATTATATTTAAAGACGCACTTAATAAATAAAACTAGAATTAAACCCCTATACATATATAGGGGTTCAGCTAAGATGCGAAAAGTATTGCTATATTGCTAAAGTTAAGCATCATAGCTAACTATTGCAGTAAAAACACTGATGTTTTCACCTGAATAAAATCATTTTAGTTATGAAAACTTTAATAGAAAAAGTTACTTGCCTTTTGTAAAGAAAACAAGCACTCCATCTTTCTTTTCCTTTTCCTCCTCTTTCAATACGTCCTCATATTTAACCTCAACACTTACCTTACTTTTTCTTTCTCTTACCTTGTATAAAAAGTAGGCGATTACCCCAAAAAACATGGTTAATATGGTAATAACCAATATTAGCAACCCCAGAAACTCTATAAAACCCATTATATTCTCCCTTTTCTATCAAGCGTTCCCCAGCTCATACTAACACCAAACCACTCTTCAACTGATGCAAACATTTTTGCTATATTAATAATAAAAAGAAACACTAGCCTGTAAATTACAGAATAGGCAACCAATGATAATTTCTCTTTAGTGATAACCACGCAATATAATGCGGCAAAAAGATCTAACACCATAAACAATATCCACCAAAAAAGTAGCAATTGATTTTGACCTCCAATAAGAGCTAAATATAGAATTAACATCGTCCCCCAAATATGAATAAATGGCCAAAATATAGCTTCAACAAGCATATACCATAGTGTCAGACTGGCTGAAGTCTCAGATCTTAATTTCCACAAATATTTTTTATTCTTTTTTATTGCCTGAAGAATTCCTCTAGTCCATCTATACCTCTGCTTTAATAGTTGATTCAATGATTCTGGAGCTTCTGTATAAGAAATTGCGTCCGCATCAAAATCTACCTTATAACCTTTAGCAAGCAAAGATAAAGTCAAATCACAATCTTCAGCAAAAGTGTCATGAGCATAAAACCCGACTTCTTCCATTGCTGATTTCCTGAACATTCCAATAGGCCCTGGAATGATATTTACAAGCCGTAAAAAAGCCTGACCATTCTTAACCATATTTAACCCCTGAATATATTCAAGGGACTGAAGCCTTGTTAATAATGTATTTGCATTAATGACAGAAACAGAGCCTGCCACAGCAGCTACTTCAGGATTTGAAAAATGTCGTGCCAACAAGGAAGTCGCAGTGTATTTTAATCTAGAGTCGGCATCAACCGCAAGAATAAGACTACCTGTAGATTTCATTATGCCAAAATTTAAAGCCTTTGACTTGCCTCTATTTGCTATAGAGAAAACCTTTAAAGATCTTTCTCCTTCTTTAAACTCCAAACTCTTAGCTAAGGAGTAGGTACTATCAGTAGAACCGTCATCAATCACTAATATCTCTAGCTTTGGATAGTCTTGCTGAACAAGGGAATTTAAAGAAGATAAAATGACCGCTTCTTCATTAAAACAAGGCACGATAATTGTTACAAAATCTGTTGCTTGACCAAAAGAACCCTCTTCTGCCGTTCTCTTTATTACTTGCAGTATTGAGAAAAACATCAAAATAAGATATCTAAAGATAAGTAAAATCGAAAAACTAAATACAAAAATAACGCCAACTCTAACTATGAAATCTGATGTGCTAAAAAACACATCTTCTAAACTTTCTGCACTAAAAAAAATAAAATACATTCCAGCCAAAACAACAACGACCAATATTATTTTTGTAAAAAACTTTACCATACATACCCCAAGTTTAATGAACAGGTATCCGTTGAATAGGACCTAGAATTACCCGCACGTTTAGCTGAGGAGGTATGAAGACAATTTAAATTATAAGTCATATTTTTTACTGGTGTTCCATACAGAGACAAGCCATATTTATATGGAACCATTTGATCTGTAAAGGCATAACCAACATCAAACCTACCCCTTATTCCAAACCACTTATTAAAAGTATAACTGGGCTGAACTCTTAAGAGCGTAGCGTCTGCAAAGCTTGGGGAGTAAAAATCATTATGTTGCTTAGCGTGAGTGGTATACCAACCACTTAATGCCAACAAATATTCAAACTTAGAATCTGAAACGGGCTTATAAAACTCCCAATCAAACTGAGCTGTGTGGGAAACATCACTATTACTAAAAAGATTGGTAGCAAGATTTGCCCAAAGAGTCGTATTGTTGTCAAATGTAGTAAAATGAGTCAGTGAAAAATGATCGGCAACAATTCTTTTTTCATGAGGTGCTAGTGATTTAGTATAAAAAAGTGCATTTTGTCTTTGGTACTTAAAAGACAAGCTGCTATTGTCATATTTTTTCTGGTAAGTAAATCTAGGAGATATTTCATAAAAACCGTCCATTTCATTCACTCCCAAACGAAAAGAGAAGTTGCCATAAAAAAAGTTATCATAAAACATAGTCGCACCATATTTAAAACCAGAGTATTTAGCTAAATTACGCTGTTCAATTGAAAATTTACCTATATCAACGCCAAAATCAAAATGCCTAGAGAGCTTAACTGTTCTATAAAACAAATCCACAGAGTTAAAAGATATTCCTGTACTATCGCTGAAAGAAACCGCTTCTAACCCCGCAGAATTAGTAAATTCTGGCTCCCTAACTTGAGTTTTATTAAAGTCTTTAACCGAGCTCTTATCAAGAAAAATCCTTTGAAAAGACTTATTCTCATCCCTAAGATTTTTCTCTAGCCCTGGAGCGAGCACTACACCATTAAAAACAGTCTCTTTAGGTGCATTTACATCTTCTTCCGTTACAGGCAAACCTTCTTCGGCAGCAGCATTATTAGATACTTCTAAAGGCTTTTCTCTTAAAAACTCGATATCATCAAGACTTCTTTGATCTTTTGGATTGTCTAACACATGCTTTTCTAGATACTTCAATGCTTTATCAGG
>CAYLXI010000057.1:0-10437 GCA_964387695.1 uncultured Piscirickettsiaceae bacterium
TTCAGCGCAAATAGCGACTCGTTTTTCTCAGTCTAATTCTAACCTTAGTTATTAAACTCTTCCTTAAGCGATTTCTTAGGGAAACACTTAAAAAGTCGGCTAAAAGTTTTGTTTTTATTCACGATGATAAGGGTGGTTTTGTATTACTGAATAAGCTCGGTAGATTTGTTCGGCAACAATGACTCTTACCATTGGGTGGGGTAGGGTGAGTTTGGACAAGCTCCATTTCCATTGAGCTTGATTAATTAAATCTGTTTTGAGCCCGTCTGGCCCACCAACGACTAATGCAATATCTTGTCCAGAGCTTAGCCATTCTTCAAGTTTTTGTGAAAACTCTAAAGTGGTGGTTTGTTGACCTTGTTCATCTAATACAATGAGCTGTGATTTTTTAGGTACGGCAGCAAGAATGCGTTTTGCTTCTTCTGTTTTATATTGTTTTGTCGATCCTGTTTTTCTTCTAGGAGTCATGGGAAGTTCTATTAACTTAAGAGAACAAGATTTTGGTAAGCGTTTGCTATATTCTTGATAGCCTTCATTGACCCATTTAGGCATTTTTTGCCCCACCACAATAAAGTAGATAATCATTTTATTTTTGCACTTAGTCTTCGGAATCGTTTCGTGTAGAAGAAGGGCGTATATCCCATAGTTTTTCTAAGGCGTAGTGAGCGCGAGCTGTCTCAGTCATGACATGAACAACAATATCTTCTAGGTCAATTAATACCCAGTCAGGTTGCGGACCTGTTTCTATTCCAAGAGGAGGTTCTCCAGCATCTTTTAAATCTTGTGCTACACGGCTTCCAACTGAGCGAACATGAGTGGTTGATGTGCCAGTTGCAACCATCATGACATTTGTAAAAGTACTGATTTTTGAGATGTTTATTATTTTAATATCTCGTGCTTTAGCATCTTCTAGTGAGCGGGTAATTAGGGTTTGTTTTTCTGTTAAGTTCATGTTTGCCTTTTGCTTTTTAAAGAGTCGTGATTGTTAAACGGTTTCCCCGTTTGTTTGATAAAGCTGGTGTTGTTTAATATATTGCACCACGCTGTCAGGCATTAAAAAGTCAATACAATCACCTTGCTTTAAGTAATTTCTGAGTGCAGTCGCACTTAGATCAAGTTGGGTAATGGGAATATCAACAATTTGTCCCGTTTTTTTAGATAATTTAGGAACCCAATGGTGTTGAAATACTTGGCCAATTTTTCCTTCTTGAGGAATAGGTTCACTTGGTCGGTGGGTAATCGCCAAATTAGCGAGTTTTAAAATTTCTTCCCATTGATGCCAAGTAGTAAATTTGGCAAAGGCATCTGTTCCCATCATAAGAACAAGGCTTTTATTATTATAGCGTTTGGATAGTATTTTTAAGGTATTAATCATATAAGAAGATTTGTTTTGTTCGATTTCGGTTTTATCTAAAATAAATGAAGATTGAGACTGAATCGCTAGCTCTATCATTTTACAACGATGTTTAGCAGAAACGCTGGGTTGATTACGATGAACGGGTTGAGAGCAAGGAATAAATCGGACTTCTTCTAACCCTAAAGCTTTCTGAGCTTCTAAAGCTGGTCGTAAATGACCAAAATGAATAGGGTCAAAAGTTCCTCCATTAATGCCGATTAAGGCGTTGGTAAAAATATTAAATTGCAAAAAATACTCAAATTATCATTATAATGACTGATATTATACCAATCATATTGAGGTTTTTTTAAAAAATACAGGTTGTAATTTTTTACTTGAGATGATTATGGAGGAATTTTATAATCAGTAAAAAATAACAGGAAGTTATCAAGTGCTTTCTTAGGTGATTTTTTAGGCACTTTATTAAGTGTTTTATTATATTGGAGAGTGAAATGAGTACAAATGTTGGTGGAATAGATAGGGTTTTTAGAATTATTGTCGGGTTGGCTATTGTTTTTTGGGGTTTGCTTTACGGTAATTTCTGGGGGTTAATAGGGCTTGTTCCATTGTTAACAGGTATTATGCAAAAATGTCCTGTTTATATCTTAACAGGATTCAATACTTGTGATGTTAAGGAAGAACTTAACAAGCAAGGTTGAAGATTAGCCATCCTTACTGACGAATAGACCCTTCACCTAAAACAATATATTTTTGTGAAGTGAGCCCCTCTAGCCCAACAGGGCCTCTCGCATGAAATTTATCTGTACTAATGCCTATTTCTGCACCTAAGCCATATTCAAAGCCATCAGCAAAGCGGGTAGAGGCGTTTACCATGACCGAGCTGGAGTCAACTTGAGCTAAAAATTGTCTGGAAATGGTTAAGTTTTCAGTAACAATAGACTCTGTATGACCAGAACTATATTGTGCAATGTGTGCCATGGCATCTTGAACATCTTTAACCACTTTTATTGAAAGAATAGCATCCAGATACTCTGTTTCCCAGTCTTTTTTTGTGGCGATATTCATGTTTTCAATCGCACGCGTTTGTTCACAACCTCGTAATTCTACCCCTTTTTCTTGGTACATTTTTACCAGGTCTGGTAAAATTTCTTTTGCACGCGACTCTGCAATTAATAAAGTTTCCATGGCATTGCAAACCCCATAACGATGAGTTTTAGAGTTAAAAGCAACCTTAATCGCCTTTTCGGAATCGGCATGGTCATCAATATAAACATGGCAAATACCATCTAAATGTTTAATAACGGGTACTCTTGCCTCTTGGCTAATTCTTTCTACCAAACCTTTGCCACCTCTGGGAATAATTACATCAACATATTTTGGCATGGTAATCATTTTTCCGACCGCAGCTCGGTCAGTGGTTTCAACGACCTGAACACTGTTTGTGGGTAGATTTGCTTTTTTTAATCCTACTTGAATATACTTTGCCAGGGCTTGGTTAGAATAAAATGCCTCAGAACCGCCGCGTAAAATGACGGCATTGCCTGATTTTAAGCATAAAGCGGCTGCATCAACAGTAACATTGGGTCGAGATTCGTAAATCATACCAACCACTCCTAGAGGAACTCGCATTTTTCCTAGTTGAATGCCTGAAGGTAGATGTTTCATATCTGTTATTTCACCGATAGGGTCATTTAAAGCGGCTACTTGTCTTAATCCCTCTGCAATAGCTTTAATGCCATTGTTGTTTAGAGTTAGGCGCTCAAGCATGGCTGAATCTAAACCTTTTTGCTTGCCATTTTCTAAGTCTTTAGCATTTTCCGCTTTGAGTGTATCGGCTTGATTCTCAATTTCTTCTGCCATGGCAAGGAGAGCTTGGTTTTTTTGAGAGGTTTTAGCCGTTACCAATATACGACTGGCTTTGCGGGCATTTTTTCCTAAGGTTTTTATGTGTTTTGCAATATTCATTTTATAATCCTTATTTATGAGGCTATTTTAACGACTAATTGAGTAAGAGATAACCATTCATTACCTTTTTTAATGCCTTTAATTTCAAAATCTACTTGAGTGCAAAGGGCTAAACAGGCTTGCCAACTTGCTAAGTTTTGTCTTTTTAAGGCTTGATTATATTCAGTTTGTTTAGAGTTCCAAATTCGTAGAGATTTGTAGACCAGTCCTAATGATTGGCTGGTTTGTTTTTCAATTAATTGAATTAAAATACGCACTTCTTTTGCAAGTAGCCAAAGTATAATGGGAGCTTCCAAGCCTTCTTGACGAAGCCTATTGAGTATTTGTAGTGCATAGGTTGTTTGACCCGTTAAAGATGCAGAGCTTAATGCAAATAATTGATAGTGAGCCTGGTCTGCGATATTGTCGATAATGTCTTGTGCTAAAACCTGTGAGTTTTGGGGGAATATTAAGCTTAATTTTTCTATTTCTTGATCGGCAGCCAGCAAATTGCCTTCAACTCTTTCTGCTAGCAAGCTAGCCGCTTCATTGTCTAAGTTTAAACCTTTATTTTGTGCTTGTGTTTGACACCAGCTAGGAAGTTGTTTTAATGTAACTTGACGAGACTGAACTACGATACCATTGGATTCAATTGCTTGAAACCATTTGCTCTTGGTTGTTTTAGCTTCAAGTTTTTCACAAGTGATTAATAAACAAATTTCGGGCGGTAAGGAGATTGATAAATTAGCCCAGCGTTGAATAAAATCACCCCCATTTTTACCAGGTGTGCCTTTAGGGATATTAAGTTCTATTAACCTCTTATCTGAAAATAACGAGCCAGCTTGGGTTTCCATCTCTAGGTTTTGCCAGTTGAAGCTGGCATCAACTAAATGTTTGTTTTCTTGTAGGTAATTTTGTTGCTTTAGGTAGCTACGAAATTCATCTAAACTTTGACGAATATGTAAAGGTTCTTCGCCATAAATCAATATGATTGACGGAATTTGTAATTGCTCAGAAGAGAGCTGTTTTAAAAATCCTTGAGTTTGAATCATGGCGAAATGGACTGTTTTTTTAGTATGGCACGGTTAATTCGGTCTATCACTTTTAGGGCAAGTTCTTTAGCCATCTGATTTTGAATCGTCAGAAGTTCTCTGTCTGATGCTAGGACAGCAGTCGAATCAACTTGACGATTTCTTAGGGTTTTTGTCGTCGTTTCAACAATAATTTTTTCGGAGGAAGCTTCTTTCGCTAAAAAACTTTGCGATATTTTAATTAATTCAGTCGTCGCATCTCCTTGCCGAGACAAACCCGTGTGTGAAGTTTGGTAGTTAGTCGGTTGAAAATGTAACACTATATCAGCCTGTTCAAGTGAATCAACTACCTCAATGCCATAACTTTTTAAGGATTGAATAAAAGCCTGTAGAAAATCTTCTCTAACGCCTTCGCTTTCAAGAATCTTAATAGATTGAAACCCCATTTTAGAGAGTTCTCCAGAGCCTTTTAGCTGAAATCCGCAACCTGAAATAAAAAGAAAGGTTGTGAGTAGGATTAACAATCTTATCTTTGAAAAATCTTGAAAAAACGGCATTAAACTATCCTTTAACGACTATATTAACCAAACGGCCAGGAACATATATTTCTTTAATAATGTCTTTTCCAACAATAAACTTAGATGCTTGTTCATCTGCTTTGGCAGTGGATAAAATAATGTTTTTATCCGTATCAGCAGGGACGGCTATTTTACCGCGTAATTTACCATTGACCTGAATCATGATTTCAATTTCATCTTTTATCAAAGCAGACTCATCTAGGCTTGGCCAATTTACATCTAATACTAAGGTATTATGACCTAATATCTGCCACATTTCTTGAGAAATATGTGGCGTCATCGGAGACAGCATTAATACCATGGTCTCAATGGCTTCTTGCATAACGGCTCGACCATTTGGAGAGTTATCTTTAAAGCGAGACATATCATTCATAAGCTCCATAACGGCGGCAATGGCAGTGTTGAATGTTAAACGACGTCCCATGTCGTCAGTTACTTTTTGCAAGGTAGTATGCAGTTTTAGGCGTAAAGTTTTTTGGTTTTTATCTAAGCCGTCGTTAGAAATGGTTGCCACAGCAGCAGGTTGTTCTAAGTGAATTTGTAATAAACGCCACGCACGGTTTAAGAAGCGGTAAGAGCCTTCAACCGCCGAATCAGACCACTCTAAAGTTTGTTCAGGGGGTGAAGCAAACATAGTGTAGAGTCTTAGAGTGTCAGCACCATATTGGTCAATTAAAGTTTGGGGGTCTATGCCGTTATTTTTTGATTTAGACATTTTAATAATGCCACCATATTGCACCTCACTGCCATCGCATTTTAAAGTGCCTTTTATAACAGCACCTTTTTCATCAAGAACTGGCTCAACATCTAGCGGAGAATACCAAGTTTGTTTACCATTTTTATCTTTTTTAAACCAACTGCTGGCAAGCACCATGCCTTGAGTTAAAAGATTTTTAAATGGTTCATCAGTGGTAATTAAACCTTCATCGCGCATTAGTTTAGTGAAAAATCTAGCATAAAGCAGATGTAAAATGGCATGTTCAATGCCGCCAATATATTGGTCAACAGGCAACCAATGATTAGCCCGATTGTCTAGCATGGCATGAGCGTTATCTTTTGATGTATAACGGGCATGATACCAAGAAGATTCAAAAAATGTGTCGAAGGTGTCGGTTTCTCGCCTAGCAGGGCCGTCGCATTGCGGACAACTACATTTTTTAAAAGAATCTAATTTAGCTAGGGGAGAACCCGCACCATCTGGCACAACATCTTGTGGCAAACGCACGGGCAAATCTTTTTCTGGCACGGGTAAAGCACCGCAAGCAGGGCAGTAAATAACTGGAATAGGGCACCCCCAATAACGCTGACGCGACACCCCCCAATCTCGTAGACGATAGTTGGTTTGTTTTTTTCCTAATCCTAATTCACCCAGCACACTTGCCATGGCATGCAGAGCTTGTTTTGACTTTAAGCCATTAAATTGTCCAGAATTAACTAAAATTCCTTTTTCAATCAAAGCGGCTTTAGATATGTCTGGGGTTTTTCCAGCTTTATAAGAGATAACCGCCTTAATACTAAGGTTGTATTTTCTAGCAAATTCATAATCTCGTTGATCGTGAGCAGGAACAGACATCACAGCCCCTGTTCCATAACCAATTAATACAAAGTTAGCTGCCCATACAGGTATTGTTTTACCAGTAATAGGATGCACAACACGAATGCCCGTATCAACGCCTTTTTTGTCCATAGTTTCCATGTCGGCTTCAGCGGTAGAAATGTGCGAACATTCTTCAATAAAATTAGCTAAACTAGGATTGCTAATAGAAGCTTTATGTGACCAAGGATGGTCTACGGCTACCGCAACATAGGTTACCCCCATTAAAGTATCTGGACGAGTGGTATAAACTTTTAAGTTTTCGGTGGAAATATCTAAACCAGATTTAACAGGAAATTGAATTTCTAGCCCTGTTGATTTACCAATCCAGTTTTTTTGCATGGTTTTAACCTGCTCTGGCCAGCCATCTAATTGGTCTAAATCTTGCAAAAGTTCCTCGGCATAATCGGTGATTTTTAAAAACCATTGAGCTATCTCTTTGCGTTCAACTGCCACGCCAGAACGCCAGCCTTTACCATCAATAACCTGTTCATTTGCCAAAACAGTGTGATCAACAGGGTCCCAGTTAACCACAGATAATTTACGATAAACCATGCCTTTTTCCATAAGACGAGTAAATAGCCATTGCTCCCAACGATAATACTCTGGATGACAAGTAGCCACTTCGCGACTCCAATCATATCCTAATCCCAAAGATTTTAATTGATTGCGCATATAATCAATGTTTTCATAAGTCCATTTAGCAGGAGCAACCTGATGTTGCATAGCAGCATTTTCTGCTGGCAAACCAAATGCGTCCCAGCCCATTGGATGTAAAACATTTTTACCCTGCATCCGTTGAAAACGGGCAATAACATCGCCAATAGTATAGTTACGAACATGTCCCATATGTAGTTTGCCACTTGGGTAGGGAAACATAGATAAGCAGTAAAACTTTTCTTTAGAGCTGTCTTCTCGGGCAACAAAAACTTTATTGTCATCCCAGTTTTTTTGAACTTTATCTTCTATGGATTTAGGATTATATTCGGCATGGGAATTATTTTGTGTTTTGGTCGTCATGAACTCTATTCTTTATGATAATATGAAACCTTTATATTTTGAGAGCTATCTCGAGTAAAGGTCTTAGTATTTAAATGATGTAAAAAATTATACCAAATTATAAGGGGAATAAAATGAGTGAAAATAAAATGCTGAATGCCTATCGTCATTTATTGGAAAAGGTTAAGGGAGTGGCTCATAAAGAAGAGCACCTCTCTTGGGATACTTTAAAGCAAGCGATTGAAACGGCAGAACAAAAAGCTTCTATTTTAGAGGTTTTAACAGAGCAAGAAATGTTGCAGGTTCAAAAAGACCTAAAAGCAGATCTAGAGCAAACCGCAGAATACCTAGTAGATTTTGAAAAAGATGCGGGGGATTTTATTAAAATGGAGTGGGAGGCTTTGGAGGGGTTTTTAATGCAAAAGTCAGAAGAACTTGCCGACCCAACTGAGTTGATGGTACTTAGAATGAGGTTGGCAGCAGCAATGGAACAACCCAAAACATATTGAGTGCTAAACATAAAGATATTGTATGATACTAAAAATTTTATTTAAGTATAGAGATAAGTATGAGTGATTTGCCAAACAACCACCAAGATAATAAAAGTCAGTCCTTGGCTATAAACGATGATGAAATTGATTTGTTTGAGTTGTGGGAGGGGTTGGTTGCAGAGAAAAAAACTTTTTGGATTGTGCTTTTGGGTGTTGTGTTCTTAGGAGCGGCTCTAGCTTTTTATAAGCCGAGCGTTTATCAGGCTTCTGCTGAATTGTCGCCGCCTGAAACAAGGAACATAGTAGAGCTGAACATTCCTGCGATAAAAAATTTCAGTGAGGCGGAGATATTCCATTATTTTATAGAGAGTCTTTTTTTATCAGATATATATTTAAGCTTGGCAAAAGAACAAGATTTTAAAGAGTTCTTTCATGGGCAAGAAGAAAAAAGCAGTGCATATGTATTAGAGCACTTTTCGAGAGCTTTAACAATAAGTCTTCCTCAGGATGAGAAAATGTTCGGCGGTGAACAGCTGAAACAGACTATAGTAATAAATCTTCCTCAGAATGAGAAAAAAGATTCAGTTGGTTTTTCAACTGTAAATGTCTCTTTCAGTGCAAGCGATGCTGAAATGAGCTACAAAGTATTACAGAGGCTATTAGAAAAGGTAAGTGAGAATGCTAAAACTTCTTTAGTGTCAAATTTAACGATGCAGTTACAAACATCTATTGACAATAACCTCATTTTATTTAAAACAGAAGAAGCAAAGATTTATAAGGAAATTCAAGCAGAAATTGAACGCTTAGTTGAAAACGACAAAGTGAATAGAGCATTAATTTTAGAAAATATAGCCTCTTTAAGAGAGCAGGCAATTCAAAGTCGTCTTCATAGAGTCATTCAGTTAGAAGAGGCTTATAAAACTGCGACTCAATTAAAAATTGATCGCCCAATAGTACCTGTAGATTTTCAGGCGCAA
Source organism: uncultured Piscirickettsiaceae bacterium (assembly GCA_964387695.1). GTDB lineage: Bacteria > Pseudomonadota > Gammaproteobacteria > Thiomicrospirales > Thiomicrospiraceae > Thiosulfativibrio. Next base: position 8,972 of record CAYLXI010000057.1, read on the forward strand.
AGTGGGCCTGAAAATCAAATTGTTGTAGGAGGCTCTACTATGCCAATAGGATACTGGATGGGAACAAAGGTATTGGCTGCGGATATTAAATCTTTAAACTCTCGTCAAAATGATGATGCTTTTATTGCAGAGTTACCAGGCTTGAAAAAACAACTAAAAGATTTAGAAGTAAATCAAAAGGTTGAAGCTCTCCAAAATAGAGTGAGTCATCTTGCATTTTCAGAGGCATTAAGATCGTATCAAAATCAAAATAATGCATGGAAAATAGGGGTTGAGGCACTTAGCAAAGCAGATTTTAAAACCCATGAATTTGTTGTAGGAATTGTGGTGCCATCTACGCCAATTAATTCTAGTAGAATGTTAATTGTGGCAGTGTCTGTAGTGCTGGGGTTAATGCTAGGTATCTTCATTGCATTAATTCGTAGAGCAGTTAAAAAGCGTAAAGAATCGCAATAAGGGTAACTTAAGATCTTGACATTATTGTATAAATAAGCATAATCTGCCTCTCGCTTAAGGTTTTTGTTGATTGTATTAGGTGTTCTAGTGCAGCACAGGAAGCGTTTTATTAAGGGTCTACGGATTGTTGATATGTAAAAAATAATTATTGGAGAAAGAACCATGGCTAATTCAGCACAAGCAACCAAAAGAGCTCGTCAGGCAGAAAAACAGCGTCAGCATAGTGCCTCGCAACGCGCTGCTATGCGTACCACAGTTAAAAAAGTATTGGCTGCGATTGAAGCAGGCGATAAAGAAGCTGCAAATGTGGCTTTTCGATCCGCTCAGTCTAGTTTAGATGCCATGACAATTAAAGGAGTGGTTTCAAAAAATAAAGCCTCTCGTACTAAAAGCAGAGTTAATGCTCGTATTAAGGCGATGGCTTAGTCTACTTTAAGAAAGCACTTAACAACCGTAAATTATTTTTTACCAGTATAAAATAATCTTAGTTATTAAGATGTTCCTTAACTAGGTATTAAGTCCAAGCTCCTACTAGAAACTGGATGTAGAGTTTAGCAGGAGCGTCAGTTTTCTAAGTAGGGATTTGGGAGCAGTTCTAATGTATTTTAAATTTCTCTACAATGTTTATAACGGCCTGAGATTTTTTAGTTAAATCATCTGCGGTGAGAGATACTTTTTCTACAAAACCAACATTTTCTTGAGTCGCATTATCAATGTTAGAAACTTCATCACTAATACGGTTGATGCTATCAGATTGAGCTTTAGCTAGTTCACCAACGGATTCAATTACATCATTTACTTCAGTTGATTTTTTGCGAATAGAATTAAGATTTTCAGATAATTTTTCTACAACTTCAACACCTGTTTGAGATTGCTCTACAGCTTGTGAAATTAAAGTTTTAATATCTTTTGCCGCATCTGCTGATTTTTGGGCTAGATTTCTAACCTCGCCTGCTACAACAGCAAAACCTCTTCCGTGCTCACCTGCTCGAGCCGCCTCAACAGCTGCA
>CAYLXI010000058.1:0-10355 GCA_964387695.1 uncultured Piscirickettsiaceae bacterium
TTAAGTTAACGAGCTTTTGCCACCACCCAAGCTTCAATAGTTATAATGTCAGTATGTTTTTTAATTTGCTTTGCGAGAGCTTCTATTGTTGTTCCCGTTGTCATCACATCGTCGATAATTGCGAGGTTTTCAACTCCCTTAAAGTCTTTTACATTAACTTTAAATACGCCGTTTAAATTTTTATATCGCTCAACTTTAGATAAAGTTGTTTGGCTTACTGTTGGCTTTAACCTTTCTACACCATTTAAAATTAACGGTAATTTTAATCGCTTACTAATAATTTTTGCCACTTCTAAAGACTGATTAAAGCCTCTCTCTCTTAATCTTGAAATATGCAAAGGCACTGCCACAATCGCCTCTACTTTATTTACTTCCAGATTATCAAGCATAAGTTCCGCTAATATTTGGCTGATTGCATGATTTCCTTTAAACTTATACAAATGAATCAACTTACGCATATTATGATCAAAATCATAAAAAACTTGTGTCGCATCAAAACTTGGTTTATGACTTAAGCAAGTGCCACAAATTAATCCATTATAGATTGTTAATCCATCATAAGTTGGTTCAGCACAAATCGGGCAAACGATTGTTTGATATTTGAACCCCTCAACAATTTCTGCGGACAAATCTAAACTTACCAGACCTGGTAATTTAGTTAAAACACAAGTAGGTGGAAAGCACCAATTTTTTAAGAAGGCTAAGCTTTGTTTTATCATAAAATTTTCAAAAAGGATTTGGGTTATAATACCCAATTATAAATATTAAGTACATGAGCATCTGGGAATGATAAAACAGGAAAAAATACGTACAGACTGGACATTATCTGAAATTAAACACATCATTAATCAACCTTTTAATGACTTAATTTTTCAAGCCCAAACCGTACATCGCCAATTTTTTGATCCAAATGAAATTCAAACCAGCACTTTGGTTAATATTAAATCGGGTGGCTGTGCCGAAGATTGTGCTTATTGCTCTCAAAGTGCAAGAAATAACACCAACCTTGAAAAAGAACAAATGATGGAGGTTCAAGAAGTTATTGAGCAAGCTTTGGTTGCTAAAGAACGCGGAGCAACCCGTTTATGCATGGGGGCAGCTTGGCGTAATCCCAATAAGAAAGACTTCCCCAGAGTGCTAGAAATGGTACGAGTGGTTAAAGAACTAGGGCTAGAAACCTGCTTAACACTCGGCATGCTCAATGATGATCAAGTTGCACAGCTAAAAGAAGCTGGACTAGACTATTACAATCACAACCTTGATACTTCGGAAGCTTTTTACCCCAAAATCATTACCACTCGTAACTATCAAGACCGCCTAGACACCATTGACAAGGTACAAAAGGCAGACATCAATGTTTGTTCTGGTGGCATTATCGGCATGGGTGAAGAGCATAAAGATAGAGCAGAGCTATTAAGAACCTTTGCCACCATGCGTCGTCATCCCAACTCTGTACCCATCAACTTATTAGTGCCAGTGGAAGGTACGCCACTTGCCCACATGAGAGGCAAGACGGATTCGTTTGAATTCATTAGAGTGATTGCAACCGCAAGAATTTTAATGCCAGAAACCTATGTTCGCTTATCAGCAGGACGCATGACTCTAAGCGATGAAGCCCAAGCCTTATGTTTTTTTTCTGGTGCAAACTCTATTTTTTATGGTGACAAGTTACTCACCACAGAAAACCCAGAGTCTAACCATGATTTAATGCTATTTGCCAAGCTTGGCCTAAATATGCAAACCAACAAAAAAGCCGAAGCTGTTGCCCAATCTTTGCGTAAACAAATCACTGAACTCAGTGCATAAGCTCGCCCTAATAAATGAAAAAACAATCCATCACCCAAAGGTTTCAACCTCTTCTTGCTGCATGTAAAGACCAAGACCTCTATCGTCAGCTAGCCGTTGTTAGTGCTTCACAACAATCCATTATGACCATTAACAACCAAAAAGTGACTAACTTCTCTTCTAATGACTACCTAGGGCTTGCTAACCACCCAGATATTAAAGAGGCAATACAACAAGCCTTAAGAAATGGGATAAACACTGGCTCAGGTGCCGCACATCTTATCACGGGGCATCACTTACAGCACCAGATATTAGAAGAGGAGCTTGCCGATTGGTTAGATGTAGAAGCCGTGTTGCTGTTTTCTACTGGCTATATGGCAAATCTTGCGGTGCAACAAGCCCTGATGCACAAGGGCGATTTAATTCTAGGAGACAAGCTCAATCACGCCTCTTTAATTGATGGTGCGTTACAAAGTGAAGCCACCTTTAAACGATACTCTCACCTAGACATGCAATCGTTAGAGCGGCGTTTGCAAGCCAACAACTCACAAGACAATGCTTGCTTAATTACAACAGATGGCGTGTTCAGCATGGATGGAGAGATAGCACCACTTGCGGAGATTAAAAAGCTGTCTCAAAATTACCAGGCGTGGTATTTGATAGATGATGCTCATGGACTCGGCGTGCTGGGAAAACACGGTAAAGGTTCTTTTGAATATTTTAATTGCAGCCAAGATAGCAACAGTATTTTAATGGGAACACTAGGTAAGGCTTTTGGCACAAGTGGCGCTTTTGTGGCTGGCAGTCAAGTTTTAATTGAAACTCTTATCAATTTTGCCCGACCATATATGTACACCACTGCCATGTCGCCTCTTATGGCAGTAGCCAGTCGAGCCGCTTTAAAATGTGTTATTAATTTTGAAGCCGAAAGAGAACACTTATTTAAACTCATTAATACCTTTAAACAAGGAGCTGCTTCTTTAGGACTAAAATTAATCCCCTCTTCTAGCCCTATTCAGGCTATATTACTAGGTGAATCTAAAGTGGCTTTAAAATGGAGCGAGCTTTTAAAAAAACAAGGTTTTTGGGTTGTTGCGATTCGCCCCCCTACGGTTACAAAAAACTCCTCAAGATTACGAATCACTTTAAGTGCGGCACATTCATTAGAGCAAGTTTATAAACTACTAGAGGCATTAAAAAGAGTAAAATATCCAATATGAGAGCTTTTCACAACATAATTAACCGATTAAAAAAGCTATAACTTTACTCTCACAAATTACTCTGGCAAAGGTCTCAACATGAAATTAAACTGTGAAATATTTAAATCTTTTAATGACCTTGGGCAAGCAAACCCCAACCTTACTTTAATTCATGGCTGGGGATCTACCAATTCAATTTGGCGAGACTGGACAAAACTCTTCTTTTTACAAAATTTTACCCTGCATTTAATTGAGCTTCCTGGGTTTGGAATAAGCCCTGAAATTAATAAGCCTTTAAATATAGAAAAAGCATGGTTAGAGGCTTTAAATGCAAGCCTTCCTGAAAAAACCCACCTGATAGGATGGTCACTTGGAGGCATTTTAAGTCAAAAACTAGCCCTTAATCATCCCGAAAAAATACAAAGCTTAATCTGCATTGCTTCCACCCCAAAATTTACTCAATTAGACGGATGGAATCATGCGGTTAGCCCTAAGTTATTAAAAGATTTTATAAAATCTGTAGGGATTGAATATACCAGTGTGCTAAAACAATTTTGGCGTTTACAACTACAAGGCTCAAAAAATGCTCGCCCTTTAATAAAAAAACTCATGGCACACATGACAGGAAGAAAGCTTCCTAAAATTTCAGGCTTAACTCAAGGGCTGTCTTTGTTACGCGACCTAGATAACCGTAAAAACCTTAACACTCTTAAACCCCCAACCTTATGGTTGTTAGGAGAGTTTGATCCTTTAATTCCGCAAGCTCTACTAACCGATTTAACCCAATTACAACCCAAGGCAGAGGTCATTATTATCAAAGATGCCAGTCATATGCCATTTTTTTCTCACCCAGAAGAAACCGCACAACAAATATTAAACTTTATTGCTAAGAGCAAACTGTAATGCAATCTTATAATCGCTTTCATATTCAACAACATTTTAATAAAGCTGCTGTTAGCTATGATGAAGCGGCCGTATTACAAAAACAAGTTGCCGAACACTTAAATGAACGCCTAGATCTAATGACAATTAATCCTAAAGTAGTCCTTGATTTAGGAGCAGGAACAGGCCTTTTAACTCAAAAAATTATCCAACGCTATCCTAAAGCACAAGTTTACGGAGTAGATTTATCTCCCTCCATGTTGCAAGTTGCACAAAATACACTTAGCAAACAAACACTCCCATTTATAAAAAAAATGGTTCAATCTTTTAAGTCTCAAACCGCTTCTTTTATTAATGCCGATGTTTATCAACTGCCTTTTTCTAATGCTTCTGTCGATTTAATCGTCAGTAATTTAATGTTGCAGTGGTGCGATGATTTAGACGCGGTATTTTTAGAATTTCGTCGAGTATTACGCTCTGAAGGTGTGGTTATTTTCACCACTTTTGGTCCAGACACTTTAAAAGAACTGCGCCAATCTTGGTCAAAAACAGATAAATTTGAGCATGTAAATACCTTTATTGACATGCACGATATTGGCGACGCATTGGTTCGTAATGGATTTGGACAACCTGTAATGGATGTCGAAAATTTTACTTTAACTTATGAAAAACCCCTTAGCGTTTTAAAAGACCTAAAAGCCATTGGAGCCACCAATTCTTATCGCAATCGCCCCAAAGGCCTTATGGGAAAACATCGATTCTCCCAAATGCTAGAACATTATGAAGATTTCAGACTCCAGAGAAAAGACAATAAAATACCCGCAACTTACGAGGTGGTTCATGGTCACGCTTGGGCTGGCGAAGAAATCATAAAAGGCCCTAACAGAGATCGATCAGGTTTAATTGAAATTAGTCTAGACAAATTTCAAGCCCAAACCAAAATATAACCCTATATTTAAGGGATTTAAGGAATTGCTTAATAACTAAGGTTAGAATTAGGCTGAGAAAAACGAGTCGCTATTTGTGCTGAAATGAGGCGTAATAGCTAGCTATTGCAACGAATTGCAGTGAAAATATCGGCTCTTTTAGCCAGCATAAAATAATCTTAGTTGTTAAGAGCTTCCTCGTATCATAATAATTGTGAAAATCTTTAAGGGTTGTAAATGTTTGTTCAAGTTGCTATTCCAGGTCCTTTTTTAACGCCTCTAAGCTATCAAACTAAAGCAGGTGATTTAGCTGTAGAGTCTTCTGAAAGCTCTAATCCAGTTGTAGGAGGACGAGTATGGGTGTCCTTTCGCAATAAAGACATTGTGGGCATTGTGGTCTCCTTAAAAAACAGTGTTGACTATGATGTATCTAAAATAAAGCCTATTAAGACTGTTATTGATACAAAAGCAATTTTTTCTGCTGCAGAAATGGATTTTTTACAATGGGCAAGTTTTTATTATCATGAACCTATTGGAAATGTAATACAAACGGCTTTACCAAAAAGATTACGACAGGGAGAAAAGGTTAAGGCGGCAGGGATTTCTGTCTGGAGGCTAACACAGGCAGCTAAGCAAGGAGAAGCTAAAATATCCAGTCGTGCCAAACAGCAGCTTGCCATAATGAAAGAATTGCAAACAAGTGCGATGCCCAGAACGACGGAAGACTTAAATTTAAAGCTAAGTAACTGGAGAACACCAATAAAGCGCTTAATCGAACAGGGCTGGGTTGAAAAAACTGAAGGGTCTTGTTTGCCCAAGGTTCCAAAAACAACCAAGCCCAACCATTTATTAAATGAACAGCAACAAGATGCTGTCAATGAGGTATCTAAGAGCCAAGGGTTTAATGCTTTTTTGTTAGAGGGAATTACGGGAAGCGGCAAAACAGAAGTTTATCTTGGCATGATTGAGCAGATAATAAAGTTGAATAAACAGGTTTTAGTTTTAGTACCAGAAATAGGCTTAACCCCTCAAACCGTGCAAAGGTTTGAAGCCTATTTACAACAGCCAGTTGCGGTTATTCATTCAGGATTAAGTGATAAAGAAAGGCACTGTGCCTGGTCACTCATTAAAAACGATAAAGTAGCGGTTTTATTGGGAACTCGTTCGGCAATTTTCACTCCCTTCTCTAACCTTGGTTTGTGCATTATAGACGAAGAACACGACCTATCATTTAAGCAGCAAGATGGGCTTCGTTATTCTGCCAGAGATTGTTTGGTGCGCCGAGCCCACCTTGAAAAAGTTCCTGTCGTTTTAGGAACCGCTACCCCATCTTTTGAAAGCTTTCATAATGTCATATCAGGGCGTTATCGCCACTTAAAGCTCACACAAAGAGCGGGCAATGCAAATCTTCCCAAGGTTGGTTTGCTAGATATCCGAGGTGAAAAAATGGCTGAAGGTGTGTCTAGAAAACTTAAAAAGCAAATAGAACAGCATATTAAAGCAGGAAATCAAGTTTTATTGTTTTTAAACCGCCGTGGATTTTCTCCTGTTTTAATGTGTCATGAATGTGGATGGCAGGCAACTTGTTCGAGCTGTGATGTGAATATGACTTATCATCAGCAATTTAATGAGTTGCGTTGCCATCATTGTGGACATCAGCATAAAGCACCTCGCCATTGCCTGGATTGCAATGCAGAAGAGTTCGTTAAGATTGGACAAGGCACGGAGCGTTTAGAAACCGTAATGCAAGAGTGGTTTCCAAAAGAAAATATTTTACGAATTGATAGAGATACCACGCGTCTAAAAGGGCAGATAAACACCCTTACTCAACAGGCTACAGAAGGTAAGTACAATATTTTAATTGGCACGCAAATGCTTGCTAAAGGGCATCATTTTCCTAGGGTTACTTTAGTTGGAATATTGGATATAGACCAAGGACTTTTTGGGGCAGATTTTCGCTCTTCTGAACGAATGGCTCAATTAATAGTGCAAGTGTCTGGGCGTTCGGGTCGGGCAGACAAAAAAGGCTTTGTTTTAATCCAAACACACCACCCTGAACACCCCCTATTAAAAAAACTTATTACAGAAGGCTACAGTTCTTTTGCTAAAAAGGCATTAAAAGATCGCGAGATGGCTGATTTGCCTCCTTATGCATATCAAATATTAATTCGTGCAGAAGCCAATGATTTTAACGCGGGTTGGAGCTTTCTAAATGAGATAAAGCAGCAACTTGTTTTTATTAAACCAGAGGTTTTGTCCTTAGAAAAAGAAAAATCAAAAAGAGATCAGCTTTTAGTGCAAGGGCCTGTGTCAGCCCCTATGTTAAAAAGGCAGGGGCGTTTTCGTTATCAGTTGCTACTACAATCTAGCCAACGAGGCTTATTGCATCAGTGGCTAGGCTCAATAGAATCTAACTTTTATACTTCTAAATTGGGGCGAAAAGTTCGCTGGAATATTGATATTGACCCACAAGAAATGAGCTAACGCCTTGTTAACACCTAATACTAAATCCCTATAAAACTGGCATATAGCAGTGTAGATTGTACTTTATAGCTTCATATCCCACCCTAAACAAGTATTAAGTTGAGATATAGACTTTGAATGCAAGGTTTTAATGCTGTAAGCTATACCTTTATTTGTACAATTTTGTTAAAAATTAATAGTTTATTTAGATGGTGTAATGTAGAAAATGAAAAAACATGATGAACTGCCAGTAGAACATGACGAACCTTTAATAGCTTTTTTACATAGGCTAATTAAAATAGCCGTAAGGGCTTTAGCTGTTTTGCTGGTTATGGTTATTTTTTGGGGTGTAATTGATGTTATTTATGTCATCCACCATAGATTAATGCAACCGCCCGTTTTTCTGCTAAATATATCTGATTTATTTAAAATTTTTGCCGCTTTTTTAGCCGTCTTAATAGCGATTGAAATATTCCGTAACATTGAGATTTATCTTAGAACCGATATTATTCCCTTAAAGCTTGTTGTGGCAACCGCCTTAATGGCGATTGCAAGGCAGGTTATTATTATTGATTTTAACGAAATTATTCCCATGTATATTTTTGCCACCGCCGCTGCAGTTTTGGCATTAGGAATTACCTATTTTTTATTAAATAAAAGTGAAGGTTATGATGATAAGATAGAATAGAGAATTGTTTTTTGAGCCATTGGATGAAAGTCTAAATATAACGGTAGTTGACTATATGTCAGTTTTATAAATAGGTATTTGGGTATTCGTATGGATTGAATCTTTTAGTCATTAAATGGTCGGAATGACAGGATTTGAACCTGCGACCACTACACCCCCAGTGTAGTGCGCTACCAAACTGCGCTACATCCCGATTAGATCTTCCAAGAACTTGGAAAGTGCGTATTATACAAAAATATATGTGATGTTATTTATTAAAATAAAAAATATTTGAAATATTTATGCGAATACTGCATTAAAACTAAGTTCTTGCTAGATATTTTAAATATTCTCTTAATCATGTCCACCAGCACAAGGCGTTGAAATAGGTATAATTGATTTTTCTTGCCATTCTTTTTCTGAATAAATATGCAGAGCCAAGGCATGAAAAAGCGGTATTTCCGCAGACAATATTTTATAAATAGCTTGATGTCTTTTGACCCTAGAAACCCCTTCAAATATTGGGCTGGCAAGGGTTAACTTGAAATGAGACTCTGTAGCGTTCCCTGAATGCAAGTGACTTTCATTGTCTAGTTGCAAGAAATTTGTTTCTAAATCTTCTTGTAGCTTAAGTTTTATTTGCTGATGCATTAACATAATTTAAGTCCTTTCTTATATATAAATTGTATAATAATTGCTAGTTATCTGAAAGTAAATCTTCATATCCAAATCACTACTTAGAAACTGGATATAGACGGTTAGAGCTTGTTCACTAGGCGTTGTTAGCCGTAGGTTAAGTAATCGCTTAATAACTAAGGTTAGAATTAGGCTGAGAAAAATGTCGTTATTTATGCTGAAATGGGGCGTAATAGCTAGCTATTGAAACAAAGTGCAGTGAAAATAGCGGCACTTTTAGCCTGCATAAAATAATTAGAGGTTCTTTAATGAAACTGTACAAAATAATGTTTATTATTGTTTTGGGGTTTTTGCTTATCCATACAAATGTTGTCGCTTCTTCAGATCAAACAACAGGTTCATTTGAGCTGAAAAAAGTGCCTGAATTACAAAATCTTCCAAGCGACCGATTCCCAGGAGATCCTGCGGAACACAAAGCCGTTTATATGTGGAATAGTGCGGATAAATCATACCAAATCAGTATTTTAAACTCTATTCAAGCTATGATTAAACGCTACGGTGATAATGTAGATATTGCCGTTGTTGCCATTGGCCCTGGGTTACATGTATTGGCAAAAGAACCTAAACGCAAGGTTGACCCCCTAACCTATGAACGCATTGGCAGCTTCGCTAAAGACTATAATGTTCGCTGGATAGCTTGTGGAAACACTATGAATACAATTGGTTGGTCAGATTCAAATATGAGACCCTTCGCAGAATATGCCGAAGTTGGAGCTGCCGCCTTAATGGAATTACAAGAAGAGGGCTATAAGCCTCTGATTTGGTAAATAAATGAATAAACTTTTAATAAAACCTTCTCGCTATCACCATCTAAATGAGAGAGATGCCTTAGAGACTTCTTACCAAGCTCTGGATAAAATCCAGTCTTTAAAGCTAAGTTCTAATCCAGTTCATTTTGCATTAATATATGAATGGCTAAGTAAAGCGGATTCTTTTCTTACTGAACAGGTAGATATTCTTTTATCTTTAAAAGCTTACGATGATAATTCTGCATTTCAGTTATTTAATGAAACCATAATGATGTTTTTAAATAATAGCTCACTAAATGAAAATTTTGATGAACTTATAAATACCTTATCTTTAAGTATGGACGGCTGGTTAACGGACTCCAATATTCACGAAAATAATCTTAAAGACCATTTAACTGACCTTAAAAAGCAGAAGTCTTCAGGGCAGATCATTAAAATCTTACAAGAAAATATTCTACCTATTATCGACAAACAAAAATCACAAACAGAGCATTTAAAAATTTACGTTGATAAGGCCCAACAAGAAATTCAACGCCTAAATAGTGAAGTAGAAAAATTTAAACACGCCTCTTTAATAGATGAACTTACTAATATTCCTAACCGTCGAAGTTTTAATAAAGAAATTAAAGAGATTATGCAGCAAGCACAAGAAAATGAATCTTCATTTGCTCTGCTTATTTTAGATATCGACTTTTTTAAAAACATTAATGATTCTTATGGGCATCTACTTGGAGATAGTGTTCTTCGTTTTCTTGCTAAATTTTTAAAACATGAAACCAAAGGAAAAGATTTAATTGCCCGTATTGGCGGAGAAGAATTTGTGATTGTTCTTACCAACACACATTATGATGCTGCTCTAAAAGTCGCAGAACAAATTCGCAATAGAATTTATAAGAAAGACTTAAAGGTAAAGTCACAAAAAGAACCTCTAAAAATTTCGGTTTCTATTGGTGCTTCAACTTATCAAATGGGGGAATCACTAGAGAGC
>CAYLXI010000059.1:0-10308 GCA_964387695.1 uncultured Piscirickettsiaceae bacterium
AGGAATCATGGATAAAAATGGATGAAAATGGTTAAAATTCATCTTGATTTAGTTAAGTGTTTCCTTAAGCGGTTCCTTAAAAAAACTAGGTGGTCGCTAGCGATTGCCTAAGTTTATCTCTTCGTTTAGATTTATGCAAAGGTCTCAGGGTATAAATTCCTTAAATTAAAAAGGTAACTTTCCTAGTAGGTTTTTCATTTTTTCAATATCAAAATTGTCTACTGCAAGAAGTAAGTTTTGTGCATAAGTTTCTAATGGTTTATTTTTTGAATCTTTTGTTATTTTCTGAATTACCAAAGCAAGTTTCTTAATATCATCAATATTATTGCTGTTTTTTGCAGTTTCAAATAAGGGCAGTATCTTCTTTTTGAGTTCTGGATCATTAACAAAAGAAAGGCTGGAGCTAATTGAATCGTTTTCTTTTAAGGGTTTATCCATTGTGCTATAGGGTAAGAATTTCATCAGTCCAGTAAATAAATCATGCTTAAATATAGGTTTTCTCATATTATAATCAAACTTAAATTCTTTGATTTTTTTCATATCTTCAGCGGTGGTGGAAGCTGTTACAGCAATAACAGGAATATTGGGGTTATGTTTTTTTATTAATTTTGTAGCTTGATAACCATTCATAATAGGCATTTTAATATCCATTAATACTAAATCTATAGAATGTAACTGGCAGAGTTCTACTGCTATCTTTCCGTTATCGGCCTCTTTAATATTTATCTCAAAGGGCTCTAAGTTTTGTTTAATGAGTTCACGATTATGAATGACATTATCTACGATTAAAACCATGGATTTTTTAATTTAAATATTGTTAGTCGAAAGTAGTAATGTCCTGTTTTAGCGAAGTTAAAATGGCCTTTTTATTTCTAAATAGTGTAGCCACTCCATTCATCTAGTTGTTGAAAATAGTTACTTAAGTGTGTAGCTCATAAGCCCCGCTCTAATGTCTTTGATGTCTTCTTGCTTTAACATAAGTTCATCAATACCATCTTTTTCATAGAGATCCATTTCTCCTCCACGATAAGAACCTAATAAGATTTCTGACACAATAGAATTAGATATTTTTAGCATGGCAACCATAAGCCTTACTTGATCTTTTTTAATACTTTCGCAACTTTGGGTGTGGTGTAGCATAACGGCATTAATCATGTCTATGGGTAGGCGCCATTTTTTGGTTACTAATACGCCAACAATTGCATGATTGGTATCAAAAACAACTTCTTCTTTTTGTAAAACACTAAGCGGAAGGCTTTGGGAGCTATAGAATAATTTGCTATATTTTTTTTCATTAACAGAAGCGAGCATTAATGCACCAGAGTTATGGAAAAGTCCTAGCATATAGGCTTCATCTCGTGAAATTCCGTGTACATGGTCAGAAATTTCTGCCATACAGTAAGCAACATCTAGGCTATTGTTCATGATTTCTTCATGCAGACCTTTCAAGGGAAATAAGTCTTTTAAAGCAGAGACAACAACTAGGTTATAAAGGTTGTCTAGCCCCAATAATTGCACAGAGTCTCTGATCGAGATAACGGGCGTTTTTAGTTGTAATTTCATTATCGGTGAGTTGATAAGTTTAATTACCCTTCCTGATAAAGTTGTGTTTCTTTCAATAATGGTGGCAATGCTCTGAGAATCGCAAAATTTAGCTTTAATCTCAGCTTCAAGTAGGATAACTTCGTGAGGTATTTCTGGGATTTTAAAGCCCCTAATTGCTTCTAAGGCGTTATGCAATTTATTTTTCATTGTAGTCAAGGCCTGTATCTTTAATCGTTTTTTCAGTTGTTTCTTCGGGAGCCAGTTCTGGGTATCGTATATACCAGTTGCGTGTAAATTTTTCTGGGTCAAGTTTTTCTTGTAGTAGCGTTAATGCAGCAATATATTGATTGACATATTGATAGTTATGTTTTTTTAATGATTGACATAAATGTCGATATTTTGGAGGTAAAAAATCTTTAAAATGAGGTATAAGGCCATAATCTTCTTCGGTTTCATAAATACGACGCATGACTTCAATGCGTGCTTGATAACGAAACTTTTGTTCAAATTGATCAACTATTTTTCCTAAAATAAAAAGTAAAATAGCCGTTAAAATAAAGCTGGCAATAAAATGTCCTGTTATAAAGGTTCCTAGCAGGGTAAAAACCATGAGTAAAATTGCAACAATAGGCATGGTTAGAATAAAAACCCAAGCATATTTTCCTTTTACCTCATCGGTAACTTGTTCTAGGCTGAAAATAGTTGTATCTACTTGGTTAAGGCGTTCTAACATGTTTTCTGGTTTTGGGTGAGATATGGTGTTTTCGGATGTATCTTGTTGATTCATAAGTTTATTTCTTTAGATAAAAATTAAGTGTTTTTAGGTTTTATTTTTTGATTACAGTCTATGAAATGTCTTTGTTGTGTTTCTAGACAGTAAGCGGTAAGATGCCCTCCCCAAAGACAGCCAGTGTCGGTGGAATGTACATTGTAGTTGTCTATTTCTCCTAAAGTAGACCAGTGACCAAAGAATATTTCATGGTTTTTGTTTTTACGCTGAGGAAAGTTAAACCAAGGCTGGTATTCAGTGTTTAAGTTTTTAACCGAACTTTTATGATTAAATTCAAGGGTTCCTTTTTTATTGCATAGCCTCATTCTAGTAAAAGCATTGACAATATATCGTAGTTTATCCCAAGATTCTAAAGAATCTTGCCATTCTTTTGGGTCATTTCCAAATAAATGATCGCGAATAGCCGTTTGCCAATTGTCTGCTTGTAAAATAATCTCAACTTCTTTTGCATGTTTTTTAGCTTTGTCAATGCTCCACTGAGGAGGAATACCCGCATGTACCATCACCACAGGTAAGTGATTATGTGAAATTAACAGTGGTTGGCAGCGAAGCCAGTTGATTAATTCATCCTTATCTTTAGCTTCCAGTATTGGCTGGAGAGTGTCTTTTTTTGACTGGTATCTTTTTATACCAGTATAGGCAGCTAATAAATGAATGTCATGATTTCCTAGAACCATTTTACCTTTCTTGCCGAGATTTTTAACAAATCGTAAGCATTCTAATGATTTAGGGCCTCGGTTGACAATATCACCTACGAACCAGAGTTCATCTTTTTTTTGATTGTAGTGAATATGGTCTAATAGTTTTAGTAGTTCATCGTAACATCCCTGTAAATCACCAATGATATAGGTAGCCATTAGAGTTTAATCTTTGAATAGAAGTTGCATAAGTTAACAAAACTTTCAACACTTAGCTGTTCGGCACGAATATTAGGGTCAATGTTGCATTGTTGAATCTGTTTGTCATCTAGCCAGCCTTTTAAATTATTTCTAAGGTTTTTTCGTTTTTGGCTAAAAGATTGGCGTACAAAATTAGTAAAGTCAGTTTCATTATTGGCGATAAAAGGCTTTTTTAAATAGGGTGTTAAGCGAATGATTGCAGAGTCAACTTTTGGTGAAGGGGTAAAGTTTTCAGGACCAACGCTAAAAAGAAATTCAGTTAAGCAGTGATATTGAAGCATCACGCTTAATCTTCCGTAAGTTTTGTATCCTGGCTTGGAGGTGATTCTACTAACAACTTCTTTTTGCAGCATAAAATGCATGTCTTGAATTTTATCAGCATAGGTTAGTAGGTGAAACATTAAGGGGCTAGAAATATTATAGGGTAAATTTCCAACTATTCTAAGTTGTGATTCTGCTGGCTCTAAAAGTTGTGAATAATCAAATTTTAAGGCATCAGTATGATGTAAATTAAAGGCAGGATTATCTTGGAATCTTTGGGTCAGAGGGGCAATTAAGTCATTATCAATTTCGATAATATCGAGTTTTTTAACCACTTCTAGTAAAGGCTTTGTGAGAGCGGCTTCACCAGGTCCAATTTCTACTAGATGCTGATTGTTTTTAGGTTGAATGCTCGCGACAATTTGATGAATAATACGAGGGCTATTAAGAAAGTTTTGTCCAAATTGTTTTTTATGATTATGATTATGGCTATGGTTTAACATTTGTTTTTCCTTGTAACATCTCACAAGCAACTTTAATTGCATATCTAAAACTGCTGTCGGTGCAGAGTCCTTTTCCTGCAATATCCAGGGCAGTTCCATGGTCAACAGAGGTTCTTATAAAGGGAAGCCCAAGGGTAACATTGACTGCAGATCCAAAGCCAATATGTTTTAAAACTGGCAGTCCTTGGTCATGATACATGGCTAAAAAAGCGTCTCCTTTAGTTATTTTGTCGTGGGTGAACATGGTGTCGGCAGGTAAGGGGCCAATAAGATTGGGATATTTAGATTTTAATCGCTCAATGACGGGAATCATGATTTCAATTTCTTCCGTGCCTAAATGCCCGTCTTCTCCTGCGTGGGGATTAAGGCCTGCTATATAAAGTCTAGGATTGTTTATATTAAATTGCCGTTCTAGTGAGTTCATTGTTATATTGATAACATCTTCTAATAATTTTTTGGTAATGGCATTAGGCACTTCTTTTAGCGGCAGGTGTGTTGTTGCTAATGGCACTTTAAGATCAGGGGTTGCTAACATCATCACGACTTGGTTCGTTGCCGATTTTTCAGCTAAATATTCTGTATGCCCAGTAAATTTTAGACCTGCATCATTGATAATACCTTTGTGAACTGCTCCTGTTACCATGGCATCAAATTCTTGGTTGAGGCAACCAGAAATTGCTCTATCTAGTATCTTTAAAACAAAACGGGTGTTTTTAACATTAAGCTTTCCAAACTCAACGGCTTGAGTAAGAGGAATGTCTATCACTTTAATTTGCCCTTTTAAATTGGGGCTAGCTGGAGTGGTTTTATGGTATTTAATAAAGTTGCAGTTTAATTTTTTGTCTGTAGCAACCTGTTTAATGAGGTTTAAATTTCCAATAACAATCCATTCTATTTCCCAATTAGTTTGAGAAAGCAATAGGATTTGTTCAACCCCAATGCCTGCGGGTTCTCCGAGGGTAATGGCAATTCTGTGGGTCATAAAATTGAATTTGCATTGATAGGGTTAATTAAGCGGTTATCAATACTAGCGTCTTCTTTTAAGCGTCTTAACCAAATTTCGAAGGTTTCATTCGCTTTTTGAATTCTAATAGTTTGCATTGCCTGTAAGCGTTTATTGGTTTGGTTTAAATCTGTTTGACGAATATTGTCTAGGTAAAGAATAACCCAGCCTTGCTCGGTTGCAAATGGAGGTGTGGCTTGCCCTGGTCTGTGAATTGTTTTTAAAGCTTCTGCATAATTTAAAGGCAACTGTTTGATGGTTTTCCAGCCTAGATAACGGGTTTTATTGACGGAATAGGGTGTGCCATAAAGTTGTTTTGTTAGAGTATTAAAATCTTCTAAGCTGCGTGTTTTTCTTGATAAATGGAGCAGTGGAGCAGGGGGGATAGATAGATTTATAGCGTGTTTAGATGAAATCGTTAGTTGATAAAGTTTGTATTGATTGGTCATTAGGATATCTTTATCGCGTTTCCCTAATAATTTAACGATATGAAAGCCAATGGGACTGGTTATTAAATAGCTGACCTCTTCTGTATCTAGATTGACAACAGCGTCAAGGAAAAAAGTAGGTATTTTGTCCATGCCCAACCAACCAAGATTGCCGCCTTTTAGAGCTTTATTTCCAGTTGAATATTTTACTGCCAGTTCACTAAAATCTTGACCTTGTGCAATTTTATCTAAGATGTTTTGTGCGGTGCGTTGGATTTGTTGTTTTTCTTGGGGAGTGCTATTTTCAGGCAATGCAACCATAATATGTTGTAGATGATATTCAATATTTTGATTTTGTAATCTAGTTCTTTGCAAGAAATTATCAATTTCCCCTTCTGTAACTTGGGTTCTTGCCAGTATGTCAACATCGCGTAATTTTTGTATTAGCATTTGTTCACGGATTTTATTGCGTGTTTTTTGAAAACCGTTGATTTGCTGAGAGTTTAAGTTTTCTCTTAGTTGGGCAATAGAGAGCTTATTTTGTTCGGCAATTTTTTGTAATTGTGCAAAAACTTCTTCATCGCTAACATCTAAGCCAAGTTGTTTAATTCGTTCTTGCTGTAATCTTTCTAAAATCATAGCATCAAGAACTTTTATTTTAAGTTGGGAAGGGTCGTCTATTGCTATATTGCGGATAGCTAAATCTTTGACGGCTTCAACCGTTCGCTCTTCTAGTTCAGAAGAAAGGATGATATTGTCATTGACTATGGCAACAATAGAGTCTAATAGTTTAGTATTATTAACGGGTTGTGCCCAAGCTGGGTGAAAAACCCCTGATAAGCTTAAGAAGAAAATAATGTAGAAGAAAGAGTTTTTCATAATTAAAAGTTCAATTTTTTGCCTAAGTAATCTTTAAAAGTTGTGCCGACAGAACTGAGCCCTTTGAGCTCAAATACATATTGTATGCTGTAATTATACAGACCATTGTTTAGTTTTGTTTCTTGAATTGATAATTCTGATGCCCAGCAACAGCTATCGTATCTTAAAGAGTGTGAAGTTTCTACTTTACGGTTCTGGGTAAAGTTGTAGTTCCAGTAGCTTCCTAAGCTCCAGTTATCGTTTATATCCCAGTTAAATCCTGTTGCAATATCTTCGTTTTCTCCTGGTAGGTTATGGTTGCTAATAGTGTGGCTTAGTAGTAGTTTGAAATGAGTGGGAAACTCTAGTCTTAAGCGATTATTCGCATGGGTTAACGCCAAGTTTTTATGTGAATATTGTCTAGTTGAAGAAAAATGAACTGGCCCTACGATTGTACCGAGTTTAACAAAATAATCGGAGACCTTACTGGTTTTTGGTATGTTGCCAAATAGTTGTACCTGCCTATCGGCAAGATAAAAAATTTGCCCTAGCCCAGCCTCTGCAAGAGAAGAGCCGTTTTGATTCAAGAAGCGAGTGGTTAAGGCGGCAGAAATTTGGTTGGTATCTCCAATTCTATCTGAACCAGAAAATCTATTAAAAGCAAAAATATTGGAGAAATTTAAGCTTCTTGTGCCAGTGTCAAACAAGGGTATTTTAGATTGGTCTTGATAAGGAACATACAAATATTGTATTTGGGGTTCTAGAGTTTGAATAATATTAGCTTCACCAAATGACATGTAGCGTTCAAAATTTAATCCCGCTTTAATTGCAAATTGAGGCACTGAGATTTTATGATATTTACTTCCTGTGGTATTGTGGTGATTGTTTTGCATGGTGTAATTGACTTGATTGGCAATTAAATTAACTTCTAATTTACCAAAGGGTTGGTAATTAATATAACTTAGTGAGGGTGTTAAGACAGTTCTTTTGGCTTCTGGTCTATTATGACCTTCAAAGGGTATATCAAATTCAGTCATTTGTCCTGTAATTTTGTAGTGTAAGTTTTGATGGTTATGCAGTTTATTACCATACATTAAGTTAATTTCAGGTCTTTTTTCATAGTTATAAGCGGCATGTTTTCTTAATCTTAAAAAACTGGTGGTATTGATGTTGCCACGAAAATTTCCTTGTTGGTAGTTTAAGTTAATATGGCGTTTTGCTTGGCTTGCGGTGCTTAAATTAGCTTCAACAGGGATGTCATTATAGAAATGATAGTCTGAGGATTGATGCCATAAAACATTGCTGGTTAGCCTTGGTGTCCATTGTTGTTTGGCAATTAACTTGCCGCGCCATCGTTGTGAGATTTTATCTCCATGCTGTACTTGACCTTCTCTATTAATATACGCCAGCCCTTCGCGTTGTGTAAGTTGGTCGTTTAACCCTGTTAGGGTTAATTCTGCAGAATGGTTGGGTTGTAAATAGCGAAATTCTTTTTCTAGTGCCGTACCTCTGGATTCCATTTGAATAAATGTTAACGTTGCATCATAATGAGGAGCTAAATTGATATAGAGGGGTTGAAAGAAATAAAGCTCACTATCGGTTTGGGTAAGCGACTTATGTGCTCCCCAGCTTGGAAATAGAAGACCAGAAGCTCTTTCATCCATGGGAAAGCTAATGTAAGGGGTGTAAAAGAGAGGGACATCTTTAAAATAAAGTAAAGAGTGATGGCCATAAATACGCCGAGTTTGGTTGTTAATTTCTAATCTTGAGAAGTCCAGCTTCCAGTCTACCTTATTTGTTACGGATTCTTTTTTGTCTTTTTGAGTAATAATCGGACAGGTGGTATAGGTTGCTTGGGTGAGTTTAGCTAAGTTTTTATCTTGATTTAAATAAATGGTTTCAGCTCTGCCATGTGAGCGATTTTGTTTGAACTGATACTGAGTGTTTTCAAGAAATGCGGTATTGTTTATTTGATTTAGCTTAGCGTTGGTTGCTGTTATAATTATATTTGGATTAAAAAGTTGCACTTGCCCCCAGCTTTCAGCGGTTTGTTGTTTTTGATTAATGCTTGCAAAATCAGAAATAAGCACCATTCCTGGCTGTGAAATATGTACTTGCCCTTTTAGATTGAAAATATATTTTTCGGGTTGACTAAGCTGGTTTACTTCTATAGTTTTTGGGCTGTTAGCAGCAGGAAGATCTCTAGGCTCTGCAATCCATACAGGTAAGCATTTATTCTCTGCCAAAACTATGCTCTGGTAGAAAAATAGACCCAAAAAACTACAAAATCCAAGTAAATAGTTTTTGTAGAAGGTTTTGTTAAGAAATTTTGGAACAAGAATTGACATTAGACCTTAAATCGTGAATTATGCATTAAATTAAACATTTTACCCGACTAAGAGAATCATGACAGAAAGATTTGAAGAACTACTCCAATGGCTAACATCCTGCCCTCAACTTAAAGGTGTTAATTATACCCAACCTATAGCGGCTTCTAATGATGCCAGTTTTAGAAGTTATTACAGAATAGAGCTATCAAATCATAAAGCCTCTAACCTGCCCGATAGTTTAATTATTATGGACGCTCCTCCTTTAAATGAAGATTGTCGTCCATTTGTTAAGATAACAGAGCAATTATTGCAATTAGGGTTGAATGTCCCGCAAGTGTTAGCTCAAAATTTAAAGCAAGGTTTCTTGTTATTAACAGATTTAGGAAAAACCACTTTTCTTAGTGTGCTTAATGCAGGTAATGTAGAATCTTTGTATGAAGATGCTTTTGATGCTTTAATCACGCTACAATCTAAAGGAATAAATCTGAGCCAAGATTTACCTATTTATGATGCAAGTTTATTGCATTCAGAGATGAATTTGTTTCCTGACTGGCTACTTAAAAGGCATTTAAAAGTAAATATAGAGTCTCAAAATTACCAGGCCTGGTTAAAAGCAACAGATTTATTGGCAAAAAATGCCTTAAAGCAGCCTAAGGTTTATGTTCATAGAGATTTTCATAGCCGTAATCTTATGGTTACTTCGCCAAAAAATGACACAGGTAAAAACCCAGGCATTTTAGACTATCAAGATGCTCTACAAGGGTCTTTAACTTATGATGTGGTGTCTTTAATTAGGGATTGTTATATTGTTTGGCCCGAAGAACAGGTAAAAGAGTGGCAGAGACAGTATTTTTTAAAACTATGCTCTGCTGGGTTGCTTAAAAAATCAGAATGGCAAGGATTTGTGCAATCAATGGACTGGATGGGAGTGCAACGCCATTTAAAAGCGGCTGGAATTTTTGCACGCCTTAATTATAGAGATGGTAAAGATGGTTATATGAAAGATATTCCCACCACTTTGAATTATATTTATTCTGTATCCAGTCAATATAAAGAGCTGCATGGCATGGCTGATTTGGTTGAAAAAATAGTGTTACCCAGGTTTAAATAATGATTCAAAAGCAACGAAAAATAATGATTCTTGCCGCAGGTAGAGGAAATCGTTTGCGACCTTTAACCGATAAAATTCCCAAACCTTTAGTGGAAATAAATGGTGAGTCTTTAATCGGACATCATCTTAAAAAGCTTGCAGGGAATAAGGTGGTTATCAACCACGCATGGTTAGGGGATAAAATAGTAAAATCTTTAGCGGATGGAAATACTTACCAAACCTCTGTTGAGTATTCTCCAGAACCAGAGGGAGGCTTGGAAACTGCTGGAGGAATTATTCAAGCTCTTCCTAAATTAACCGATGGAAAAACCCCTTTTTTGGTGGTAAATGGTGATGTTTATTGCGATTTTGAATTTGCAGATATTTTAGTAAAACCTTTACCGACAGGCGTTCTAGCACATATTGTGTTAGTGCCTAGCCCTAGCTTTAAAAATAAAGGCGATTTTGGCTTAGAAAAAGGGCGTGTTTTACAAACAGGTGAATATACTTTTTCTGGAATTAGTTTGCTACACCCAGATTTGTTTGCAGGATTACCTGTAAGTTTTTTACCTCTAGCCCCAGTATTACGCCAAGCTGTTAG
>CAYLXI010000060.1:0-10127 GCA_964387695.1 uncultured Piscirickettsiaceae bacterium
TTACTTTAACAAAACTTTAACTTATGAAATTGAACGAGCACACAGGCACAAGTTAAACTTATCTTTGGTTTCTTTTGATATAGATCATTTTAAAAAGGTTAATGATACCTATGGGCATGATGTTGGCGATGTTGTTTTACAAGTCTTAGCTAAAAAAACTTTAGAAAATATACGAACAACGGATATCTTGTGTCGCGTAGGGGGAGAAGAATTTTCGATAATTATGCCTGAAACACCACTTGATGAAGCAGGAAATTTTGCTGAGAGATTACGTCATGAAGTAGAAAGTTTGGTATTTAAAGAGTTTAAACATAATATTACCATCAGTTTAGGTGTGGTAATGTTGCAAGAGGCGGAAAGCTTGCAAGAAATTTATAAGCGAGCAGATGAAGCCTTATACTTAGCCAAAAACACAGGCCGAAATCGGGTTGTTGTTGATGGTCAAGATAAGAGTCAAGAAAAATAGTTGGCAGTTGTTAAGTGTTTATTAAGTGCTTCCTTATACAAGGATTTGAATTAAATTTAGTTGCTCTAAAAGGAGTGTTTTTATGAGCGTGTTACCAAAATATTTACAATATGCTGAAACCCACGAATGGGTTTATATTGATTCTGAAGGTTTAGCAGTGGTAGGCATTACTGATTTTGCCCAAGAATCTTTAGGGGAGCTTATGTCAGTAACCTTTCCAGAGGTAGGGATTGATGTTTCTGTTGGAGAGGAAGTGATGTCTTTAGAGTCGGTTAAAGCGGCTTCTGATATTTTTACTCCAATAACGGGTGAAATTGTAGAGATTAATGAAGAGCTAGAAGATAGCCCCGAATTAGTAAATGATGAGCCTTATGACAGCGGTTGGTTATTTAAAATTAGACCTCATGACCCAAAAGAATTAGAAGATTTGATGTCTGATGAAGGCTATCAATCTAAAATAGATGATGAATAGGAAAGTGAATGCAAGCATTAAGATTAAAAAAGAATGAATCTCGTCGCATTAAGCAAGGGCATTTATGGGTCTTTAGTAATGAAGTCGATACCGCTATTACACCCTTAAAAAATTTTACCGCTGGTGAAGTAATTATTGTTGAAGAAGCAGGAGGAAAACCTTTAGGAATTGCTTATATTAACCCTCAAACACTTATTTGTGCTAGAGTTTTAAGTCGTAATCCAAAAGTAAAATTTAATCAATCTTTTATTAAATCTAGAGTTCAAGCCGCTTTAAGTTTACGAGAGATGAGTTTTGACGCACCTTTTTATCGCCTAGTGTTTGGAGATAGTGATGGCTTATCAGGCTTAGTTATTGATCGTTTTGGTGATGTTTTTGTGGTGCAAATTACCACAGCAGGTATGGAAAAGGTTAAATCTGATATTGTTAGCGTGCTAGAGAATATTTTTCATCCTCAAGCCATAGTTATGCGTAACAATACTAAAAGCCGTGAATTAGAAGGTTTAGAATTGTATGAAGAAGTTGTTTTAGGAGAACTACCTGACGATATTATAATAATCGAAAATAATACTAAATTTAGCATTCCAGTTAAAGACGGGCAAAAAACAGGTTGGTTTTATGACCATCGTATGGCAAGAAAGCGTTTGCAAGAGATGGCAAAAGATAAAACTGTTTTAGATGTGTTCAGTTATTTAGGGGGATGGGGTTTGGCAGCAGGCACGGCTGGAGCGACAGAGATAACTTGTGTAGATTCTTCACAGTCAGCTTTAGATGGGGTAGACAAAAATGCACAACTTAATGAACTTTCTGAAAAAGTTATTACTATTCAAGGTAATGCATTTGATGTGTTAAAAGCATTAAAGGCGGATGGTAAAAAGTATGATATAGTTATTGTTGATCCACCCGCTTTTGTGAAGCGTAAAAAAGATTTGAGATCTGGCTCAGAAGCTTATCGTCGCCTTAATTCTTTAGCCATGAGCTTGGTTAAAAAAGATGGAATTTTGGTTTCTGCTTCTTGCTCCCACCACATGACTCGCGATGCTTTTTTAAAACAAGTTCAATTAGCTGCCCGTCATGTAGATCGTCATATTCAATTATTTGACCAAGGTCATCAAGCACCTGATCATCCTATTCATCCAGCGATATCTGAAACAGAATATATTAAAACTTTCTTTTTTAAGGTATCTTCAAGCCTTTAATAAATCATTTTTTCAGTCCCCATTAAATCATCGTAGGTTTCACGGGGTCTAATTTCATAAGCTTTATCCCCATCAACTAAAACCTCTGCTGCACGGGGGCGAGAATTGTAATTAGAGCTCATGCTAAACCCATAAGCACCAGAGGACATTACAGATAAAAGGTCTCCTTCTTTAAGTTTGAGAGGACGATTTTTACCTAGAAAATCTCCTGTTTCACAAACTGGACCCACTAAATCCCAAGTAATTTCTTTACCCTCATCTCTAGGTTTAACCGCTAATATTCTTTGAACACTCTGGTAAAGAGAAGGGCGAATTAAATCATTCATCGCAGCATCAATAATAGCAAAGTTTTTATGCATGGTAGGCTTTAAGTATTCTACTTCGGTTAATAATACCCCCGCATGTCCTACGATAGAACGCCCTGGTTCAACGATTATTTCAATAGATTTGTCGTCTAATTTACTTAGTAAATCTTGAATGTATTTCGTTATTTTAGGGGGTTGTTCATCTGTGTATTTAATACCTAAACCACCACCTAAGTTTAAGTGATGAATATCAATTCCCATTGTTGTTAGTTTGGTTTTTAAAATTAAAACTCTCTCTAAGGCATCAATAAAAGGTTGCACTGAAGTGAGTTGTGAACCAATATGGCAATCAACACCCGTAATATTTATATGTGAACAAATAGCTGCATCAGCATAAAGCTCTGGTGCGGTTTCAATATCTACGCCAAATTTATTATCTTTTAATCCCGTTGAAATATAAGGGTGGGTTTGAGCATCAATATCAGGATTTACTCTAATAGAAATGTTAGCTATTTGGTCTTGCTGTTTGGCAACATTTTGAATGCGATCTAGTTCAGCATGAGATTCAATATTAAAACAACGAATGCCAAGCTCTAATGCACGAGAAATTTCCACTGATTTTTTAGCAACCCCTGAAAAAACTACTTTTTTAGGGTCGCCACCTGCTCGTAACACCCGCTCTAATTCACCTTGAGAAACTATATCAAACCCTGATCCTAATTTAGCTAAAAGGTTTAATATGGCTAAGTTAGAATTGCTTTTTACCGCATAGCATATTAAATGTGGTTGCAAGCCAAAAGCTTGATTAAACTCTGTCCAACGAGCCTCAATTTCTGCTCTAGAATAGACAAAAAGAGGGGTTTTAAAAGTTTTAGCAAGATGGGTTAAGCTAATTTTTTCGGCATGAAGCTCGTTATTTTGATAATGAAAAAAACTCATTAGTCTTCCTATTTGGAGTTGGTTTTAGTTTTGTTTTCATTTAGTGGAGGAAAAACAAAAGATTGATCTGATTGAATATCTGTTTTATTTTCTGTTGGCGGATAAAGAGCCGCTTTTTTACCGCAACCTGTGATAAAAAAAAGGCTTATAAAGCTCGCAATGAATATAAAGTGAGTTGTTTTTTTCATTTATTGGATTATTTTGTTTAAAATAGGGGCTTATTTTAGCAAATTTATTTTACTTATTAAGTATTTCCTTAGGTGGCTATTAATTATGACTCTGCAATATCCCAAACCAATTGTGATTGAACCCTCGCATTCTAATGAGGCAAATGCCTGCGTAATTTGGCTGCATGGTCTGGGTGCAGATGGGCATGATTTTGAATCAATCGTACCACAGTTAAATCTTCCTAAAAATCACTCAATAAGGTTTGTTTTTCCTACCGCCGCTATTCAGACTTTAACTCTTAATAACGATATGGAAATGCGTTCTTGGTACGATATTGCCAGCTTTGATTTTCGTGAAAATATAGATTTAAAGGGCATTACTTTATCTGTTGAATATATAAAAACCTTGGTAGACAAGCAAGTTTCTTTAGGGGTATTAGAAAATAAAATAATATTAGCAGGATTTTCACAGGGAGGATTGATAGCCCTAGCAACAGGATTAACTTTAGATTTGAATTTAGCAGGAGTCATGGCCTTATCAACTTATTTCCCTAAAAAAGAGGCTTTACCCGTTGCTACACCTATAAAAAACAATATACCTATCTTTATGGCTCATGGAACTTATGATGAAGTTTGCCCTTTAGTTGCAGCACAAGCCTCTCACTTAGACATAGAGTCAATGGGCTATCAAGTTGATTGGCATGAATATGCTATGGCTCACCAAGTGTGTGTAGAAGAGATATTGGATATAGGAAGTTTTATAACAGGGAAGCTCTTTAACCCAATCCCTGCTTAGTTATTAAGTTCTTCCTTAGGAAGCTAGTATATAGCACCAGCCCTTTCCCGCTATGCATTTTAGCCAGTAAAAAATAATTGGCGGTTGTTAAGTGTTGCAATTCCAGTGCTTCCCTAAGGGTGAATTTAAGATTTTTTGCAAACGCCTAGCGAACAATCTTTAGCACTGTATATCTGGTTTCTAAGCAGGGATTTGGGTTTTAAAAAGAGTTTAATAACGGGGGATTTTATGCTTAACCATTCTTGCATGCTGAGCTTTTTTTATCCAGTCGGCAAAAAAAACATATTCTTTTTTTATTTCTTGATGGATTTCATCGAACCCTGCTCCTTTCATATTTAGAACATAAGCAGTAATTTCAATGAGCTTGTCAATATAAGAATTTGGGTACTCTGGAGTAATCGTAAAATAACTGATTTTTGTTAAAATTACGACCTTTAAAATTTCCTGAAATTGATGTTTAGATAGATTAACGCTGTGTGTAAATTTTGGTATTGATTGTGTTTTATGCATTTCCACGAGCTGTTTTAATCGATAAAGTTTTAATAAACTAATGGCTACAGGTCTGAGAGAAATGGGAAGTTGATCCATAAAGTTAGATTCAATATTGTGACTTGTTCCTATCATAATCTTTTTTTGATACTGTCTCTTTAAGGACTATTCGCCCTGTAAATTCAGTTCCATACACTCCTTAATTTCATATAGTTCTATTTCAGTTTGTAAAAAATTTTGATTATATCCACTAGGAAACTCAAAATTGAAAGAAGTTTGCTCTTTATGGTCTTTATTAATGATTCGGGAGCTGACGGCAGATCCTTCAAAATGTAAAACTTTGTTTTTCTCTGCAAAGTAGAGGTAAATATTGACTTTATCTTGTATCAAAAAATTTTTTTCTAATACTATCTTAATACCACCAGAGCTGATATTTACCAAGGACATTTTCCATTCTTGAGGAGAGTTTTTTAGATAGTGGTCTTGGGTTATTTGACGATAAAGATGGATATGAATATCTAAATATTTTGATAAGTTTTTTAGAGCTTCGATCAGAGGGATTTTTTTAGATTTTGCTCTAGATATCTGTTCGATAGCACGATCAATTTTAAACTCATGAGGAGAAAGTGTGTCGGCTTCAAAACGAGTTGGCGTGGAGGAGTTAATGCTTTTAACAAAGCTGTTTAGCAGGGTTAAGTATTTCTCTTCAATGATTTTAAAATATTGGTAGGTTTTAGGGGCTTGTTTTTTTAGCGGGATAATTTTTTGAAAGCCTTTTTTATGAAGAGATAATGCCCACCAGCGAGCCCCGTCATTTTTAGGGTTATGTCCTTTTGTCACCAGTTCAAGGCTTTCACTTAGAAACTCAATAACCTCAAAAAACTCTTTAAAAATAGCCCCAATAATAACGGTGTTTTCTTGAACCTTGGCAGACCAATTAAGTGTCTTTTCTTTTTGATGAATTATTTTTTTTTGCAAAGAAGAGGGGAAATAATCCGCACCTGTGGCATAAATTTCTTTATCTTGGATAGGATATTTTGGCAAAATAAATACTTTCATTGGCATATCTATGCGATAAAACCGTCTAGAGTTTTCTTTTTGAAGCCAATGACTCATTAAAAAACCTTATATTAATGGGGTTGTTGCGAAAGTGAGGCATAAACAGCATTAGCATAACTTATGCCATAAACAGCTAACTAGGTCAAATCTTGCGTTGTACTTTATAAATAGCAACTTCTCCTAGCCAGTTAGGGATAAGTTGCATGCCTAAAGAACTACGATGCTCTGAATTAACCACTGTGCGTTGAACTATTTTAATGTTTTTTTCTTCACATAAATCTTCAAAATCGTTGAATGTACACATGTGAATATTAGGGGTGTCGTACCATTGATAGGGCAAAGTATCCGTTTTTGGCATTCTTCCCCGAAAGAAAAGCTGGGCTCGCATTTTCCAATAGCCAAAATTGGGGAACGTAATAATGCATTGATTGCCTACGGCTAACATTTCATCAAGTAATTTATCGGGGCGGCTAACAACTTGTAATGCCTGAGTCATTATTACATAATCAAATGAGTTTTCATCAAAATAGTCGCTAATACAGTGAGTATTAAGGTTGCTTTGAATAACATTAATGCCAGCCTGAATGGCTTTGATATTTTTTTGTGGATTAATTTCCATGCCATATCCAGATACACTAGATTCATCTCGTAAATAACTTAATAGTTGCCCATCGCCACAACCTAAGTCTAATACTTGGCTATTTGGTTTTATCCAGTCAGATATTATTTTAAACTCAGGTGAAATATTATAACTCATCATTTAGGATCTTTAATATCATTTATAACTCGTTGCATATAAGCCCTAAAAACACCTTCATAATGAGGGTTTGGTAATAAAAATGCATCATGTCCATGAGCCGATTCTATTTCAGCATAGGACACTTCTGCATCATTGTCTAATAATGCTTTAACTATTTCAAGAGATCTCTCTGGTGAAAATCTCCAATCAGTGGTAAAAGAAATGACTAAAAATTTTGCTTTAATATGTGAGAGGGCTTTAGATAAATTTTTATCAAATTTAGAGGCAGGGTCATAATAATCTAAAGCTTTAGTCATTAACAAATAAGTGTTAGCATCAAAGTTTTGTTTGGTTGCAAATTTTTCTCCTTGATATCGTAAGTAGCTTTCTACTTGAAATTCAACTTCAAAATTATAATTCAATTTATCTTTTCGCAGTTCTCTACCAAACTTTTCTCCCATCATATCATCAGACAAATAAGTTAAATGACCTAGCATTCTAGCTAGAGATAAGCCGCTTTTTGGGGAAGTATTGGCTTCAATAAAACGACCCTCATGAAATTCAGGATCGTCCATAATGGCACGACGAGCCACCTCATTAAAGGCAATGTTTTGAGCAGATAACTTAGGAGCCGCCGCAATGACAATGGCATGTTGTATTTTGTCTGGATAGGATATAGCCCACTCAATCACTTGCATGCCACCCATTGACCCGCCAATTACGCCAACCCACTGGTTTATTTTTAAATGTTGTCGCAGCTGGTCTTGGCTAGCAACCCAATCTTCAACGGTTACTATAGGGAAGTCTGGGCCAAATACTTTTTTTGTTTTAGGGTTAATGCTCGCAGGACCAGTAGAGCCATGACATCCGCCTAAGTTGTTTGAACAAACTACAAAAAAATAATTGGTGTCTATGGGCTTTCCAGGTCCAATATAAGCATCCCACCAGCCGATAGATTTTTGAGCATCTTCTGTTTCATAAAACCCTGCAACATGATGATTTCCGCTTAAAGCATGGCAAATTAAAATAGCATTAGACTTTGTTGCGTTGAGCTTGCCATAGGTTTCGTAAACTAGGCTATACTCATCTAGCACAGAGCCACAGACCATTGATAAAGGCTGGTTAATGTGCAAGATTTGAGGCGACACAAGCCCGATAGAGTTTGTCATGGATGTTATCCAAGCATACTTTGCCCAACTTGGGCTATAGAGCCAACAACGACAATTTGAATTAGCTTAATGGCAGCAATAGCGGCTATTGGTGATAGGTCTATGCCTCCCATCGGTGGTATTATTTTTTGAAAAGGAGCCAGTATTGGACGTGTTAAATCATCAAATATGGCAGTATTGGGGTTTTTTCCTTGGTCTATCCAGCTAAAAACTATTTGAATAACAATCAGCCAAAACATCATATCTAACAGCTGATTTAGAACCTCAGTAAGAGCAGAAATGGCAATGACGGGAATGCCGAAGCTTCTACCAATCATCCAGCCAATAATGACAACAACCAAAGATTGAATCATGAGAGCAGTGATGATAGCAGACCAATCCCAGCGACCTTTTATAGACAAGAATTTATTAACAGGCGCGCAAATAGGGTTGGTTACTTTGGCAATAAAGCTAACAATTGGGTTTTGCCAATCTACATAAGTAGCTCGCATTAAAAATCTTAGCATTAAAGCAAAAATAACCAAGCCAGAAATAAATTGAAAGAGAAATACTCCACCTTGCTCTACAGGGGTTGTAACCATTTAATTATCTCCTAATTCTTTAGCTAATTCTTGTGCCCGTATTCTAGCTGCTTGCATGGACAAATGGACAGTTTTTCGTATATTTTGTGCTTCAAAGGTTTGAATGGCTTTTTCAGTTGTTCCCTTGGGTGAAGTTACTTTTTGGCGCAACAAGACCAAATCGTCAGGGCTTTCTAGTGCCATTTTTGCCGATCCAAAGGCAGTTTGCAGAGTGAGTAATCGTGCAGAGTTTTTATCTAACCCCATCTCTTCTGCGGCATTTTGCATCGCCTCCATAAATAAAAAATAATAAGCAGGGCCACTGCCAGAAAGAGCCGTAACTGTATCTAAATCATCTTCACTATTTACCCAAATAGCCAAGCCAGCGGCTCTTAAAATGTGTTCAGCATCGTTTTTTTGCGGCTCAGAAACCTGTGAATTAGCAAACAAACCCGTTGCACCACTTTGAACTAATGCAGGGGTATTTGGCATACTTCTAACAATGGCTGTATTACCTCCTAGCCAACGGTTCATATCAGAAATACGAACGCCAGCGGCAACAGAAATGACTAAGGGTTGATGTTCTTGTATGCTGGCTTGTACTTCATTACAAACCTTTTGTAATTGTTGAGGCTTAACAGCAAGCACCACAATATCTGCCTGAGCCAGAGCCTCATTGTTGTTTTCATAGCAAACAATACCCAAGCCTTGAGTTACGGAATCTCGTTGTGCTTTTGTTGGGTCGGTAGCGACAATGGAATCTTTAGAATAACCACTGGTAAGTAAGCCACCGATAAGACTCAATGCCATGTTTCCTGCACCAATAAAGCAAATTTTAGCGTTCATATTGTATTTTCTCTATTTTAGTTGATGATATTATAACACTTAATTGTTTTACCTATTTATGAGGTTTTTAAATTGAATTTTTATTGTGAAGCTGGAAAAACATCAGGGGTTATTCTTGCTGGAGGAGAAGGTCGTAGAGTAGGCTCACAGCAAAAAGGACTGCTTTGCTATCAAGGAAAGCCGATGATTGAATGGGTTATGCCAGTCATTTCAAAGCAAGTTAATAAGGTGTGGATTAACGCCAATAAAGCATTAGAGACTTATCAAGAATACTCTTCAAATATATATCAAGATATTGCTACAGAGCCTCTAGGGCCTCTATCAGGCATGCACTCTGCATGGCATTTTATAGACTCAGACTGGATAGTTTTTGTGCCCTGCGACAACCCAAAATTACCAGGTGTGCTGGTTGAGAGATTAATCAAAACACAGCAAATATCACGCAAACCCCTAATTGTTGTAAATGATGGAGAAAGATTGCAGCCACTTTATTGTCTAATGCACCGTTCCATGCAAAACAGTCTAGCCATCGCAATTGAAAAAAGACATTTAAGTGTTTGGCGATGGATAAAAGAAAACCCTCATGAAATCGCTAACGATGCTGAATTTTCTTCTAAGCAATTTCAAAATTTAAATACCTTAAAGGACTATTGTGGAACAGCTAACCGACCTAAAAGCCATATTATTACATTCTAAGCGAGCCAATATTTACTACCTAGATAAATGTAGAGTAATGCAAAAGGACGGGCGCGTTTTATACCTAACCGAAGAAAAAACCGAAAAACAATATTGGAACATACCCATAGCCAAATAAAAAAGCATATGTAAAAAAGCATAAAAACGGGGTCAGGTCTTTTATTTTGCATTGCCAACAATTCTAATAATTGACGAATAGTGTAAATCAAAAAATGACCAATTTCT
>CAYLXI010000061.1:0-10080 GCA_964387695.1 uncultured Piscirickettsiaceae bacterium
TACGCCTCATTTCAGAATAAATAGCGACTCGTTTTCTCAGTCTAATTCTAACCTTAGTTATTAAGTTCTTCCTTAAATAACCTTACCTAAAATAGATACATTTATAAAGCTCTTTTTTACACTATTCTAAACTAGGGATTAGGGCCTCATTTAAATAAAACTTTAAATTTATATTTTGGTAAAATTAGGCAATTATTTTTTTATAAGTTTTTGGAGTTCCTAAACCATGTTTACTAAATCTATGACAATAGCTGGCTATGATGATTTAATTGCGGATGCGATTAAAGATGAAGAAAATCGTCAAGAATCTCATATTGAACTCATTGCTTCGGAGAACTATACCAGCCCACGAGTAATGGAAGCTCAAGGGTCATATTTTACTAATAAATATGCCGAGGGATATCCTGGCAAGCGTTATTATGGTGGGTGTGAATTTGCCGATGTGGTTGAGCAAGCGGCAATTGACCGTGCAAAAGAACTTTTTGGGGCAGATTATGCCAATGTGCAACCACACTCTGGTTCTCAAGCCAATGCGGCGGTTTATATGGCATTGGTAAAGCCTGGAGATACAGTTTTAGGAATGAGTTTAGCTCATGGTGGACACTTAACCCATGGCTCTCATGTTAGTTTTTCAGGAAAAATTTATAATGCAGTGCAGTATGGCATTGACCCTGTTTCAGGAAAAATTGATTATGATGAGGTTCAAGCACTGGCAATAGAGCATAAGCCTAAAATGATTGTGGCGGGGTTTTCTGCTTATTCTCAGGTAGTAGACTGGGCTAAGTTTCGTGAAATTGCCGATTCCGTCGGGGCTTATTTGTTCGTAGATATGGCACATGTTGCAGGTTTGATTGCAGGCGGAGAGTATCCAAATCCTATTTCTTTTGCCCATGTTGTTACTACAACCACCCATAAAACCTTACGAGGACCTCGTGGTGGATTAATCTTGTGTAAAGCTAATCCTGATTTAGAGAGAAAATTTAACTCAGCCATTTTTCCAGGTGGGCAAGGTGGGCCTTTGGTTCATGTCATGGCGGCTAAAGCGGTTTCATTTAAAGAATGTTTAGAGCCAGAGTGGAAAGACTATTGTAAAAATGTAATTATTAACGCTAAAGCGATGGCAAAAGTATTTATCTCACGTGGTTGTGATGTGGTTTCTGGTGGAACAGAAAACCATTTATTTTTGGTGAGCTTAATAGAAAAAGGCTTAACTGGCAAGCTAGTTGATGCCGCATTAGATGCCGCTCATATTACCATCAATAAAAATTCGGTACCCAATGATCCTATGTCTCCTTTTGTTACCAGCGGTATTCGAGTTGGTACGGCCGCTGCAACAACCCGTGGTTTTGATGCGGAAGATTGCACTAACTTGGCAATCTGGATGTGTGATGTAATTGATTCTTGCGATCAAGAAAACCAATCTTGGGATAAGGCGTTAATCGCTGAAGTTCGTGATAAGGTTTCTGCCTTATGTAAAGCTAAACCTGTTTATCGTTAAGTTTATTTGATGCCTTTTTCAAAGCTGGATAAAGAAATGATGCAACGAGCATTGTTTTTAGCTAAAAAAGGTCAATACTCAACAAAGCCTAATCCCGCTGTTGGTTGTGTTATTGTTAAAGATGGTCATATTATTGCAGAAGGTTGGCATGCTAGAGCAGGGCTGGCTCATGCAGAAAAACAAGCTCTTAATTTAGCTAAAGAGCAGGGTGTTGATGTTGTAGAATCTACAGTCTATGTTACCTTAGAGCCTTGCTCGCACACGGGTAAAACGGCTCCCTGCTCTAATGCTTTGGTTGATGCTAAGGTTTCTAGGGTGGTGGTGGCAATGCAAGATCCTAACCCTTTAGTGTCTGGTTCTGGTTGCAAGCATTTGAGTGAGGCTGGCATATTGGTAGAACAGGGTTGTCTTGGTTCAGAAGCTGAAGAGCTTAATCAAGGCTTTATTAAGGTCATGCAATCACAGCTTCCATTTGTGCGTTTAAAAATGGCTTCTAGTCTTGACGGAAAAACGGCTATGGCGAGCGGTGAAAGTAAATGGATTACGGGAGAATCTTCTCGTAAAGCCGTGCATTTTATGCGAGCTCGTCATGGAGCTATCATTACAGGTATAGGTACGGTGCTGGCAGATGACCCTAGTTTAACCGTGCGGTTAACGAACGAAGAGCTGGCGGGTATAAATTTAAACCAAGACAACTGTCAGCCAATAAAATTGGTGTTAGACTCTAATTTAAGCATGCCTTTAAATGCTAAGATGCTTGGTATGTCAGGTCGTATTCTAGTGGTAACATCTAAGGAATCTATAAACGAACATTCATCTCGTTTAGATGCTCTTATCTCTAAAGGTGTTGAAGTCGTTGCGGTTGCTTCTAAAGACAATAAGTTAGATATTGAATCGGTTTTACGTTATCTAGTCGAGAAAGAACAAGTTAACGATGTTATGGTAGAATCTGGAGCTATTTTAGCAGGATCTTTTTTGAAATCAGGATTTGTTGATGAAATTCATAGTTTTATTGCACCTTCTGTCATGGGAGACCAAGCCAAGCCGATGTTTATTTTACCGCATATTGAATCAATGGCAGATAAATTGCAGTTTGAGTTTTCTAGTTGCGATATATTAGGTAAAGACATCTATTTGGTTTTAAAATCAGCCAATAATCATTAAATGGGTTTGTTATGTTTACAGGAATTATTGAAGCACAGGGTAAAATAGAAAATATAGTGGCTATTGGTGGTGATGTTAAAATGACCATTGCCACCGGTAAAATGGACTTGTCTGATGTTAAAATAGGCGATAGCATTGCTTGTAATGGTGTCTGTTTAACCGCAATTGAATTAACAGATTCTGCTTATGTTGCAGATGTTTCATCTGAAAGTCTTAACGTCACTACTTTAGGGGATTTGGCCATAGGTTCAGTCGTTAATCTCGAAAAAGCGTTAAGATTACAAGACCGTTTAGGGGGTCATTTAGTGAGTGGTCATGTTGATGGTTTGGGCGAGGTGGTTGCCATTAAACAAGATGCTCGTTCTTGGCGTTATCAGTTTGATGCACCATTAGAAATTTGTAAATACATTGCTGAAAAAGGTTCAATTTGTATTAACGGCATTAGTTTAACGGTTAATGAGGTGAATGGCTGTATTTTTGGTGTTAATATTGTGCCTCATACTCGACAAGAAACGACGATTAAAGAATTGCAACTTGGATCAAAGGTAAATTTAGAAGTAGATTTATTAGCAAGATACATGGAGAGAATGCTAAGTGCTCCTCAAGTGAATAAAAAACCATCTAATATTACACCAGAATTTTTAGCTAAAAATGGATTTTCTTAGGTGTTATTAGGGTTTAAAAAACAGGTAATTAAAAGGTAAAGCATGAAGTTAAATTCCATTGAAGAACTTATTGAGGATTATCGCCAAGGGAAAATGATTATTCTTATGGACGATGAAGATCGTGAGAATGAGGGCGATTTATTAGTTCCAGCAGCAACTGTAACCGCTGAAGATATTAATTTTATGGCTCGTTATGGCAGGGGGTTAATT
The DNA here is from genome assembly GCA_964387695.1 of uncultured Piscirickettsiaceae bacterium. Classification (GTDB taxonomy): domain Bacteria; phylum Pseudomonadota; class Gammaproteobacteria; order Thiomicrospirales; family Thiomicrospiraceae; genus Thiosulfativibrio. Next base: position 3,538 of record CAYLXI010000061.1, read on the forward strand.
TGCTTAACCATGACTCGTGAAAGATGTCAGCAATTACATTTACCTTTAATGGTTACAGATAATAAAGACCCGCACGGTACAAACTTTACGGTATCTATTGAAGCGGCACAAGGGGTCACAACGGGTATTTCTGCTAGTGACAGGGCGGTTACAATTCATGCAGCAGTTAAAAAAGATGCCCTGCCAAAAGACATTATAACTCCAGGGCATGTTTTTCCATTAATGGCACAAACAGGAGGGGTTTTAACGCGTTCTGGTCATACTGAAGCGGGTTGCGATTTAGCAAGATTAGCAGGTATGGAGCCTGCCTCAGTTATCGTTGAAATTATGAATGAAGATGGCACTATGGCTCGTCGTGATGATTTGGAAGATTATGCTAGAAAACACCATTTAAAAATTGGTACGATTGCTGATTTAATTGAGTATCGTTTACAAAATGAAAAAACCATTGAAAGAGTTTCAGAATGCAAATTACCAACAGAGTTTGGTGAATTTAATTTAATCGGTTATGAAGACAGTTTGGAAAATCGAGCTCATTTTGCTCTAACTTTTGGAAAAATAGACAAAGACAAGCCTGTTCTGGTTCGCGTTCACATGGCGGATACCTTGTGTGATTTATTTGCCTCAAAAAGAATAGATTGTGGCTGGACAATTAAATCTGCTTTACAACAAATTTCTGCAGAGGGTTCGGGGGCGATTGTTGTGTTAAGAAAACATGAAGAAGGCAGTGAACTTCTTGATAAAATACAACGGTTTCAAATGGAAGATTTAGGCGTAAAAATTCCTGATATTCAAGTAGATGATGACGCAAAAACTTTTGGATTAGGTGCTCAAATACTGTCTGATTTAGGGTTAAAACAATTGAGAGTTATTGGTTCAGCAGGAAAAATGATAGGGTTAAGTGGATTTGGTCTGGAAGTTGTTGAAACCGTTCCTAAATCTTTAAAAGGAGAGAAGTAAATGAATATAATTGAAGGTAATTTAACTGCAAAATCTATGAAAATTGGTTTAGTCGTTGGACGATGGAATGGATTTATTGTTGACAGCCTAGTTAAAGGTGCAGTTGATGCCGTAGTGCGTCATGGTGGTTCAAAAGATGATATTGTTCAGGTCATGGCTCCAGGAGCGTTTGAGATTCCTATTGTTGCTCAAAAAATGGCTAAGTCAGGAAAATATGATGCAGTGGTTGCCTTAGGTGCGGTTATTAGAGGTGGCACACCTCACTTTGAATATGTTGCAGGAGAGTGTGTGAAGGGGTTGGGGCAAGTTCAGTTGCAAACAGGAATCCCTCTTTCGTTTGGTGTTTTAACCGTAGATACCATTGAGCAAGCGATTGAAAGAGCAGGCACAAAAGCTGGCAACAAAGGCGAAGAAGCAATGTTGGCAGCAATTGAAACTGTTAATGTTTTAAAGCAGATTTAAAGGTTATATATGAATTTAAATCAATTTAAGCCTGGTGAAGGTGAAGAAATTGTTCAAAAAAAACGCTCAACCACGCCTCGTTCACAAGCAAGGCAAGTTGCTTTGCAGGCCTTGTACCAATGGCATATAAATAGTTCTGAGTTATCAGAAATTAATAAACAGTTTTTAGAAGAAGGGCGTTTTCAAAAAATTGACATGGAACTTTATAATGATATTGTTCGTTATGTATCGATAAACTCAGAGGGGCTTGATGAGGTTATTTCTCCACTATTAGATCGCTCAGTTGTCATGATTGGCCCAGTAGAAAAGACGATTATGCGAATAGGCGTTTTTGAATTAAAAGAAAGTTTAAAAATTCCTTATAAGGTTATTATTGATGAATCTGTTGAGTTAGCTAAAAATTTTGGAGCAGATGAAAGCCATAAGTTTGTTAATGGCATTTTAGATAAAGTAGCTCAAAATCTAAGAAGCTTAGAATTTTCTAAAAAAGACTAATGTCCTCTTTAGAATTTGATTTAATTGAGAGATTTTTTAAACCCCTTTCATTTACCTTACCAAATGACTTAGGTATAGGAGATGATGGTGCGGTGTTGCAATGTCTAGAAAATCATCAATTAGTTGTGGTAACAGATACTTTAATTTCTGGTGTTCATTTTCCTGAAAGCACCTCTCCCTTTGATATTGCTTGGAAAGCTCTTGCAGTAAATTTAAGTGATTTAGCTGCAATGGGGGCGAAGCCAGCTTTCTATTCACTAGCATTAACCTTGTCTGATGAATGCAATAACGCTGAATGGCTAAGAAGCTTTTCAAAAGGGCTGAAATCTTTAGCGGGTCAATTTAATTTACCTCTTATTGGTGGTGATACCACCCGTGGTAATTTATCTATTACCATAACGGCTCATGGATGGGTAGAATCAGGGTGTGCCTTGTTGCGTTCTTCTGCCTGTGTTGGTGACGACATCTATGTTTCTGGCTATTTAGGGGAAGGAGGCTTAGGTTTAGTTAATGAATTACAAAACTTAACCAAGCAAGAAATAGGTTTTTCTCAAACAGCTAAAGATAAGTTAAACCGACCGCAGCCGCGTATAAAGTTAGGGAGAGAGTTATTAACGCAGCAGCTATCTACTTGTGCGATAGATGTTTCAGATGGTTTTTTACAAGATTTAACGCATATATTAAAAGCATCAGATTTATATGCAGAAGTTTATTTGCCTAGTTTTCCTAGATCTAAAAAAGTTAAAGATTGGCAAGAAAAGCAAAACAATGTTTTATTTTCAGTCATCTCTGGAGATGATTACGAGCTTTGTTTTACCGCTTCGGTAAATAAAAGAAGTGACATTAAACAATTGTCAGAATCTTTAAAGCTACCGTTAACCCGTGTTGGGAAAATGCAGGGTCTTAAAAAATATTCTGTAAAAGATCCCTTGATACTACTAGACTCTAAAAAAGAAAAAATACCCATTAATTTTAAAAAAATGGGTTATCAGCATTTTTAATTTTTAGGAGAGATCTCTCTTCTAGCGCGAACACCTTCCGCTAGAGTTTCAAGGATTTTTACGCTGTCATCCCACCCAATGCAAGCATCGGTAATACTTTGCCCATAAGTAAGTTCTTTGCCAGGTTGTATGCTTTGTGCTCCAGCTACTAGATGACTTTCTACCATAACGCCCATTATTTTGTCATTGCCAGCGACAAGTTGCTCTTTGATAGAATCAGCAACTAAAATTTGCCTTTCGTGTTGCTTATCGGAGTTGGCATGGCTACAGTCAATCATTAGTTTATCTTGCACCTTAGAAGCACTTAAGGCATCAACAGCCTCTTTTACAAAGGGTGCTTCATAGTTGGGGCCATCATTACCACCGCGTAAAATTATATGGCAATCATTGTTGCCTTTGGTTTCAAAAATTGCAGATTTTCCTGTTTTGGTTAAAGACATAAAAATATGTGGGTTGTTGGCAGCACGAATGGCATCAACGGCAATTTTAAACTTACCATCTGTACCATTTTTAAATCCAACAGGGCAAGATAATCCTGAAGATAATTCACGATGACCTTGGCTTTCTGTCGTGCGCGCACCAATAGCTCCCCAAGAAATAAGATCAGAAATATATTGTGGAGAAATTAAGTCTAAAAACTCTGTTGCACAAGGAAGTCCCATATCATTTACATCTAATAATAAAGATCGAGCCAGTTCTAAGCCCTTGTTAATAGCAAAAGATTCATCTAAATCAGGGTCATTGATAAGCCCTTTCCAACCCACTGTTGTTCTAGGTTTTTCAAAGTAAACTCGCATAACAATTAATAAATCTTGTTTGTGAAATTCTAACTGTTCTTGCAAGCCTTTAGCGTATTCTCTGGCTGCGTCAGGGTTGTGTATTGAGCAAGGGCCAATAACAACAAGTAATCGATCATCTCGACCTGATAAAATGTTGTGAATGTGTTGACGAGTATCATAAACAGTTTGTGCGGCAGGCTCTGTTATAGGAAATAAGCTCTGAAGCTCTTGTGCTGTTTGTACCTCAGTCATGCTCTGAATACGTAAATCGTCTGTTTGATATTTTGTTGTCATGTTCATTAACCTTGAAAAGGGTTGTTTTTATCGTGTGATTAGCCGTATATTATGCCATTTATAAAGTGGTTTACCAACTTTACTGTTATTCTCGAATTTCTATATATAAAAAATGGTCGCTATTTAATGGTCGCTATTTTCACTGAATTGAGGTGTAATGACTAGCCACGGCAACGAAATGCAGTGAAAATAATCTTAGTTGTTAAGTTCTTCCTTAAGCGATCCCCTAAGCTGGATGCATAAATTAGCTGGGTGCGCAAATTGAAAGTCGTTTAAATTTAGGGGTAAAATTAAAAATGGTCAATATAAAATGGCAGGGTAAAAAGTGTTTTGAAGCAACTTCTGAATCGGGGCATAAAGTCATAATGGACGCTTCTAAAGAAGTGGGCGGCGAAGATCGTGGAACTCGTCCTATGGAATTGTTGCTGATGGGATTGGGCGGTTGCTCTGGTATTGATGTGGTGATGATGTTAGAAAAGGGCAAGCAAGATGTAAAAGATTGCGAGATAGAAGTTACTTCTGAAAGAGCCCGTGGTGTGCCCAGCGTTTATACCAAGATCCATTTGCATTTTAAGGTTATAGGAATAGATTTAAATGAAAAGAAAGTTAGTCGAGCAGTGAGCTTATCGGCAGAAAAATATTGCTCGGTCTCAAAGATGCTAGAAAAAACGGCTAAAATGACACATGGTTATGAGATTATTGACATTTAAAATTTAAGGGCAGGGTGTAAATTTATTTAGTTTGGTTGTTCATAGCTGTCTTAAAACATTTGTTACCGCTACAACTATGTTGGTCGTAAGTTGTTCTAGTTGTGCTTGGGGAATATTAAAGGCAGGCATAGTGTAAACAAGCTTGCCAAAGGGTCTTAACCAAGCGCCTTTTTTAACGGCTTCTTGTTGAATTTTGTAGCTCAAATCATTCTGTTGTAGTTCAATCACTCCTATTGCACCGAAAACCCTGACCTCTTTGACACCAGATAAGAGTTTTAGGCAGCTTAAAGATTGCAAAAAATGGCTTTCAATTCGCTTGATATTTTTTTGCCAGTCGGAATTTAATAACAACTCTATCGAAGCATTTGCCGCCGCACAAGCTAAGGGGTTTGCCATGAATGTTGGGCCGTGCATGAGTAACCCAGGCTCTCCTTGACTAATTGTGTCAGCAATAAAGTCTTGGCAAATCGTAGCCGCTAGGGTTAGAGTTCCTCCTGTAAGGGCTTTGCCAACCGTCATAATGTCTGGAGATATATCTGCCCACTCGCAGGCGAAGAGTTTGCCAGTGCGTCCAAATCCAGTGGCAATCTCATCCGCGATAAAAAGCACTTTGTATTGCTTACATAGGTTTTTAGCTTGTTTGAGGTAGTCGGCACAATAAAAGTTCATTCCCCCCGCTCCTTGCACCATAGGCTCTATTGTCATAGCCGCTATTTCAGTATGGTGTGCTTTAAGGGCAAGCTCCAAGTCTTCTATGTCAGATTTGAGGTTATTGGGACTGGGAGAGCTAACAAAAAAATGTTTTGGCAAGAGATTTTTAACTAAATGGTGCATACCACTGTTAGGATCGCAAATCGCCATAGTGGCAAAAGTATCGCCATGATAGCCCTTTTTAAGACTTAACAGTTTTTTTTTGTTAGGTTGTTTTAAGCTAATCCAATATTGAAAAGCCATTTTAATAGCCACTTCCATTGCCACAGAGCCAGAATCGGCTAAAAAAACTTTATTAAGGCCTTTAGGGGTAATATGAATTAACTTTTTGCAAAGAGTGATGGCTGGTTCATGTGTTAAACCGCCAAACATAATGTGAGGCATGGTATCAATTTGTTGGTGTAATGCCTGTTGAATTAAAGGGTGATTGTAACCATGAATGGCGGCCCACCAAGAAGACATGCCGTCAATTAATTGAGTATTGTCTTGTAATGTAATGATTGATCCTAAAGTAGATTTAACCAGTAAAGAGGGTTGAGGATTAGGTGTTTTAGCATAAGGGTGCCAAATATGTTGTTGATCAAATTCAAGTAGAGAAAGTTTTCTGGTCATGTCTTTATGGATCATATTAATGGGTTATTAAGCGATTTCTTTAAAAAGCTATTATAGACCCTTCTCAAATTACAGATTAATTTATACTGGATAAAATTACCAGGCCTGGTAATTTTAAATTTAACGCCTATAGTTTCTTTATAAAAAGTTTTGGGTATAAAAAAGAGTTTAGAAATAAAAATTTAGATTATTGCTTGACACTTTTGTAGATTTAATTAAAATACGCCCAACAAATATGGAGGATTTCCCGAGCGGCCAAAGGGGGCAGACTGTAAATCTGCTGGCTCAGCCTTCGGTGGTTCGAATCCACCATCCTCCACCATTTGTTTAATGCGGGTATCGTATATTGGCTATTACCTCGGCCTTCCAAGCCGATGAGAGGAGTTCGATTCTCCTTACCCGCTCCATATTTTTAAGGCTCTCCTTTATTTTAGAATGATAGGGAGGGCCTTTTTAATTTGCTCTCATAGCTCAGTCGGTAGAGCGCATCCATGGTAAGGATGAGGTCACCAGTTCGAT
>CAYLXI010000062.1:0-9971 GCA_964387695.1 uncultured Piscirickettsiaceae bacterium
GGATTCGTATTTTACCAAAAACTTGCTATTTTCATCAATCCTTTTTACTTTTTACACTAATTTTTAGCTTTAAACTTTAAATAATATACCATTAAAGCTAGAATATATTTTCCTTTTTGTAAAAAACAAGAATAAATGAAACCTTATGACTCTATCTGACATTCAAACATTAATGCATCAAGACATTAAAGCAACCGATAATTTAATCTTAAAAAGCCTCTCTTCTGATGTCGTATTAATAAATCAAATAGGTCATTACATTATTAACAGTGGCGGTAAAAGATTAAGACCTTTACTGGTTTTATTGTCGGCAAAGGCATGCAACTATCAAGGTCAAGATCACCTTACTATGGCTGCGGTCATTGAATTTATTCACACTTCTACTTTATTGCACGATGATGTTGTGGATGAATCTGATACTCGCCGTGGCAACAAAACAGCTAATGAAGTTTGGGGAAATGCCGCTTCTGTATTGGTCGGTGATTTTTTATATTCTCGCTCATTTGAAATGATGGTAGAACCTGGTATATTAAAAATCATGCAGGTCATGTCTCAGGCGACTAATATTATTGCAGAAGGTGAAGTGTTACAATTGCTAAATTGCCGTGATGCAAGCACAACAACAGAACGCTATATGGAGGTAATTCATCGTAAAACAGCTAAACTGTTTGAAGCTGCTACACACATGGGCCCTATTCTTGCAAACAAACCCGAACTAGAAACCACTTTCATTAACTATGGTAAACATCTTGGCACTGCCTTTCAATTAATTGACGATGCCCTAGACTACACGGCAAGCGAAGAAAAATTGGGGAAAAATATTGGCGATGATCTTGCTGAAGGTAAACCCACTTTGCCGTTAATTTTTGCACTCGAAAATGGCTCTCCAGCAGAACAAGAAATAATTCGTCGTGCCATCATGTCAGAAGGGGTTAAGCTTTTAAAAGAAGTCACAAAAATCATCAAACATTCAGGAGCTATTGAATACACTCAAAAAATTGCACAGCAACAAGCAATCCTAGCAAAAGAATCCATTACAAACTTAGTGGATTCAGAGTATAAAACCGCTCTTTTTGCTCTAGCAGACCTTTCTGCAAATAGAAGTCATTAATTAGGTTGCCCGAATTTATGTTTAGAAACTGGACATAGGGTAAAGCTTGTTTGCTAAACATTTGTAAAAAATTTTAGCTTCACCCTTTTAAACAGTCTAAATTAGATTTATAAATAAAGCTAGCCATTAAAGGAGTGGCCTTCTTTTGAAGGCCCTTCTAGGGCAGACTGAATTTTCTCTTCTAGCAGAGCTTGCTCTTCCATGAGCTTTCTTTCTTCCTCTTCTTTTTGAATTTCAATATAACGCTGATATAGGTCTAAACTATTTAGCCTGGTCTTCTCCCAATCAATACGACGCAATAGCCAACGCACCATAAATCTAATGACACGACCTTCATCTTCAGATGCATACAACATCTCTGGAGCTGGGTGAAAACCATGCATTCTTTCTACCAAAATCAAACCTTGATTTTTATCAACCTGAATACGAACAAAACCCTGAACAGACTCATCAAAACTCGTACTATAATAAATACGAACAACCTTATTCAAATTAAAGACCGCTTTTTCTAACAACATGGATACGCTTTTGCCATTGATCCCTACTGTATGAATAAAAATATTTTGAGTTTTAAGCGAACGAAAAAACTTTTCTATCCCATCAAAAGGAACTTCTTTAATTTTTCCTGCTTTTATTCTACTTATTTCATCATGCTCTGCTATTTTTTTTTCTAGAGCTTTAAAGAAATATTTTAGTGCAGGGGATAGCTCCAAATCTTTCATAATCATTTAACCTCTATTCAAAAATATCTACATTGAATATATCGGCTAAAACTTAAAAAAATATAGTCTTTTCATAAAAAATAATAAATAATTTTTTCATCTATAGAAAAACAAAAGGTTTAACTATTTAGTTTGAGCTTCTTTACAGCTTGATATTTACCCTAAAAATATTTAACGCATTGTTACCAGCTCTTCAGAAGAGCTGGGGTGAATGGCTATTGTGGCATCTAAATCTGCTTTTGTTGCCCCCATTTTCACTGCAACAGCAAAACCTTGAAGCATCTCATCTGCCCCGTCACCGACAATATGAATTCCAACCACTTTTTCTTCTTTACCCACTGTAACCAGCTTTAAAGCTGTTTTAACTTGGTGCTGTGTAAAAGCATAACGCATCGGGGTAAAAATAGAGGTATAGGATTTAACATTATCATGCCCATACTGTGCTTTTGCATCATGCTCTGCTAGCCCCACTGTAGCGACAGGCGGGTGAGAGAAAATAACCGTAGGAACAGAGCTTAAATCTAGCTTTAATTTTGGTTGATTATTATATAAACGCTCGGCTAAATAACGACCTGCACGAATTGCAACGGGTGTAAGCTGTGGCTGACCTGTTACATCACCAATTGCATAAACATTAGCAACGGAGGTTTGGTGAATATCATTAACATCAATAAACCCTTTATTCGTTGTAACTCCTATGTTTTCTAGACTAAGAGGCTCAACTAAGGTATTACGACCAATCGCCCAAATCACTTGATCAAAGCCTTCTAAACTCTGCCCATCTTCGCTCTCGATAACTAGGGTGTTATCGTCTGCTTTGAGAATACGCTTTGCTTTAAAATGGTATTCTTGATGCACACCACTTTCAGTCATCGCATCCGTTAAGGTTTCACGAATCATCTTATCAAAGGATCGTAAGACTAAATCTTTGCGGCTAATAAGTGTGGTTTGAGTGCCTAAGGATTGAAAAACACCCGCTAGCTCAACTGCAATATAACCCGCCCCAATGACGGCAACTTTTTTAGGCTGCTCTTTAAGTTCAAAAAAACCATCAGAAGAAATACCAAGGTTTGCCCCTTCTATCTCTTGAGGTATTAATGGCGTTCCACCTGGTGCAATCACAATCGTTTCTGCTGTGTAAGTTTTTCCATCAACAGAGACCGTATGATTATCAACAAAACTTCCCCAACCTTGAAGTACATCTACACCCTTATCCTTCATATAGCCATTATACCAAGTGGTAATATTATTAATATAGCTTTCTCGATTAGAGACCAACTTTGACCAGCTGAAACCTTTTTTTTCTAGATCAAAACCAAAGTCTCCTGCATCACGAATTGCTTCAGCAATATGGGCTCCAAACCACATGACTTTCTTGGGAACGCAACCAATATTGACACAAGTTCCTCCTAGTTTTTTGGCTTCAACCACTGCACATTTTTTACCATATTCTGCAGCCCTTTCTACTACCGAAAGCCCGCCGCTTCCTGCTCCAATTGCAATAATATCATAATCATATTTCATAAAAGATCCTATCATTAAACTTTGTAACATTGAACCCCTTAAATCTAAATCAGGGTAAATATAAATATAAAAAAGGCCCCGTAAAGAGGCCTGAAATATAAAAAATAAAAAGACTTATTTTGCTAAATAATCTTCTAAATCACTCGAGCCACCGATGAGCTTCCCTTCAATAAATATTTGTGGTACCGCATCTGCATTTGCCACGGCTCGTAAAGTGCGCGAAGTAAGACCGTGATTAGAAATGGTGATTTCTTCATAAGAATAACCAGCGACTTTTAACATTTCTTTTGCTTTAGCACAGAAAGGACAAGATGGCTTAGAAAAAATGGTAACCGCCTTAGGAGCTTGTGCTTTTGCATTGATATAGTTCAACATGGTGTCGGCATCAGACACTTCAAATGGGTCTCCATCTACATCTGCTTCAATAAACATTTTATCGACTACGCCATCTTTAACAAGCATAGAATAACGCCAAGAGCGCATACCAAAACCTATATCAGATTTCTCAACCAGCATTCCCATGCCATCTGTAAACTCACCATTTCCATCTGGAATTAGAGTAACATTGTCCGACTCTTGATCTGCTGCCCAAGCATTCATTACAAAAGTGTCATTAACCGACATACAAATAATATCATCAACACCATTTTCTGCAAAAGTCGCTGCTAATTCATTAAAACGCGGTAAGTGAGCAGAAGAACATGTTGGCGTAAAAGCACCTGGTAAAGAAAAAACTATAACCGTTTTCCCTTTAAACAGCTCATCTGTTGTAACATTTACCCACTCATTATTCTGGCGAGTAGGAAAGGTGATACTTGGAATGGTTTGACCCGATTTATCTATAAACTTAGACATAATTTAAATCCTTTTAATTAACTTTAGAAACAATGATTGACTGGCTTAAGCAAGCACTTAATAACAATTATTAAGATCTTTTTCAGGTCGTATTTTACGCTAAAAGTCTATTTAGCAATAATTAATTGTTTTAAACTTATTGATAGCCTTTAACTATGGAGACACCTGCCCAGAATCCCTACTTAGAAACTGGATATAGAGTGCTAGAGCTTGTTCGCTAGGCGTTTGCAAAAAATCTTAGCTTCGCTATTAGGTTAAGCGGGCAAGGGCTGGTGTTATATGTCAGCTTTCTAAGTAGGGATTTAGGCTTACTGAAGAGGAATCGATTGAAGCTCTTTCATAAAAATCTCTAAGCTCCCTTGCTCTTGAGCATACTTCATTAACAAGCCCATCATCCCTTGATCCTCGTGCTCTGATGCGATACGAGCTGCCAACTGAAACTCTCTATCCGTTAAACTTCCTTGAAAGGCATTTAACTCTAATAAAGCAGCAAGCATTCCTGCGTTCTTTAACAAACAAGCTGCCTGTAAAGGTTTAACTATTTCTCCTGCTGCATCCTTAGCCACCTCTTGTTGAGAAGAGACGAAATGATCTTGAACTAAAACCTTTGTCATCCAATAATTCATTTCAATGGCTTCTTCACTTTCAAGCACATTCAAAAAAATCTCTTGGGGGTCAATTCCTTTATCTCGAACCAACCCTGCTGTTAATCTAGCGAAAGGCTTTCGCTGTACTTCATCTAAATCTAATAAATTCACAGATTTTCCTTTTTTATTCGATCACTTCATGACTATCTAGCTCTTTAACAGCAAGCCCACAGGCGACTCCTGATGCCCAAGCCCATTGAAAATTGTAGCCACCGAGTTGACCAGTAACATCTAGCACCTCTCCAATAAAGTATAGATTGGGTTGCTTGTGAGATTCAAAAGTTTTAGAAGAAATTTCATTGGTACCCACCCCTCCTAAAGTAACTTCAGCTTTGTCATAACCCGCTGTATCACTTGGATAGAGCTGCCAATGAGTAAGCTGGTGTGCATAGCTCTCAATAGACTCATTACTTTGGTTGGCTAAGTCTTCAAATGGGTATAGATTTATCCAGGCCTTTACAAATTTTTTAGGCCAAAAAAATAGTAGCCATTTCTGCAACGGCTTATTTTGAGATTTAAGCCGTTGTAACTCGGTTAAAACATCCAGCTTAGGAAGCAGGTTAATCGTTAAAGGGTTTCCTTTTCGCCAATAATTTGATGCTTGTAAAATTGCAGGCCCGCTAATACCTTTATGGGTGAATAACATAGATTCTTGGAAGGTTTTTTCTTGAATACAAACCTTGACCGCCAGAGAGATACCGCTGAGACCATAACAAAAATCTAACCATTTATTATCAAATATTAAATTTACCAGGCCTGGTAAATTCGGTAAAATTTTAAGTTCAAACTGGCTTGCTATTTCATAGCCAAAACTTGAAGCCTTAAGCTTAGGAAAAGACAGCCCTCCTGTTGCAATGACAAGAGATTTACACTGTAAAGCCCCTTGTTCTGTCATAACACAAAACCCTGCATTATTTTTCCGTGCTTTAATGCTTTGGATAAAGGTTTTAAATTGAAAAGTAACTTTTGCCCAATCACATTCAGTTCGCAGAATTTGAATCAGGTCACTCGCCTTGTTGAGACAAAAAAGTTTTCCAAGCTCTCTTTCTTCGTAAATCAATCCGTGACGCTCAACTAGATCAATAAAATCTTGGGGCGTAAACCGCGCTAAAGCACTTTTTACAAAATGAGGGTTTTGGCAAATATAGTTATTTGCTACAACTTCTGTATTGGTAAAATTGCATTTCCCTCCGCCAGAAATACGAATTTTAGCTCCTGCCTTAGGTGCGTGATCAAGCACTAAAACACTTTTTCCTTGATAACCAGCCGTTGCCGCACACATCAAACCAGAGGCTCCTGCCCCGATAATAATGACATCAAATTCTTGCATAAATTAAATTGACTCTTAGGAAGCCTCTGAGCAACTGATCACTGTTTAAAAATCAGGCTATTCAAATGCAACTTTAAATCCGATGTGAATTGTATCTTCAAAGTTTAAGGTTTTATGCCTCATGCTAATATCTATTTTTCTATAACCAATATAAGCAGAAGCCGTGTCTAATAATTTTGCCTCTATTTTAAAGTTAAATTCTTTAGCATCATCAGCACCTCCAAAACTAAACACTGATGGCCCATATAGATATTCGGCAGAAATAAAAGCAGGCGTTCCTGTAGGCAACCAATAGTTGGCTATCACACCTAACATCAAACCTTGTCCAGAATCAAGCGCTCGAGCCTTAGGCTCAATAAAATAGATCTTACCTTTAAATCCTATATCTAAATTAGGTGCTTGTTCAAAACCCGCTCTGGTAATCTCTGCAATACCCGAAAAAAGATCTCCCTTGTTACCAGAATGGTGATATTCAATTCCATAGCGCTGCTTTTTTTCAGGAAATTTTTCTTTTTGATATAAACCTACTTTAGCGTTTTCAGATGAAAAAGAAATCTCAAACTCAGTTTTTGACTGTGCTTGCACAGAAGCACCTGCCATCACTGAAAAACTGGCAATAAGACCTATAACGGATGGCTTTAAAAAAGATTGTGTCATATTTTCGTACCTTGCATTCTGTAATGTTTTATATTTAAACTAAATTCTAACAGCTTTAAAAGCTTGTTGTATAATTTTCACCATAATGTCTAATTTATATTAAAACCCAAATCCCTACTTAGAAAACTGGCATATAACCCAAGCCCTTGCCCGCTATGCATTTACAAAAAAACATTATTTGTTCATAATATCTAAAAGATATTAAATTACAGCCATTTTAATTAGCAAACTCTCTTTAAGGAAGCACTTAACTATGACTATTAAAACTCTTATTGCACAATTAAACCAAGGCGTTATAGATTTCAACAAGGTCATTACAATCATTGAAGAAAATTATAATTTTACACCAACTCTCTTTACAAATGGCAATCAAACCAACCTGCCGAACACCAACAACGGATCATGTAAAATATTTTATTTTGCCTTACTTCACCAGTTAAATAAACAGGCGACTCTAAATTCTTTTGGTAAATTTTATGCCGTAGATGTCTTGCAACATCCTAATGGAACAGACCATGCTAATATTCGTAATTTTATGCAAACAGGTTGGTTAGGAGTTAAATTTGAAGGAAAGGCATTAAAGCTAAATAATTAAGCAATTCCTCAACCAAATACCCTAAAAATTAATTCGGGGATTAAACGCTAGAGTTTTGGCCATTTTTTTGTAAAAAAGCGTCCTTTCTTCTGTGTCCGCTGGAGGGGTATGAATCTGTACAATGACATATTGATCTCCTACAGCAGACCCTTTACCTACTCCTCTGCCCTTAATTCTTAATTTAGACCCTGATTGCGTGCCCGGAATAATATTAATATTTACCTTACCTTTTAGAGTAGGCACTTCAACCTTAGTACCCAATGCTGCTTCCCAAGGAGTCAAAGGTAAATTCAATAAAACATTCTCGCCTTCAATTCTATATAAGGTATGAGGCTGTAAATCTATTTCAACAATTAAATTCCCTTTAGGGCCTCCTCCAACTCCCTCTAGGCCTTGTCCAGATAAACGAATACGCGACCCTTGCTTAACACCCGCAGGAATTTTTACCTGAAGTTGCTTTGATTCATGCCTAACATGCCCTTGACTGCCTGTTTTAGGAATAGATAAATTTAAAGTTTTTTTCACGCCATTCACGGCATCTTCAAGTGACACCATTACTTTGACATTTAAGTCGTCCCCTTTTTGCTGGAAGCCAGAATAATGCCCTCTTCCAGAATGCCCTCCCATACCACCAGAAAACATTTGTTCAAAAAAATTACTAAAGTCTCCTTCTCCTGCAGAAAAACCGCCCCCAAAATCAGGTGGCGGTTGAAAATTTTGCCCATTTTTATAATTGGAACCTAACTGGTCAAACATACGGCGTTTTTCAGGATCACTCAATACCTCATAGGCTTCATTAATTTCCTTAAATTTGGATTCATTTCCTGTTGGCTTATCTGGGTGGTATTTTCCCGCTAATTTACGGTAAGCCTTTTTAATTTCAGCCTCATCCGCATCACGACTCACGCCGAGGGTTTCATAATAATCTTGATATTGCACTTAAGGCCTCTTTTAAAACTTAATTAATTTAATCCTAAAATAATTGGATATGGAAATGGTGTTATACCCAAACCCTTACTCCCAAGTCCCTACATAGGAAATCCGGCTTACCTAGAAACTGGATATGGAAGGGGGTAGCGTTATATACCAACTTTATAAATGGCTGTAATGTTCTTAGTATGGGAGCAAAAGAAATAATTTCAAGGAAACATTCTCCTCTCCCACTTAAAAAGTGAAGATACAACCCTATATATCCAGCTTTCTAAATAGGGCTTCGCGATAAATATTTGAGGGGAAATAAAAATACCAGGCCTGGTATTTTAAAGGGTAAAATAAACTATTTTATTATCGACTTTTTAAGAGATTTTGTGTATGAGCCGTTTTTGGAGTGACTTAGTAAGCAACCTGACCCCTTATATTCCAGGGGAGCAACCAAAAGAACAAAACTTCATTAAACTCAACACTAATGAAAATCCTTTTAGCCCCTCACCTAAAGCCTTAAAAGCTATTAAGAGAGCGACTGGAGATGACTTAAAACTCTACTCAGACCCCAATGCAACCGAGCTCAAGCAGGCGATTGCAGATTATTATTCTACAACCAAGTATTCTGTAACCAAAGCCCAAGTTTTTGTTGGCAATGGTTCTGATGAAGTCCTTGCCCATACCTTTAATGGTCTATTAAAACATTCTGACCCTTTGTTATTTCCAGATATTTCTTATAGCTTTTATCCTACTTACTGCAAACTTTACAATATTCAACCCAAGCTCATCCCATTAACAGATAAATTTGAAATTAATATTGAGGACTATTTTCGACCTAATGGAGGGATTATATTTCCCAACCCCAATGCCCCTACAGGAAAATACCTGCCTTTAAGTGACATTAAAACATTATTAGAGCATAACACTAAATCTGTTGTGGTCATTGATGAAGCCTATATTGATTTTGGAGGGAAAACCGCAATTTCTCTTGTTCAAGACTACGAAAACCTACTGGTCATACAAACTTTTTCAAAATCTCGCTCTTTGGCAGGTCTTAGAATTGGGTTTGCCATAGGCAACTCTAACTTGATTACGGGGCTAGAAAAAATAAAAAATAGCTTCAACTCTTACCCTATGGATTTATTAGCTATTAAAGCAGGCGTGGCATCACTGAACGATCAATATTATTTTGATAAAACCTGCAAAACCATTATTAAATCCCGTGAAACCTTAATTCAAGAAATGAAAAACCTTGGGTTTGAAACGCTACCTTCTACGGCTAACTTTATCTTTACCAAACATAAAGTTCTTAATGCTCAGGATATTTCCGCACAATTACGAGAACACTTTATTATCGTGCGTTATTTTAACAAGCCTCGTATTAATCAATATCTACGCATTACAATAGGAGCAGAGCCAGAAATGCAACAATTAATTAAAGCTCTTAAATTAATCCTTTATCCCTGACCCCTAAACCCCCTTAGGAAGAACTTAACCGCCCAATTCATCATTAAACATGCGACCAAAGTAGCTGCTCATAACCAAACAATAACCTAGCAAGACTGCTTTCTTAAAACTCACCCCATTCATCACCATTATCTTGTTTGGG
>CAYLXI010000063.1:0-4515 GCA_964387695.1 uncultured Piscirickettsiaceae bacterium
TTATAATTTAGGGTAATTTGTGATTTTAGAAGAAAAAATACAAAATTTATTAGAGCCAACAATCTCCTCAATGGGGTTTGAGTTTTGGGGGTGTGAATACCTTGCTGCGGGCAAGCACTCAACGCTTAGAGTTTATATTGATAAGCCAGAGGGGATTACAGTTGATGACTGTGGGAAAGTAAGCCATCAGGTCAGTGCAATTATGGATGTTGAAGATCCTATTTCTAGTGCTTATATGTTAGAAGTATCTTCTCCAGGTGTAGATAGACCCTTGTTTAAGCCAGAGCATTTTCAAATGCAAAAAGGGCGTAAAATTAAAGTAAAATCTTCTATTCCTGTTATGGGCCGCAAAAATTTTAAAGGCTCTTTAGTGGCAGTAAATGATGATGGCATTGAAATTGAAGTAGACAATGAAATTTATGAAATAGCGTTTGTTTTAATAGACAAAGCAAACTTAGAAGTCGAATTTTAAGGATTAGATAAAATGAGTAAAGATGTTTTAGCCGTTGTTGAAATTATGGCAAATGAAAAAGGTGTTGATAAAGAAATTATTTTTGATGCAATCGAAACGGCTCTAGCAACAGCCACCCGAAAGAATCATGGTGATGAGTTAGATGCACGGGTTGTTATTGATCGTATTACAGGGGAATATGAAACTTTTCAGCGTTGGGAAGTTATTGAAGACGATGTTCAAATTGAAGACAATCCCTATTGGTTTATTCGCATGATGGATGCGGTAGATGAAGATCCTCATATTGAAGCAGGTCAATTTATTGAAAAACCTATAGATTCTATAGACTTTGGGCGAATTGGTGCTCAAACAGCTAAACAAGTTATTTTGCAAAAAGTGCGAGAAGCAGAACGCAAAAAAGTAGTGGAAGAATACACCAAGCGAATAGGCGAGATTGTTACTGGTTCGGTTAAACGCGTTGATCGGGGTGATGTTATTTTAGATTTAGGGGATAATATAGATGCCATTATTCCTCGTTCAGAATTGATTAACCGCGAAAACTTTAAAATGTCTGATCGGGTTAGAGGTTATATTCAAAATGTTGAGTTTCGTGCTAGAGGAGCTCAAATCTTTATGTCCCGCTCTTGCAATGAAATGTTAATAGAGCTATTTAAAATAGAAGTTCCTGAAATAGGAGATGATCTTATTGATGTTATGAGCGTTGCACGAGATGTCGGTTTGCGGGCTAAAGTAGCAGTGCGAGCAAATGACCCGCGTTTAGATTCTATTGGTGCTTGTGTAGGAATGCGAGGAGGTCGTGTTCAAGCGGTAACGAATGAATTAAACAGTGAGCGAATTGATATTATTCTGTGGAATCCTGAAGATGCTCAGTTTGTTATCAATGCAATGGCTCCAGCAGAAGTAACTTCAATTATGGTTGATGAAGACAAGCGCTCAATGGATTTAGCCGTAGAAGATGAGCAGCTATCTCAAGCCATAGGAAAAAGCGGGCAAAATATTCGCCTTGCTTCTGAGCTAACAGGCTGGACTCTTAATGTTATGACGCAGTCAGACATGGATGAAAAGCACAAAGTAGAGTCGACAGGTCAGTTAGAATTGTTTATGAATGCTTTAGAGTTGGACGAAGATTTGGCAGAAGTTCTCGTAGCAGAAGGCTTTACTACGCTGGAAGAAATAGCCTATGTTCCAGCAGCAGAAATGCTTGAAATAGAAGGTTTTGATGAAGAGGTTGTGGTCGAATTAAAGCAACGAGCTAAAGATGCTTTATTAACGCAAGAAATTGTAAATGAAGAAAAACTTGCCATGGCAGAGCCAGCAGAAGATTTATTAGCGTTAGAGGGTATGGCTGCAGATGTCGCCAAAACTTTAGCAAGAAAAGGGGTTGTTACTCAAGAAGATCTTGCCGAATTAGGTATAGATGAGTTACAAGAATTGATTGAAATAGAAAACGATATTGCGGGTGAGTTAATCATGAAAGCTCGTGCACCGTGGTTTGAATAATAGGAGGATTGATAGATTATGTCTAAAGTATCCATAAAACAATTCTCAGAAAGCTTAAGTATTTCTGCTGAAAAATTAATATCACAGTTAGATGCCTCTGGTGTGAAAGGTAAAAAAGTCAGTGACTCTATTTCTGATGATGAAAAAAAATCTCTTTTAAGTTATTTAAAAGGTTTGCATGGTGACAGTGCAGAAACACCTAAAAAGGTAACTCTAAATCGTAAAAAAGTTAAAAAATTGAATTTGTCATCAGGATCAGGTAAGCGAGCAGTTAAAGTAGAGGTGCGCAAAAAACGCACCTATATTAAAAAACCTGAAGAAGTGAAAGTAGAAGAGCCAAAAATTACCCAAGAAACACCGCCCGTTTCTAAGGCTAAAGTTAGCAAGCCTTCTGTTGTTGAAGAGAAATCTAAATCACTTCCTAAAAATACAAAACCTGTTAAAACAGAAAAAAAATCTTCTGCTCCAAAAGAGGATAAAAAAGAGGCTCCGAAGCATCATTCTTCCAAAGATGCTGTGCGCACTGAAAAGAAAGCACTTTCTGATAAAAAAGAAGGAAAATCTCACAAGGGTAAACCAACACCAAGGCAAAAAGGCTCTAAAAAGCAAATTGCTTTTGGTGGAGACAAGTCTTATGGTCGTCGTCGCAAAAATCAGCAGCATAAAAAAGAAGAAGATAATGAGCATGGTTTTCAAAAGCCAGTAGAAAAACAAGTTAGAGAAGTGTCTGTTGGTGAAACTATTAAAGTTTCTGAATTGGCTGACCAAATGGCAGTTAAAGCCGTTGAAGTAATTAAGTTATTGATGCAAATGGGAACTATGGCAACCATTAATCAGTTGTTAGACCAAGAAACGGCAACGCTTGTAGTAGAAGAAATGGGTCATATCGTAAAGATTGTTAATGACAATGCACTGGAAGAATCTGTTGTAAATAAAGAGTACGATGGAGAATATACCCAACGCTCTCCAGTTGTAACCATTATGGGGCATGTTGACCATGGTAAAACCTCTTTGCTTGATTATATTCGTAAAGCCAAAGTTGCAGCAGGAGAAGCAGGCGGAATTACTCAACACATTGGTGCTTACAATGTTGATACGGGCCATGGTGGTATCACCTTTATTGATACTCCAGGGCATGAAGCTTTTACGGCAATGCGAGCTCGTGGTGCAAAAGTAACGGATATTGTAGTGGTGGTCGTGGCAGCAGATGATGGTGTGATGCCTCAAACTCGTGAAGCAATCCAACATGCCAAAGCAGGTGGTGTGGGCATGATTGTTGCCATGAATAAAATGGATAAAGAAGGTGCCAGTCCTGATAAAGTTATGCAAGAACTGGTTGCGGAAGAAGTGGTTCCCGAAGAATGGGGAGGCGATGTACAATTTGTAAAAGTATCCGCTAAAACAGGCGACGGTGTTGACGATTTACTTGATGCAATACTTCTACAATCAGAAATGCTTGAGCTTGCCGCACCCATTGAAGGGCATGCCAAAGGCATTGTTATTGAATCTCGCCTAGATAAAGGTCGTGGTCCGGTCGCAACCGTTTTGATTCAGTCTGGTACT
This sequence comes from uncultured Piscirickettsiaceae bacterium, assembly GCA_964387695.1. Taxonomy (GTDB): domain Bacteria; phylum Pseudomonadota; class Gammaproteobacteria; order Thiomicrospirales; family Thiomicrospiraceae; genus Thiosulfativibrio. The sequence goes on from CAYLXI010000063.1 coordinate 3,536, forward strand.
TTGAAAAAAGGTGATACTGCACTTTGTGGTATGGAATATGGTCGTGTTAAGGCAATGAGAGATGCCAGCGGTAAGCAAGTAGATTCGGCAGGACCATCAATTCCTGTTGAAATACTAGGGTTATCTTCTGTACCCATTGCGGGCGATGATATGATTACGGTTGATAATGATCGTAAAGCGCGTGAAATAGCCTCACTTCGCAGTATAAAAAATAAAGAAATTAAAATTTCCCGTCAGCAAAAATCTAAATTAGACAATATGTTTAATAAAATGACAGAAGGTAATGTTCAAGATGTTAATATCGTTTTAAAAGCCGATGTACAAGGGTCTATTCAAGCTATTTCTGAGGCCTTAATCAAGCTTTCTAATGATGAAGTACGCGTTAATATTGTATCTTCTGGCGTGGGTGGTATTTCTGAAACGGATGCCAACCTTGCTTTAGCTTCAGAAGCTCTAATATTTGGTTTTAATGTTCGTGCCGATGCCAAAGCTAAGCGCTTAATTGATAATGAAGGTATTTTCTTAAAGTATTATAGTATTATCTATGAAGTGGTTGATGAAGTTAAGCGCGCAGTAGAAGGCAAGTTAGCACCTGACTTTAAAGAAGAAATTATTGGTATTGCAGATGTTAGAGATGTCTTTAAAGCACCAAAAATTGGACTTATTGCAGGTTGTATGGTAACGGAAGGTATCGTTAAACGAAACAGTCCAATTCGTGTACTTCGTGATAATGTTGTTATTTACGAAGGGGCATTAGAATCATTGCGTCGCTTTAAAGATGACGTTCAAGAAGTTCGTCAATCTACAGAATGTGGTATTGGGGTTAAAGATTACAACGATGTTAAAGTTGGAGATCAAATTGAGGTCTTTGAGCGCATTGAAGTTAAGCACACGCTTGATTAAAGTTAAACCAGAATCTTATGTAGGGATTTAGGTTAAAACAATATATTAAGCTCTTCCTTAAGGAAGCACTTAACAAC
>CAYLXI010000063.1:4525-9754 GCA_964387695.1 uncultured Piscirickettsiaceae bacterium
TTGCTTTAAGGAAAAAACATGAATACAGAAATTAGTCGTCCTACTAGAGTGGCATTAGAAATACGAAAAACTCTGGGAGGGTTATTACAGCGTGAAACAAAAGACCCTAGGTTACAAAGAATTAACATCACTGAGTGTAAGATTTCTAAAGATTTAAGTATTGCTACAATTTACTTCACCATTATCGGAGCAGAAAAAGACGATAAAGAAATTCAAGAAGCCATTAAAGCCTTTGAAAAAGCTAGAAATTTTTTACGCTCTGAAATTGGCAAACGCTTAAGATTAAGAATAACTCCTGAATTACGGTTTTTTTATGATGAGGTGGCAGAAAAAGCCAGCGATTTAGAAATATTAATTCAAAAAGCACTACACTCGCATGAGCGATAATCCCATTAAAAAACAATGGCAAAAAATAAATGGTTTAGTGCTATTAAATAAACCAGCAGGGGTTAGCTCTAACGGTATTTTGCAGCAGGTTAGACGAATTTATAACGCCAAAAAAGCAGGGCATACTGGATCATTAGATCCTTTTGCAACAGGTTTGCTTCCGATATGCTTTGGTGAAGCCACTAAAGTATCAGGTTTATTGCTAGACTCAAATAAAACCTACCTTGCAACCTTAAAATTAGGTCAATCGACAGATTCTGGTGATAAAGATGGGGAAATTGTTAAAGAGCAAGCTGTTCCAACCTTAACCGAAGAAGAAATAAAAGCGGTGCTAAAGAAGTTTATGGGTAATATTACCCAAATTCCCCCTATGTATTCAGCCTTAAAACATCAAGGCAAGCCACTATATTATTATGCTCGCAAAGGCATTGAAATTGAACGGCCAGCAAGAAAAGTAAAAATTTTAGATTTATCTCTTGAATGCTTTGATTTTAAAAAAGAAGTTAAGTTTAAAGTTAGTTGCTCCAAAGGGACTTATATTCGTACTCTAGGAGAAGATATTGCCTTGGCACTTGGAACAATAGGGCATTTAACGGCTCTACATCGTATAGAAACAGGTAGTTTAACGGCGGATAAAATGGTTGATGTTGCAATAATTGAACAAAATAAAGACGCTTTTTTATTGCCGATTGACCTACCTTTAAAGCACTTATCTTCTCTACACCTCTCTAAAGAACAAACTAAAGTTGTCATGCATGGTGGCAAATTAGCCATTGAAAAACCTGCTACAGATATTGTTAAATATTATGATGTTGATGGTCAGTTTATCGGTGTAGGAGAGTGGGTGGATGAAAAAAACCACTTAAAGCCTAAGCGATTATTTAATTTATAGCTTTTATGACATCTTATCCCCTTCCTCTTATCGATCTTCGTTCAGAAAAGAATTATATTCAAGGTCATCTTGAAGAATCCACCCATTTACCTTGGCCAAGTTTACAAGAAAGATTAAATGAATTACCCGAACGACCAGCCCAGCTAAATTTACTGGGTAATCAAGCAGCATTAGACTCTGCTAAATTATTTTTAGAGCAAAAAGGCTATCAAATTAATCGCCTTATTTTATCTGAATTTATTCAAGAAATGACTTTAAAATTACCAGGCCTGGTAAAAGTGAATAATAAATCTCAAGCTCTATGGCAGCCCAGTTCTTTGGTCAAAGAGTTTGTATCTATACTGAATAAACATCAAAATATAACAGAATGTTCAGGTTTAGATATAGGTTGTGGGGGAGGGCGTGACGCTGTTTATTTGGCAATGCAGGGAATGAGTATGACGGGCATTGATCGCAAAGAAGCTGTGTTGTGTAGGGCAAAAAATCTCTCTAAATATCAGGGTGTTAGAGTAAATTGGTTACATTGTGATTTAGAAAGGTTAGATTGTTTTCCTAGCAAAAAACAAGATGTTATATTAATAGTAAGATATTTAAACAGAAAATTATTTAGCAAGATAAAACAGGCTTTAAACCCTAGAGGATGGTTAGTTTTTCAAGCCTTTTCAACAGGGTGTGAATTATTTGGCAGCCCTAAAAATTCTAATTTTATTTTAAGATACAATGAGTTTTCAGAAGTTTTTTCAGACTTTGAGGTTTTTGTTGATAGAATAGATCGCACAAAAGATGGCCGTCCAGTGGCTTCATTTATTGCAAGAAAAAAGGAGATTTAGTATGTTAGAAATGAATTCCAGTGAATTATTTGATTACTTTCAAAAAAACTTAATTTGTGAGTCCTTAACACACTCAGAAGTTAAGACAATGACCCATTACCTACAAGAAAAAACCTATAAAAAAGGGGCTATTATTTCTAATATGGGAGAAGTGGGTAACTCCATGTATTTTATTATTTCAGGGAAAGTGGCTTTTACGACTTCTGATGGTCGTGGAGAAGCAGATATTGGTCGTCAAGGTCGTGGAACTTTAATCGGAGAAATGTCTTTTTTTGACCGTAAACCAAGAATGCTCAAAATGGCAGCATCCTCAAAAGAGGTTCTCTTAATTGAAATAACCCGCCCTATGTACAATCGCTTAAAGGTTGAACACCCTTATATTGCGGTAAATTTAACCGAAAATGCCATTGTTAGTTTAGACCTCTTGATTAGAAATATGAGCAGTGAAATTTCATATTTAGAAAATTATATGAGAGGCGTCGGCAAGAGGTAGTTGCAATTTATTAAGTAATGAGTATAATTATTTTCACCAAATTCTGCCATCGGTTGTGGAGTGGTATCAATTTAAAAATCGATTATAAAGGATATATTAGCCATGCTAACAGCACAAGATAAAGCTGCAATTGTTGCAGAATATGCTACTTGCGAAAATGACACCGCTTCTCCAGAAGTTCAGGTTGCTCTACTTACAGCAAGAATTAAGTATTTAACCGAACACTTTAAAACTCACATTCACGATAATCATTCTCGTACGGGTTTGTTGCGTCAGGTTTCTAGTCGTCGTAAATTACTTGATTATCTTCACCGTAAAGATGGTGAGCGTTATTATTCTTTAATTAAAAAATTAGGTCTTCGTAAATAAATATTAAGACTTATAAGTTTTAAAAAAAAACCTCGCATTGCGGGGTTTTTTTGTTAAATAAATGGCTAAAAATCCGTTTATTTAGGTCATTTAGGGTAAAATAATCAAATTAAATTGATGAAAAAGGAAACAACATGGCAAAAATCACAAGATCTTTTCAATACGGTCAGCATACCGTTACTTTAGAAACGGGTGAGATAGCTCGTCAAGCAGACGGTGCAGTCATGGTTGGTATGGGAGATACGCGTATATTAGTCACAGTTGTTGCAGAAAAAACAGCACAAGATGGACAAGATTTTTTTCCCCTAACGGTTAACTATCAAGAAAAAGCCTACTCTGCTGGAAAAATCCCAGGAGGATTTTTAAAAAGAGAAGCTCGCCCTTCAGAAAAAGAAACCTTGCTTTCTAGGCTAATAGATCGTCCTATTCGTCCGTTGTTTCCAAGAGGGTTTGTGAATGAAGTTCAAGTCATTGCAACCGTTGTTGCGATGGATAACGAAGTGGGTACAGAAGTTGCTGCAATGTTAGGAACTTCGGCTGCCTTAGCCATTTCAGGTGTGCCTTTTTCAGGCCCTATGGGATCTGCAATTGTCGGTTATAAAAATGAAAAATACCTATTAAACCCAACCGCACAAGAACTCCAAGAATCAGACTTAGAGCTAAGTGTTGCAGGCACAAAAGAAGCCGTATTAATGGTTGAATCCGAAGCTGCCGAATTACCAGAAGATATTATGCTCGGAGCAGTCATGTTTGGTCATAAAGCAATGCAAGCCGCCATTGCAGAAATTGCAGCATTTGCCAGTGATGCTGCCAAGCCTTCTTGGAATTGGCAAGCTCCTGAAGAAAATACAAAATTAAAAACCGCAGTTTTTGATTTGATTGCTTCAGAAGTTGAAACCGCCTATACCATTGCAGATAAAATGGAACGCCGTTCTACCTTAGATGCGGCAAAAAATAAAACCATAGAAACTTTAGTCAATTCTGAAAAAAATCCTTCTGGATTTATGATTTCAGACATAGAAAAAATGTTTGCACAGTGTCAAAGAGAGATCGTTCGCAGTAGAGTGGTTGCCAAAAAGCCCCGTATTGACGGTCGTGATGCCCAAACTGTTCGTAAAGTTACTGCCAAAGTAGGCGTTTTACCAAGAGTTCATGGCTCTGCATTATTTACCCGTGGTGAAACTCAAGCCCTAGTTGTAACCACACTTGGAACAGAAAGAGACGCTAAAATTGTTGATGATTTAACGGGTTCTTATCATGATCGTTTTATGTTGCACTATAACTTCCCTCCCTATTCGGTAGGAGAGTGTGGTCGAGTAGGTATGCCCGGTCGCCGTGAAATAGGTCATGGAATGTTAGCGCGTCGTGGTGTTTCTGCATTGTTGCCAACGGCAGAAGAATTTCCTTATACTATTCGTGTGGTGTCAGAAATTACCGAATCTAATGGCTCAAGCTCTATGGCATCTGTTTGTGGTACATCTATGTCTCTTATGCATGCAGGTGTACCACTTGCAACGCCCATTGCAGGAATTGCAATGGGTTTTATTAAAGAAGAATCTGGTTTTGCAGTGCTATCAGATATTTTAGGAGACGAAGACTATCTTGGCGATATGGATTTTAAAGTAGCAGGAACAGAGCAAGGTATTACCGCTTTACAAATGGACATTAAAATTACGGGCATTACCGAAGATATAATGAGCATTGCTCTTGAACAAGCTAAAACAGGTCGTTTAACCATTCTTGAATCTATGGCAACGGCAATTAGTTCACCAAATCAAACTGTTGCAGCAACTGCACCGCGTTTCTTTATGGTAAAGGTTAAGCCTGAAAAAGTTCGTGATATTATTGGCAAAGGTGGGTCAACTATTCGTTCTATTTCTGAAGATACAGGTTGTGTGCTAGAAATTGATGACGAAGGCAATGTTAAAATATCTGCTAAAGATGACGCATCAGCAGATGCGGCAAAAGCTCGTATTGCAGAAATTACTGTTGAGCCTGAAATTGGTAAAATTTATGATGCGGTGGTTAAGAAAATTGTTGATTTTGGTGCTTTTGTTGCCTATATGCCAGGGCGAGAAGGTTTGGTTCATGTTTCTCAAATTGCAGAAGAGCGAGTTGAAGATGTCACTAAATATTTATCTGAAGGTCAAGAAATTAAAGTCAAGCTGATTGATATTGATCGTCAAGGTCGGGTAAAGCTATCTATAAAAGAAGTTAACGCTTTACTAAATGTAACATAACAAATGCAGAATAATTTT
>CAYLXI010000064.1:0-9736 GCA_964387695.1 uncultured Piscirickettsiaceae bacterium
AATAGGAGATAGGCACTAAACTTTGGAGTGTCAACAATCCTATTAATTGAAGAATGGTCAAAGGGTAAGAGGCAATTAAATAATCATAACTCTGTGCCATTTTTATAAGTAGATATTTGGGCTAGATATTTATCAATAATATTTTCTTGGCTCTGAATGAACTTAATTGCATTTTCACCCATTTGTAATCGATTTTTTTCGTCAGAAAGAAGAAAGAGCAAGCTTTTTTTTAGCTCGTCATAACAGGCACATTGTATACACGCATTTGCTTGTTTAAGTTGTGCAGTTTCTGCTTCAAAATCAGACATGTCATAACCCGTAATAATGGCTCTTTTCAGTGCAGCGGGTTCAAGTAGATTATGCCCGCCAGCCCGAACAAAAGAACCGCCCATAATAACTGTTTTTGCGTGGCTTAACCAAGGGTTTAAAAAACCAATTCTATCGTCAATAAAAATTTTAAAATCTTGGTGTGCTAGGTCTCCTTGAGAGTGAATTCCTAGAGAATGGGTAAGGGATAGGAGTTGTTTTTTTATTTTTTTTATTCGTTTTGGATGGCGTGGTACGATCACAAGCTGCTCTGATCTTTGCATTTTAAGCCATATTTTGGATATTTGGTATTCTTCATCTTCATGCGAGGATGCCAGTAAAATATATTCTTTATTGCTGGGTGGGTTATAGGTGGGCAAGTCTGTTAAGCCAGAATGCTTTATATTTCCTAGTACTTTTATTTTATGGCTGTCAGCTCCAAGTTTTATAAAGTTTTCTTTCTCCTGTTTTGATCGAGCTAAAATATGTGAAGTATGTTGCAATGCTGATTGATAGGTTTTTTTTAACCATTTAGGGCTGTTTAATGTTTTTTTGGATAGCCTTGCATTAATAAGTGTAATAGGTATTTTTTGTTGATTAGCAAGTTGATAAAGGTTTGGCCAAATTTCTGTTTCAACCACCCAAAGCACTTTTGGTTTAACCGATTTTAAGAAATATTTAACGGCTATTTTCCAGTCAAAAGGTAGGTAGCAATGAGTCACTTTATCAGCAAAAATTTGTTGAACTAAGTTGGCACTGCTAGAAGTGTTGGTGGTGATAAGTAGGGTTTCTGACGACAAGAGTTTTTTTACCAGCACTTCAATAGATTTAACTTCTCCAACCGAGGCACAGTGAATCCAGATGGGTTGCTTAGAAAATTTAGGGCTGCTAAGTCCAAATCGTTGCTTTAAAAACCTTAGACCACCTTGTTTTTTTAAAGATTCAACCACTAAAAACAATACAATAAAAGGGCTTAATAGTTTGAGGAGTATTTGATACACACTAATGCCCTGCTTGAATAAGGGCTTCCATTATTTCAATGTCACCAGGTAAATCTACTTCGGGAGAGTCCCATTTACTTTCAATAACTTTTATTGCCATACCGTTTTCTAAAGCTCTAAGCTGCTCAAGTTTTTCAATATCTTCAAGACGACTCATAGGAAATGCGTTAAATTTATCAACAAAGCGTTTGGTATAGGCGTAAATTCCAAGGTGTTTAAAGGAATCATGCTCCCAATAATCTCTACCATGAGGAATGGTTGCCCTAGAAAAATATAGTGCCATACCGTTAATATCCGTTACTAACTTAACATCTTTAGGGCTGGTTATTTCTGCTTGATTGGCGATTTTAAAAGACAGTGTTGACATTTCAAACTGCCCATTATAATTAGAGGATTTAAAAGGTGATATAACTGCCTCAATAGATTCCGCACGAACAAGTGGTTGGTCTCCTTGAATATTAATGATTAAATCATCATTTTCTAGCCCAAGTGATTTTGCCGCTTCTGCAATACGATCAGTGCCAGATTCGGCTTCTTTAGGTGTCATTACAACTTTTCCTCCAAAATCTGCTACTACTTTTTGAATACGGATATCATCGGTTGCAATATAAACTCCATCTAAGCCTTTTGCTTTTGAAACCCGTTCAAAAACATGTTGGATCATGGGTTTGCCAGCAATCATTTTTAGTGGCTTACCAGGCAGCCTTGAGGAGTCATAACGAGCGGGAATAAAAGCGATGGTTTTCATTGTTACATTCGCTCAAATAAGCTGCGTAACAGTTCTGGTGTAACCTTTTCTTGCCAAGAAGGACCATAAACATTGTCCCATAATGGAGCAAGTCCAGAAGAAACCTGAATCATTTGTTGCATTTGTTCTTCGGTTATATTGGCACAAACGCCCGCTGGAAGGTTGATGTTGTGTTTTTTCATCATCTTTCGGAAAACAGCAACTCCTTCAGGATAAAACTCTTCAAGCACATTAAATACAATACAGTTGCCAATACCATGATGATAGCCTAAAACATAGGATAGTCCATAAGACAGGGCGTGGCATGCTCCCACTTGACTATAGGCAATGGACTGCCCGCCCATATAAGAGGCCATCATGAGTTTTTCATCAGCATCAGGGTGGTCTTCTAGAAAAACTTGATTACAAAGATCAAGTGATTTTTCTCCAAAAGCTCTAGCAAATTCATTTATATAAGTGCCATTAAGAGCTTCTATGTTGTGGATGTAGCAATCCATTCCAGTATAAAACCATTGTTCAGGTTCTACTCCTTTAAGTAAATCAGGATCCATAATGATCTGGTCAAAAACCGTGTAGTCAGAATTCATGCCGAGTTTTTTGTCAGGGCCGGTTAAAACCGTGGTGCGAGAAGCTTCCGCTCCTGTGCCTGAAATGGTGGGAATACCAATATGATGAATGGCAGGGTTTTTAATTAAATCCCACCCTTGGTAGGAGGCAGATCCACCGTCGTTTGTCAGTAATAAAGAAACCGCTTTGCCAATATCTAGCGAAGAGCCACCACCAATACCCACTATGCTAACAGGGTTGTTGTTATAAGCACGGTCTTTAGAAAATTCTTGCACTTGTGCTGTTAACGCATCGACATAAGTGGTTTTGGGTTCATCGCTAATATCTAGCCAGATTACTAAATCTTGAGGTTGGTTAGAAAGTTGTTGTGCAAGAGGTTTATTTTTATGGATTTCATCAACTAAAAAAACCACAAAATCATCAGTTTTTTTTCTTTCTGCCATTAAAATATCATCAAGTTGTTCAAAGCTCCCTCTGCCAAAAATCATTTTAGGGACGGTTTTAAAATTGCGGTGTTTCATGTAGTTCTCTTAAAGGGTAAGATTATTTAAATATTTTTGCAAAAGCATCAATGCGTGATTGAAGGTCTTTTTCTGTCCAAGATAACTGGATAAGCATAGAAAAAGTACGGCTCATAATGTCATCTGACTTTGGCGTTTTAACTTGAGTATAGTCTGGGCGGTTCATAATTAGTTCAATGGGCAACTTAGCAGGACCTGTCATGTTTTGAATGTGTTGCCAATTTTTAAAATAATGCCAATTATTTTCATACCAATAAAATACCGCAGGAACTCCCTCATCATCTAAAGACTTAACCACTTCTTTAGCTCGTGCTTCACTGGGCATTATAACGCTTAAAAAACCAGCATTGTCTCCTGATTTATCGGGTAAGATTCTAAAAGATACCTCGTTATATTGAGATAAAGCCTCTTTAAGCACTTTTTTATTGTTGCGCTGTATGGTTAAAATTTTATCTAACTTTTTCCATTGAGCCACCCCAACGGCAGCATTCATTTCTGATATTCTGTAATTAGAACCCATAATAGGGTGTGTTTCAGCCCCTCTGTCCATGCCTATATGATCATGCCCGTGGTCTGAATACATGTGAGCATAGTCATAAATAGTTTTGTCATTAGTTAAGACTGCCCCGCCTTCGCCACAAGAAACGGTTTTTACCGAATCAAAAGATAAAGTACCTACCTGCCCAATGGTGCCAAGAAATTGCCCTTTATAACTTGCCCCTGTTGCTTGGCAGGCATCTTCGAGTAAAACTATATTATGCTTATCGCAAAGTTCTTTTACTTTATCCATATACCCCATTGATCCGCACATGTGAACAAAATTAACTGCTTTGGTGCGTGGTGTAATGACCGCTTCAATACCTTCTGGTGATAAGGTTAGGGTTTCGTCAATTTCGGCAAAAACAGGTACGGCTCCTGCAAGAACAATTGCTTCAACAGAGGCGACAAAAGTGAAAGGAGGAACGATAACTTCATCGCCTGCACCAATACCTGCGGCGGCTAAGGCAGTAGAAAGAGCCGTAGTTCCGCTGGAAACAAGATGGGCGTGATTAACATTTAAAGATTTACAAATTAGTCCTTCTAATTCTTTTGCTTTCCAAACATCATTACGCATTCCATCAAAGTTGTAACGAAAAGTGAAGCCTTTTTCCATGACTTCGTTTACCTGTTGTTTTTCCTGCTCGTCAAAAATTTCAAAGCCTGGCATAGAGTGTTCCTGTTATTAAGAGCTGATTAGGGATTTAATAAGATTGGCATGTTTACCAATTTGTAATGGTTTTTTTAGTCTACCTGATAAAAAAATGCTGTGCAGTTCATCGAGTGCAATATTAAAATTATTGTTAATAATAATATAATCAAATTCATTATAGTGAATCATTTCATCTCGGGCTGAACGCATACGGCGTTGAATAACCTCGGAGCTATCGGTATCACGGTGGGTTAAGCGTTTTTCTAGTTCGGCAAGAGAAGGTGGTAAAATAAAAATACTCACGGCTTCTGGAATAAGTTTGCGGACTTGTTGAGCTCCTTGCCAATCAATCTCTAGAATCACATCGCTTCCTGTTGCCAGTTGAGCTTCGACAGAGTCTTTTGAAGTGCCGTAAAAATTATCAAAAACCTGAGCATGCTCTAAAAATCCATTTTGATTTATTTTTTCTTTAAAACTTTCAGGTGAAATAAAATGGTAGTTAACGCCCTCTTCTTCGCCTGGACGAGAGTCTCTGGTTGTGCAGGAAACAGAAGATTTAATAGAAGGATCTTTTTCTATAAGTTTATTGGTTAATGAAGTTTTTCCTGCGCCAGAAGGGGCAGAAATAATGTACAAAGAGCTTAACATGATGATTTTCCTCACTGTTATTATAAACTGTTAAATTGAGAGCCTTGTGTTTTTAGAAAAATACTCAATTTAAACTTCAACTTTAATTATTCTATCATGAGTTAGATGTAAAAATTTTACCAGTTCCGATACAATATGCACCATGTTGAAAGAAAGTATATTTTTAATAGGCCCTATGGGGGCAGGCAAGTCAACCGTTGGACGAATATTAGCTGAAAAACTAGGCTATAATTTTATGGACAGTGACCATGAAATTGAATCTAAAACTGGTGCAACCATTCCAATGATTTTCGACATAGAGGGCGAAGAAGGTTTTCGCCTGCGTGAATCTCAAGTGATTGATGCCTTAACGCAAAACAAAGAGACAGTGCTGGCAACGGGCGGTGGTGTGGTGATTAATCCTGACAATCGTAAAAATCTTAGAGCAAGAGGATTTGTGGTTTATTTGAAGTCGTCGGTTAATACTTTAGTACAACGCACAAAAAATGATCGCAATCGACCATTATTGCAAACAAGCAATCCTGTCGCGACACTAAAAAATATTTTGCTAGAAAGAGCCCCTTATTATGAAGAATTGGCAGACTTAATTGTAGAAACAGAGCAAACATCGGTTCATCGAGTGGTTAGGCAAATTATAAGTGCGCTAGAAAAAGAAAAAATTATTTAATATCTTCCCAAGTTCCTACTTAGAAAACTGGCACATAGCACCAGCTCTTGCCCTCTATATCCAGTTTCTAAGTAGAGATAGGGATTTTGGCTAAGAGGTGAAAATTGAAAACATTAACTGTTGAATTAAAAGATGCAGAAAATGACAGAAGCTACCCTATTTTTATTGGTCAGGGTCTTATGGAGCAAAGTAATCTGGTGAGACCTTATGTAAAAGGTACGCAGGTATTAATTGTTTCAAACACCACCGTTGCTCCTTTATACATGAAAAAAGCCCGTGCTATGTTTGCAGGTTATGATGTTCAAGAAGTCATTTTACCAGATGGTGAGCAGTATAAAAATCTAGAAATATTAACCGATATTTTTGATGAAGCAATTAAACACCGATTTGATAGAAGCTGTACTTTTGTTGCTTTAGGTGGCGGGGTAATTGGCGATATGACTGGCTTTGCCGCCGCCTCTTATCAAAGAGGGGTAAGCTTTATTCAAATACCCACCACACTTTTATCACAGGTTGACTCTTCTGTTGGGGGTAAAACGGGGGTTAATCATCCTTTGGGTAAAAACATGATAGGAGCTTTTCATCAGCCACAATGTGTGGTGATAGATATAGACTCTTTAAATACTCTTGAAGATAGGCAATTATCGTCTGGATTGGCAGAAGTGATTAAATATGGGCTTATTGAAAAACCCGATTTTTTTACTTGGCTAGAAACTAATTTACCAGGCCTGGTAAAAAGAACACCTGAATTGTTGATTGAAGCGATTGAACGCTCCTGTCAATGTAAAGCGGATATCGTGAAGCAAGATGAAAGGGAGCAGGGCAAACGAGCACTTCTTAACCTAGGACACACCTTCGGACACGCCATTGAAGCGGGCATGGGATATGGTAACTGGCTGCATGGAGAAGGTGTCAGTGCAGGAAGCATGCAAGCAGTTTATTTGTCATATCTTCTTGGTCAGCTAACCTCGCCAGAGGTCTTGCGGATACAAACGGTGTTTGAACAAGCAAATTTACCTGTTACACCACCTTCTAAAGAAGAAATGTCCAACCAGAAATATCTAAACCTTATGGCAGGCGATAAAAAAGTGCGAGCAGGAAAGATTCGCCTAGTCTTATTAAAGAAAATAGGCAAAGCCTATGTAACGGGGGATTATTCAGCAGAGCTATTGTTAACAACTTTGACAAATAGAGCTCTTTGTATCGATGAATCAATCGCTCATGAAACAGGATAATGATGATTGAAAGATTGGCAAGACAGTTTAATGTGAAAGGAGTAAGCTTTAACAAGCAGGATAGCCTAGCGATGATTGAAATTAATAATCGCTTTGCTTCAGCAAAAATAAGCCTGCATGGGGCTTGTGTTTTAAGTTTTACGCCAAGAAATAAAAAAGATATTTTATGGCTGAGCTCGGCGGCAGTTTATGACGGGCGTAGCCCTATTCGCGGAGGCGTGCCAATTTGTTGGCCGTGGTTTGGAGGGCATCCAGTTGATTCCAGCTTACCTGCTCATGGCTTTGTTAGAAATATGGCTTGGGAGCTAACCCAAATTTCTGAACTTGATTCGGGAGAAACTCAGCTGGAATTAAGCTTAAATTCAACGACTAAAACTTTAGCTATCTGGCCTTATGAATTTAATTTGCAACTAAAAATTAAGGTGGGAGAAAAATTAGTTTGCTCTTTAACCACAACTAACCTTAGCCATAAAAGCTTAGAAATTACCGAAGCTTTTCATGCTTATTTTAATGTAGAAGAGGCAAAAGGATTGTTCATTGAGGGTTTAGAAAACGCAACCCATTTAGATAAATTAACCCATGCTGATGCGGTGCAACAAGTAGGTAAAATAGTGTTAAACCCCCCAATGGATTCTGTGTATTTAAAGCATACTTCTGTAGTAAAGATTAAAGATGAGATAAACAATAGAACGCTTGTAGTTGAAAAAAGCGATGCTAACAGTTGCGTGGTATGGAATCCAGGCCTTGATATAGTAAAGGGCTTTAAAGACATTCCTGACGAAGACTGGACAAAATTTGTTTGTGTTGAGCCAGGTAATGTTTTGGATGATAGTATCACCATAGCCAAGGGTTCAAAGCATACCATGACTATGGTTATATCATGTTTACAATAAGGAGATTCCTTAATAACAGATTATGGGATTAGGTGTTGATGAAGTGAGTTTTAAGTTTTTTTAGTGCTTGCTGCTCTACTTGGCGAATACGCTCCATTGAGACCCCATATTTTTGGGACAAAGCTTTTAAGCCAACCTTATCATCACTTAACCAGCGTTGCTGAATGATATCACGGCTTCTGCTGTCTAAATCTTTTAGTGCCGCTTGCATTAAGCGCTTTTCATAAACTACCTGATTTTCTTTAACTAAAGAGGCTTCAGGATCAAGCTCTTGGCAGACAAGAGTTGGATAACATCGTTTATTATCTTCCTCATCATCTGACATATCAACAGGCATATCTTGGCCATATAAACGCATTTCCATTTCAAGTACATCTTTTTTGGTGACACCAAGATCATCTGCGACTCGCTGCGCATCTTTATCACCAAACCATTCTAGTTTTTTTTTGCTACTACGCAATTTAAAGAAAAGTTTACGCTGTGCTTTGGTGGTGGCTGTTTTAACGATTCGCCAGTTTTTAATGACATATTCGTTAATTTCTGCACGAACCCAATGTACTGCAAAGGTCATTAACCTAACATTTTCTTCTGGGTTAAAACGCTTCACGGCTTTCATTAAGCCAATATTTCCTTCTTGAATTAGGTCGGCAAGGGGTAGACCATAGCCATTGTAACTCCGTGCAATAGGCACGACATAGCGTAAAGAAGCAAGAATTAACTGGCGTGCCGCCTCTAAATCTTCCTGATAATAGAGTCTTTCTGCAATTTCACGCTCTTCGGCAGCGGTTAGTTTATTAAGGGTTTGAACCGTGTGTAAGTAAGTTTCTAGGTTCTGTCCAGGAGTTAAGTTAGTAATAACGGGAATAATTTGATTTGTCATCAGTTAAATGCTCCTTATAGTTCGAGATAAAAATATTGATTACTCTAATAATATAATTATATCACCTAAAAGGAGAGTCGGGGGTGAGGGTTCATATTCTCTTAAGGATTTTCTTGTGGAGATTTATGGCTAAATCAAGGATATAACTGAATATGTAACTATTAAGGAAACACTTAACCAACTAAGATTGTTTTACTGCTGGTAAAAAGTGCCGATATTTTCACTGCACTTCGTTGCAATAGCTAGCTATTACGCCTCATTTCAGCGCAAATAGCGACACTTTTTCATAGCTTAATTCTAAGCTTAGTTATTAAGCAATTTTTTATGCATCAGGGTTAATTTGTCCTGTTTTTTGCATCATGTCAGTCCATGAGTTTCGCAACTCCGTAAGGATTTCTATGGCATTATCTAGGTAAAAGGAATCTTTTTCAAAAACCGCTTCTTGAATTGCTTTGTCAGCATAACGATAAAGCTCTTCTAAGTCATAAGCCAGCGGCGTATCTTCTGTAAATAAAAGACGGTCGCGTAGAGCATCTAGAATGGTGGTCATACGACCTAGGTGAAAGCCTTTTTCAACAAGAGCTTGGCTTTGGTGGCAAACTTTTGCAAGATTTCCTTTATCAACCACTCCCTGTAGCAAAAGCATAATGGTTTTTGGGGTGTCGGCTATATTGCTTTCAAATTCAGGGTTGCGTTGATAATCTTGAAGAATAGGCGCTTTAACTTCAGATATTTCTGATTGATTAGTTGACATGGTATGGACCTCTTTTATTAATAGGGAGCTTTGCACAAGTCAGGAGAATGAATGAAAATGGCTAGGTATTAGCTTATTTTTTATTCATAAAGCTGTGAAAAGGCCTCTAAAGATTAAATTAAAGTTTTTAACTTACATGTCGTACAGCAGTTGGTATGCCAACTATTATAAAGTTCATTGTTTCTTGTGGATGGTTTATAGGCGCTTTATTCTCATCGCTTTGTTCTAAGTACGAAGCAGAGGGGTTTAATATTCACTGATTAAAACTTTTTTAAGCGCTTTCCAAGTCCCTACTTAGAAAGAGATAGTCATTTTTTTGACAATACG
>CAYLXI010000065.1:0-9578 GCA_964387695.1 uncultured Piscirickettsiaceae bacterium
AGTTTACCTGCCAATTCTAACAAGGCGTTCCAGCGGACAGTTTAAAGCGTCATTTTTTGTTATGTGCAAGTTTTCTAAGTGGAGGGTTTGGGGAGCTAAACCTTTTGGCATAAAGTATTTTATGTGTTATTTATATCAGGGAGGGTAAGTTTTCATATAAAATAAAAACGCCCATTAAAACTAAAAAAATGGCAAAACCTTTCTGTACATGTTCTTGGTTTAGCTTGGAGCTTATTTTATAACCCAGCCAGCCCCCAATCACTCCTATGCTAGAAAAAATAACAATAATTGACCAGTCAAGAGAAAGTTCTAAAGAGTCTAGCACGCTTAAATAACCAGCAAATCCTGCAAAAGATTTAATCGCAATAATGACGAGACTTGTTCCAACTGCCAGTCGCATTGAAAGGCCACCTAATAAAATAAGTGCTGGAATAATTAAAAACCCGCCTCCTACCCCCACTAGCCCCGTCACGGCACCAATCACTAGGCCATCGGCTGCAATTTTTAAGACGCTTCTTTCAGCTCGTTCTTCTTGATCCACTATCTTAAAAGGCTTAAACATCAGGTAGGATGCAGTCAATAATAATATCGAAAAAATGAACATTTGCAGTGCGTCACTGACAAAATGGGCTAACCACGCTCCTAAAACAGCTCCTGCCATTCCAGGAATACCAAAGATAATGACAGTTTGCCATTTTACTAGCTTTTCTTTAGCATAGGGAATTGCAGCAAAAACACTAATAATTCCTACTATCATTAAAGAGGAAGCAATGGCTAACTTGGTTTCTTGCCCAACCACATAGGTTAAAACAGGCACGGTGAGTATAGAGCCGCCAGACCCCAAAACCCCCATGGTTATGCCAATAAATAAAGCTCCAATCCAAGCTAAAATCATGGGAGGTTAGTCACTTGTTTCTTTTTTAAAAAAACGCCACTTTCAATGTGTTCTGTATAGGGGAATTGGTCAAATAAAGCAGATTCAATAATTTTATGGGTTTTTTCAATTTCAATTAAATCACGAGCTAAAGTTTCTGGATTACAAGAAATATAAATAATTCGTTCAAACTCGGCCACCATTTGACGAGTAAGGTTGTCTAGCCCTGATCTAGGAGGGTCTACCAGTATGGTTTTAAAATTATAACTCGACAAATCAACCTCTTTTAAGCGATAAAAATTTTGTCCTTTTAGGGCTTGAGAAATTTCTTCTGCTGCCATTTTAACCACGGTTACATTATTCACTTTATTTGCTTTAATATTAAAATGAGCAGATTGCACAGAGGTTTTAGAAATTTCTGTTGCCAAAATCTTTGCATAATATTGCGATAAAGAAATAGAGAAGTAGCCATTACCACAATAAAGTTCGATTAAATCTCCTTGTATGCCCTGCGATATTTTTCTTGCCCACTGTAGCATTTTTTGAGCAACTTTTGCATTGGGCTGGGTAAAGCTATTTTCAACCTGTTGATAAGTAAATTCTTTGCCGTCTATTTCAAATTTTTCAATGACATAATCTTGATCTAGTATTATTTTTTCTTTGCGTGCACGACCTATTAGATGAGTAATGGGTAAGATTTGTTTAAGGTTTTTAGCGGACTGTAGCCAAGATTGGTTGTCTTTGATTGATTGACGATAAATTAACGACACCAACATTTCACCACTAAGAGTTGCCAGAAAATCTATTTGAAAGAGCTTATGGCGTAGTTCTGGCGTTGCAATAATCTCTGACATTAACTTGGGCATTAAATTTGCGATAGATTTAATCGCCATAGGACAGTGTTTGATTTTAACTTTTTGTTTGCTTGCAGAGTCAAACATAACATAATCGGTTTCATCACCGTCGTGCCATACTCTAAACTCAGCTCTCGCTCGGTAGTAGGAGGGTTGCGATTCAAAAATAGTTAGTTTTGAGTCATTAGAAATTAATGTTTGAAATAGCGCCACTTTCTTAGATAACTGATGGGAATATTCTTTTGGAAAAACTTGGCAAAGCATAGAAAACACCCATTAAAAAATAAAGGGGTATTATACCCTAAGCTCACTATTGAGTACCCAAGCGAAAGAGAATAACATGCTCTCAAAGTGTTGATAAAGTTTAAGCGATTTAGAAAACTGGGATATAACTCCAGCTCTTGTCGGCTTAAGCTAAGATTTTTTGCAAATTCTTAGCGAACAATTTCTAACGCTCTATATCCAGTTTCTAAGTAGTAATTCGGGTATAAAGGGTCAAAAATGGCAGGATACGCGTTCACCTGATAAAAGTGATTACAGATATAAAAATCATTGCCAGTAATAAAAATAGGGTAATGGCAATACTCCAAGTTTGTAAGGTTTTTTCATAATAGCCTAATTTATCTTGTTGAGAGAGCATAAATAGAAAAGGCTGTTTTATTTTATTTATACACCAGTTATTCCATTTGGGTAAAGTGTTGAAGCCTATATTAGCTCCCCAAGAAACTATGCTGGCAGGCCATCTTTCAAACCAAGTGGTTGGAACGATTTTTGAAGAGTTTTCAGGGGTAGGATTGTTATTTATCCATCCTGTGGCAATAAGAAGTATCGCTAAAGATGCGGCGATTAAGGTTACGAAGTAATATAGCCAGTTAGAATATATATTCCAAATGTTTACATAAGCCAGTTCTGTTCCTATTATGGTAATAAATGTACCAGAAAGTAATAGCAGTCCGTAAACATATAATTCTTGTGGTGGTGTTCTTTTTAAGAGTTTAATGACCGTAGCAATCGCGGCATAAAGGACGGTGATAACGCCTACTGCTTGAACGGCAAATCCTATTTCTGGTGAAGATACTTTGCCAAGCGGCAACCAGCGTAGTATTCCTAACATGGCAATGGTAACAGGTACGCTATAAAGTAGTAGCGACATCACTGGGGTCAGATGGCGAAAAGCGTGTATTAACCAGAAGTGAAATGGCCAGATACCTGCTTTAATAATAAAGGCGATCATTATTAGTGATAAATATAAGGATTTGTAGTCTGAATACACTATCGCTTGGTGTACCGTTTCAAAAGAGGTAACACCTGAGGTTATGTAACTTATTAAGAGGACTTCAAGTAGCATTATGTCGGCGACAATTAAAAGAGCAATATAGAGTATTCCTATTCTTTTCTCTACGGGTTTATCTGATGTGGAGGCAAGTATGGCGTAGAATCCATAGCCAAGTAAGCTTGAAAAGATAAAGAAGCTTACCATGTCTAAGGAGATAATAGCCCCAAAATTTCCAGCCATTGTTATCAGTAAAAACACTTTAAAATATTTATTCTTGGGCGGGTTTTGAGCTAAAGGAGAGAGGGTCATAATCCAAGCCCAAATTAATACTGAAATTCCTAGTAGTAATTGACTGCCTTGGCTTATACCTAATTCGCTGTTAAGTAAAACCCAGTTAAGTTCAGTAGAGAATCCTGTGGGAAAAATCACTAAAATGGTTGCGGGCAACAGAGCAAGAATATATAAACCTCTCCAGGGAATAAGAGATCTAAAAATAGGTAGAGCCAGTAGAAGTGGTAGAACTGGCGCCGATAAAAGTAATAGAATGCTTAAAATATCATTCATGAGAATATTCCAGTGAGGTAATTAAATGAGCCCAATCTACAGGACCAAATGGCGTGGACGCTAGGACTCCTAATATAACCGCTAAAGTCGCTGTTATTACGGGTGGTGCTAACAGTGCTAATGAGGTTTCAAGTTTACCAAAACAACGCTCAGCAGGCCATTGACCTTTAGCTGGTTTAAACCAAGCGGCATATAAAATGGGTAAAAAGTAGGCAGCATTTAATAAGCTACTTCCTATTAATATAAAAATTACCCAGCCCATTCCTGCTTCTAAAGCACCTATTCCTAAGTACCATTTGGTAATAAATCCGGCTAGAGGAGGTGCTCCAATCATGCCAAATGCACCGATGGTAAAGGCAGTCATTGACCATGGCATTCGCCGACCAAGCCCATTCATTTCGCTGACTTTGTGAATGCCTAATGTTTCGGCAAAGTTACCCGCACAGAAGAATAGTGTGATTTTCATTACTCCTTGATGCACTAAATGAATTAGAGCTCCAACAGTGGCAACAGGCCCAGCGATGGCTAAACCTAAAACAATATAAGATACTTGGCTTACGGTAGAAAATGCTAAACGGCCTTTTAAATCATCTTGAAATAATGCTCGAGCGGAAGCATAAATAATGGTGAAAGAGGCTATTATAGCTAAGGGCAGAGTTACCCCTAGGGCAATACTAAATTCAATCCCAAAAACATCGTAGAGAATTCTGGCAATACCAAAAGCTCCTGCTTTAACTACGGCTACGGCATGTAGTAAAGAGCTAACTGGAGCGGGTGCGACCATTGATTTGGGAAGCCAGCCATGCAGTGGAAAAATAGCTGCTTTGACCCCTATACCCATCATAAATAGTATAAAAATAATTATGAGTACACCATGGTATGAACTGTCTAACGAGGATAAAAACCCTTGCGGAGTAAATTCAAGTGTGCCAGTTATGCTGTATAGCCATACGATTGCAATAAGCAGTAAAGCTCCACCACCTAATGTATAAATAAGATAGGTGCGTCCGCCTTTACGAGCCGCTTCTGTTCCTCTGTGTACAATTAAAGGGTAGGTTGCTAGGGTGAGTAGCTCATAAAATAATAGGAATGTGATTAGATTTCCAGATAAAGCTACACCCACCGTTGCGGTTACGCATAAGCTAAAAAACCCAAAGAAGCGACTACGATGAGGTGCGTTTTCTAAATATCCTATTGCATATATGGTGGTAAGCATCCATAAACCAGCGGATAAGGTGATAAATAGCATGGCCAAAGCATCAGCTCTGAGCACTAAATCCAGACCTGGTAATAATGACAAGCGAGTTTCGTAAGTGTAGCCGTTGGACACTCCCCACAGCATAATTCCTACAATAACAAGCTTGCTTACCGCCCCTGCCAAGTTTAATATTGTGCGAGTTTTAACTTTATTCTCAGGCAAGGTGAAAATAAACATACCAACTACAAACGAACTAAGAAGAGCCATTAATGGCAACCAATTTTCCCAAGTCATGGCATTGCCTCCTTTAAAGGTGACCCAATATCCATTAATTCTAAGAGCGGCATTGCCATAAAGCTTAAAGCAATAGCCAGCATGGCCATCACTAGAGCCGTCCATTCCATACGCTTAGACACATGTCCTGACACATTAGAAGGTTCTGCTTGGGTAAATGCGTGTCCGATAACTTTAAATACATAAGCTCCAGTCATTAGTCCACCAGCAATAAGTGCAAGCCCCCACCACCACTGTCCAGAGGAGAAGGAAGCGTCTAGCATGAGCCACTTGGCAATAAATCCGCCACTTGGTGGTAATCCCATAAGGCTAATTCCTGCCAGACCAAAAGCGGCGAGCGTTAAGGGAAGCCGTTGTGCAATTCTATCAAGATCAACAATGCGATCATGACCGTCATAAAACAAAATATTACCTGCTGCTAGGAACATAGCTGTTTTAGCGATGGCATGAGCAATAACAAAATAAAGAGCTGCTTTCCAGCCAATAACACTTGCTAGCGGAAACGCTAGAAATAAATAACCAATTTGCATAACCGTAGAATAGGCTATTAGTAACTTTAATCGTTCTTGTCGTAAGGCTTGTATGCCGCCCCACAAAATGGCAGCGACACCTAAAGCTCCCAGTATTTGTCCTATCCAAGTCAAGTCTTCGCTAGGAAAAACTTCCATCCATAGGCGTATTAATATGTAAAAAGATGCTTTAACAACTAAAGCCGATAATAAAGCACTAACGGGGGCAGGAGCGCTTGAGTGAGCTGTTGGTAGCCAAAAGTGCAGTGGAAACAACGCTGTTTTGATTAATAGCCCTGTTATCATTAACCCCATTGTTATCCACATTATTTGTGAGGATTCTGAGGATTGAGATATTATTGAAATATCAACCGTTCCGTAGGTGTGATAGAGCAAAGCCACTCCCATAAGGTAAAACATCGACCCAAGTAAGCTAACTAAAAGATAACGCATGGCAGCGGTAATGGCTTTAGCTCCACCAGAAAGTGCAACCATTGCAACAGCTGCTAGTCCAATTAATTCTAAGGTAACAAAAATATTAAAAACATCAGCAGAAAGGAATAGACCATTTAGTGCAGACCAAAGAAAAAGCCATAAAGGCCAAAAGTATTTAGCTTTATTGCCTTTAAAATAACAAGCAGAATAGGAGTTAATGGCCAACCCGACTACGGCAGTTACGATTAACATGATCAGGCTCAATCCATCGGCATAAAGGTCGATACCTAGAGGGGCATTCCAGCCGCCTAATGCATAGCGTAGAGCAGAACCTTGCTCCACCACTTGCCAAGTGAGTAGCGCGACTGAGATAGCTGTGATTATCGCTGTAACTAGGGCAATGAGTACATTTCTTTTAGGCCATAAAAAGCAGGCTGCTGATCCAAATATGGGGGTAAAGATAACTAAAATTATCCAGTGAATATCCAATATCAATTTATTTCTCCGACCTTTCTTCTGGTAATTCTACCTTGCCAGTTTCATCTTTTACTCTGAGCATTAAAGCCAGAGCCAGAGCTGTAGCAGAAACGGCAACAACGATTCCTGTTATGACCATTGCATGAGGTGCTGCATCTGGAGCGGGTTGTGCTCTATCTGCTAAGGCGACCAGCACCAAAAAAACACCACTACCAATAACATTAATAGCTAAAATCTTTCGTAAAAGATGAGTGTAAACAATGATTCCATAAGTTCCTAGTGTGAATAAACCCACACCAACCAAGGCATAAATAAACGCTGGAGTTATCATTGGTTTTCTTCCTCTGGGTCATGGCCTAAAAATAAGGCGGCTAAGCTGATACCTATAGAGAAGGTCGCCGCGGCCTCAACAAGTAAAATAAGAAACCCAGCTTGTTCGATAGGGTATTCAAGAAAATTTCTAGACATAAAAGTGAAAATTAAGCCAATAACGGAGAAAATGATTAAACCAGCAACTAAAGACAGTCGTAGAGAAAATCCTGAAAAATTAGGGCTAAGCTTCCAGCCACTTAAGAACAGTAAAACACCTGCTGCACCCAGTACGGCACCCGCTTGAAATGCACCGCCAGGGGCGTAAGCTCCAATCCATAATAAATAACCTGCGACAATAACTAATATTGGCACCAGAGTGCGGGACAGCTGGCTAAGAACAGGATTTATTTTAAGTTCTTTCTTTTGAGTAGCACCACCAAGAGACCAAACTCCAAGTAAAGCCAGTAGCAATACACCTAGCTCAAGCAAAGTATCATAAGCACGATAATTAAGTAATACTGCTGTAACAGGGTTAGTTACCCCGCTTATATCAATATTATTAAATACTTTTTCACTTAATCCTGGAGCATTTTCAGGCAGTGATAAAATAGCGGAAGACATGATAAAAGTTAAGATAGCCAATACAATCATTAGTAGCAATCTAACAATTAAAGGGGATTGGTTTATTTGAGGTTTAGATGGTGTCTTCATGATCTTTTTTCTGAGTTATATTTGTTGAATTTGGGTTAGTGTTTTTTTCATCTGTATCTGATGGTGGTTTATTGCTGGCATTAATTTTGGCTAAGGCGGTTAGCAATAAAGCACCAGTTAATCCAGCACCAATAGAGGCTTCGGCAAGAGCGACATCTGGGGCATTTAGGCGCACCCATACCACAGATAGTAGCAACCCAAAAGAAATAAAGAATACAATGGATCGAAAAAGATCAGGGCTAGATAAAGCAAGCCAGGCAACCCAAAGTATCGTTAATGCCAGAATAACATCAAATAAAAATAGTATTTCTATCGTTCCCACGGTTTAACGCCTCGCTGTTGTGCCACGGCGGCTACTAAATATGCAACCCCAGCGCCTGCCATAAGTACCAATATCCATATTAGTATAAGTTTTCCTACTATATACCAAGATTCTACCTGAAAGGATAGCCCCAATACCATAAGGCCAAGACCCACATTATCTGCTTTGGTAAGAGCGTGCAATCTTGTATAAACATCAGGAAAACGCAACAATCCTATCGTTCCAGCAAGAAAAAATAAAGCTCCTGTAATAAGAAATACCGTAGTAAAAATATCAGCTATCGACATCTGTAGCCTCCTTAGTCCAAGCTCTTTTTACAAAAGCAACGGCCGTTATAATGGCGAGTAAGGCAAGAACTAATGCAATATCTCGCAAGGCAGGTTGATTTAATGCTTGTGCTAGCAGTAATAAAGTGGCAACGGCTGTGGTACCAAACAGCTGTGCAGCAAGCATTCGGTCAGCAGGGGTTGGCCCTTGTAAGATTCGCCACAGTCCTGCTACCAGAGTTAAGAGCAAAAAAACTGCTAGTGTTAGGTATAAAGCTTCCATTTAGTCATTAATCTCTTTTAATTTTATTCCAAAAATATCTGCGACTTTATTTTCTAATATTTCTGTTTCAGAAAGAATGTCGGCATTTTTATCCAGTACATGAAGTTGCAGGTATTGCTCAGTAATGCTTGAGCTTAAAGTCCCTGGGAGCAAGCTTACGACATTTAGCATGAATAATTGAGCAGGGCCAGGAGGAAGCCTCCAAGGGTAGTTTATTAACGCGGGGGATAATGCTGATTTTGATTGAAACGCCCTGACGCCAACATCAATCCCTCCATATAGAGAGTTCCATATAAAAAATGGAATAAAGCGCAGCGAGCCCATCAGGGATAAAGTGCCTTTTGGCAAGAGAGATACGCTGAAATAAGTAGCAAAAAGAACGGTTGGAACGCCTATTATTAGCCCTGTAAGAGTAGAGTGGGCTAGACCGTCGCTAAGAATGAGCCAAATTAAAGAAAATATAATGGCACGAAACCATCCTTCTCTTACATAGTCTGTGATTGAATCATGAGAAATTAAGGCAAATTGTTGTTGGTTTTTAGTGTTCATAGTCTTTTCTATGGATACCTATGAAAATAAAGGCATCTGTTCAATTTAAATTTATCTAAAAATATAAGCCCAAATGCCTACTTAGAAAGCTGGCATATAACACCAGTCCTTGCGCGCGATAGGCATTCACAAAAATGACCGCTTAACCTACGCCTAATGAAGCAATTGTTCTTTTGCAAGTACCTAGCGAGCAAATTTTAGCACTCTATATCTAGTTTTTACATAGAGATTCAGGCTAAAGAGGAATTTTACCATGAACAGAAAGTTAAGTTCTTTCTTAAATAACTATTGCCTGTCTTTTTTCTTGTAACAAACTTGATTTGAAGTGAATTAAATATCTCTATGCCGTAATTTAATAGGGTTTAAAGTCTGTTTTGAGTTAAATCAGGTCCAGTTTCTAAAGCTTCTTCTTTAACACCTCTAGCTTCTTTATGCTTGTCCGAATTTTCATTGTTCTCGATGCCTTCAGATTCACTTGAAGGAGAGCAGGCGGTAAAAAATAATAGGGTAAAGATTAACAGAAAAAATATTTTCATATATTTAAGAGCTCATGATTTTAAAGAATTGGTTAAATTCTAAGCGTTTTTGTTGAGAAAGTCGAATTGATATAGGCTTAAATTTAATTTCCATATTAGTATGGTATTGAGCTAATTT
>CAYLXI010000066.1:0-9497 GCA_964387695.1 uncultured Piscirickettsiaceae bacterium
CTTTAAATCATTAACTTCATGAAATTACCAGGCCTGGTAATTTCATGAAGTTAGAAAAGCATTTAAAAACGCTACTTGAATGCCATCACTATTGCAATATTTTTTGCCAAATCGTTGCCACAAACTCTCGTTCTGTAATAAACTCAGCTTGTAAAATTAATGATGGGTTATTTTGTAAAGCAAGTCGATGGTAACGAGATCGGTAACTTTGGTAAACTTCCTCTAATCTTTCTGCTACAGAAACCTCTAACAAACCTACTAATTTAATTGCCTCCAAACAACGAACATTATCTGAATACTGTGAAAGCTCTGAATGCTGCTTGGCATGGCTTAAGACAAAATATTGCACCAAAAACTCAATATCAACAATGCCGCCAACACCCTGCTTTAAATCAAACATTTCTGCGGTAGACTTATCTAAACTTTCGCGCATTTTTTTCCGCATGGTAACGACTTCTTGCTTTATTTTGGTTTTTTCACGAGGTTGTTGTAAAAACTTTTGTTTAAACATTTCAAAGTCATTACCAACTAACTTACCTCCTGCAACTGCTCTGGCTCGTACTAGGGCTTGATGCTCCCAAACCCAAGCTTTATTTTCAATATAAATTTTATAATTTTCTAGCGTTGTAACAAGCATTCCGCTATTACCGTTTGGCCTAAGCCTTGCATCGACTTCATATAACTTACCCGTTGGCATTATAGTGGTTAACAAAGAAATTACTTTTTGCCCCATTCTTAAAAAGTAAATATTATTATCTAACTGCTTTGTTCCTTGACTTTGCTGTGAACTTTCTAATCCTCCATACAAAAACACTACATCTAAATCAGAGCCATAGCCAAATTCAACCCCTCCTAACTTTCCATAACCTAAAACTAAAAAAGGAATTTCATTAAGATTATTTTCTGCAACCCCTCCAGGCAAGCCATTTTTTTGTTGCATTAATAGCCAAGAATAACGCACAACGGAAGCCATAACTGCCTCAGCAATCCAAGTTAAGTAATCACTAACTTCCATAACTGGTAAATACCCAGTAATGTCTGCCATAGCAACCTTAAAAACTTGAATATGACGCCACTGTCGTAAACCATTCATATAGCTCTCATCATCAAATTGATGCTGGCTCTGAATGTCCATTGCTTCAATCATTAATGCTTGTTGCTCCAATGGATTAATGGCATTTTTTTCATCAAGAAGTTGATCCATTAAAGCAGGATATTTAGACAACATTTCAGACATCCAAGGACTTAAACCACACACTTTAACCAAGTTTTGCAACACATGATGGTTTTCAATTAATAATACAAAGTAAACGCTACGACGCAAAATACTTTCTACGACTCTCAGCACTCGCTCTAAAGATTCAATCTGATCATATTTAATGATAGATATTTCAGCAAGAATAAGAGGCATCACTTTATCTAATCTTTCTCTAGACTCTGCTGGGATCTTTTGTACTTTAGAAGAAGATTGAAACTGCTTGATAATTCTGTGGATTTCCATCTTATTTTTAAACCCTAAACTATCGTCAGTTGCTAGTAAATCAACATCTAACACCCATGCTTGCTCAAAACCATTAGTGCCCTCAGATTCTTTTTCTTCTACGGAAAAAACCGCATCAAACTGCATTTGAACTATCTTTCTATGCTCTGCTAAAACGGCTAAAAATTCAGCGGTCGTTTTATAGCTCATAGCTAAAGATAAAGCTCGCAGTGGCTTTTCATCTTTAGGCAGGCTATGTTCTTGCATATCATTCCACACTTGAATACGGTTTTCAGCACGGCGTAAAAATTGATAGGCAGCCGTTAAATCATTTACCACCTGTGGTTCTAAAAACTCTTTTTTTCCAACCGCACTTAGCATTGGCAGTAAAGAACGCCCTTGTAACTCTGGCATTCTGCCTCCATGAATAAGTTGAAAAGCTTGCACTATAAATTCAATCTCTCTAATACCTCCTGGACCTAGTTTAAGATTATCTTCCATGCCCTTTTGTTTTACCTTAAGGCTTATCTGTCGCTTTAAATCTCGCAAAGAATCCAGTGCAGTAAAATCAATATATTTTCGATAAACAAAAGGTTTTAAAATTTGAAGCAGCTCTTTGCCTTTTTCAACACAACCTGCCATCATTCTTGCTTTAACCAAAGCATATCTCTCCCAAGCCCGACCGTGCAAAGTATAATAATTCTCCATACCAGTAAACGTGACTACTAAAGGCCCTGTCGAACCAAAAGGACGCAAACGCATATCAACTCGATAAACAATGCCATCTTCAGTAAAATCGGCTAAAGACTTGTTCATCGCTTGGGCTAAGCGAATAAAAAACTGCTCATTTTCTAAGCGTTGTCGCCCTCCCCTCGTATAGCCCCTCTCAGGATAGACATAAATCATATCAATATCAGAGGAAAAGTTAAGCTCTTGCCCTCCCAATTTACCCATGCCCAAAATGAGCATTGTTTGCACCTCTCCAGACTCTTCCCCAATTGGTTCTCCATAGCGTTCAACCATCGTTTTATAGTGCCAATCCATGGCAGCTTGCACTAAAACATCTGCCAAATCTGAAGTATCTATTAAAGTCTCGTTCAACTTTGCAAAACCTTCTAAATCACGAATGGCAATCCTTACCATTTGTTGATTGCGATAATACCTTAAGGATTTATTAAGCTCAGCAAGGTCTTGAGAAGCCATAATTAATTCTTTGCCCTGTTTAATTAACTGTCCCTCAGAATATTTTTTTCCCCAGAGCTCTTCCCTCTCCCATTCTTCATGACGATTAAGCATTTTTTCAATATAAAGACTTAAAGATTTAACTTTTTTAATTAACTTCACTTCTACACCCCTTAAACGCACCACTAAATTAAAATATCGCACCATAGAAAGACAAATAAAAGTAAATGTCATTCAAGACTGCCACTAAAAACCTTTAAAAACACTATAATAGATTGTTATTAAAGGCATTTAAACTAACAGGCACGAAATTAGCTTAATCACTGCCGAATATTACTTTTTACTAATTTAAACGAAAACCCAGAGGTTAAGTATGAAACTTGTTGTTGCAATTATCAAACCTTTTAAGCTAGACGATATTCGTGAGGCCCTACATGAAGTAGATATTCACGGCATGACAGTCACTGAAGCAAAAGGATTTGGCCGCCAAAAAGGTCACACAGAAATTTATCGTGGTGCTGAATATGCCATTGAATTTTTACCTAAAATACGCATTGAAGTTGCTATTTCTGAAGACAAAGTTGAATCTGTTATCGAAACTATAGGTAACGCAGCTCGTACAGGAAAAATTGGTGACGGCAAAATTTTTGTCATGCCCATAGAACAAGCCATTCGTATTAGAACAGAAGAAACTGGCGACATCGCTCTTTAAAACAAAGGATTAATAACATGGATCAAACTATAGAGTTAAGTTATGCCCTAGACACATTTTATTTTTTAATGTCTGGTGCTTTAGTTATGTGGATGGCCGCTGGTTTTGCGATGCTTGAAGCTGGACTGGTACGCACTAAAAATACCACTGAAATTTTAGCTAAAAATATTGGGCTTTTTTCTCTTGCCTGCATTATGTACATGCTAGTAGGCTATAACATTATGTACCCTATCGAAGCTGTTAACAGCTTCCTCCCAGGGATTAGCTTCTTAATTGGTGGTGATCATACAACCGCAGCTGTTCTTGCTGGTGGTGATAGCGCTCCTTACTATTCAGGCATGTCAGACTTTTTCTTTCAAGTCGTATTTGTGGCAACAGCAATGTCAGTTGTCTCTGGTGCGGTTGCTGAACGCATGAAACTCATGTCATTTTTTGTATTTGTTATTATATTTACTTCTTTCATCTATCCAATGCAAGGTTTTTGGCACTGGGGTGGCGGATTCTTAAGCGAACTAGGATTCTCAGATTTTGCAGGGTCTGGTGTGGTACATATGGCAGGAGCAACGGCTGCTTTGGCGGGTGTATTACTTCTAGGTGCTCGTAAAGGAAAATATGGTCCAAATGGCGAATCTCGTGCCATTCCTGGTGCAAACCTACCTATGGCAACACTAGGAACTTTCATTTTATGGCTAGGTTGGTTTGGCTTTAACGGCGGATCTCAACTACAAATTTCTACGGTTGAAAATGCTAATGCGGTTGCAATGATTTTTGTTAACACCCTTATGGCTGCATCGGGTGGTGTGGTTGGAGCACTAATTTTAGCTAAATTAAAATTTGGTAAAGCCGATTTAACCATGATGTTAAACGGTGCTCTTGCTGGATTAGTTGCTATTACTGCGGAACCTTTAACACCTTCTGCACCTGTTGCTATGCTGATAGGTATTGCAGGTGGTATGATAGTGGTCATGTCCATTTTAATCCTAGACAATAAGTTTAAAATTGATGATCCTGTTGGTGCCATCTCCGTTCATGGAGTCGTTGGAATCTTTGGCTTAATCGCTGTAACATTCACCAACTCTGACGCAACAATTTTAGCTCAACTAACAGGTATTGGCGTTATCTTTGCATGGGTATTTGGAACAAGCTTGCTTGTTTGGCTTGTTATTAAAAAGATAATGGGCATTAGAGTATCTGAAGAAGAAGAATACGATGGTGTTGATCAATCTGAATGTGGAATGGAAGCCTATCCTGAATTTACTAAATAATTCAAAAGACCTTTCTTAAAATAAAAAAACCGCTTAAATAGCGGTTTTTTTATACCTTAAAAACTTGAATTCGCATCATCGCACCATCATTAAATTATAAATTACGAATCTTATACAACAAATTATGGAGCTTTTCTTTCCAAGTCAACTCTGATTTTAATTGTGAAAAAATTAAAACAACAGGTTCAGAACTTGAATTATTTAATGGGTGATGATACCAATCCATTAACTCCTCATACTCCATACCAGAATCTAAAGCAATTAACTGCCAAGGTAAATAAGTTTTATCTCCTAAAGATTCAGGGCCCGCAGGCAATACTTCAACCTCTACCTTATCTTGAATAATAACAACTTTAAACTTACCCCCTTCTGTCCAAATACGAATTATCTCGCCTTTTTCTAACAACGTACCATAAGGTAAAAAAAGATAGCTCGCCTTTAAACTTGAAACAGAATTATCTGTTAAAGGCGGACCTTCAGGAAATTTAAACTTGCAATAACCACCTGGACAACAAGACATCTTTTCTCCTAAATAAAAAATGATTGGATCATATCTCTATAAAATAATAATAAAAACTCAACCAATTTTACAGGCAATACACTTTCTTAAATACCTAATTTAGAAACCGTACACATAAACTTAAGAGTTTAATTATATAATAAGGTCTTTGCATAATGCTAATCTCTCAAAATATATTTTTACTACAAAACAATATGGAATGAAAGTTGCTATAAAGTCTTCATACCTAAATCTTACATATTAAAAAACACGAAACTTGCAAGAAAAAATTACGGAAATACATATCAACTTAGGATAAAATCTGAACGGGATTTATCTCAATTATTGATATAATCCAAAAAAAATTTAAGGATAACAAAAAAAATATGAGCATTTCTACTTTAATTGGATTATTCGCAGGCATGATAATCATCCTTGCCGCCATGATGCAAGGTCCAGGTATTGGAATATTTATTAATGTTCCAGGGCTACTCATTGTTGTTGGCGGCACAATCACAGCCACTATGATTCGTTATTCCATGACAGACACTCTTACAGCTTTTAAAACAACAGGTCAAGTAATTAAAGGCTCTAAAGAACTTTCAGATATAAATGAGTTAATCGACATTACAGATGACCTACTACAAACATCTAGAAAACAAGGCATGTTAGCCTTAGAGAATTATGAGTTAAACAATGTTTTTTATAAATCTGGCGTAAGTATGCTAGTAAACGGTTATTCTCTTGAAATGACCAAAGAGTCCTTGATAGAAAAAAATAGATTAATGAAAGAAAATGCTGAAACTGCTTCTGGAGTATTTAGTGCCATTGGAGATGCCGCACCTGCATTTGGTATGATAGGAACTCTAGTTGGGTTAATACAAATGTTATCTGATTTAAGTGACCCTGATGCCATCGGCCCAGCAATGGCTGTTGCCTTATTAACAACCCTATATGGAGCAATGATTGCAAACTTAATCGCTCTTCCCATTGCAGATAAAATTGACTCTTGGGCAAAAAATGAGTCTTATTGCCAAGTAATGATAATTGAAGCAATCGACTGTATTGGAAATGCTCGCACTCCGTCTGTAACTCGTGAGCTACTCGCACCTTTTTCTAAATCTGAAAAAAAGGAAGAACCTAGTGGCTAAAAAAATTAAGCCCTGCCCTGGGTGGTTAATGACTTTTGCCGATTTAATGTCTCTACTTATGGCTTTTTTCGTTCTTTTATATTCCATGTCAGTAATGGATCCACCTAGATATCAACAAGTAGTTGAATCACTCTCAATCGCTTTTGGGCAAGGAGAAGGTCTAAGCGAAAAACAAGAAGAGTTTTTTCAATCCTTAATTCCTACAGAGGAAGAAGCTCCACCTGCACCGACTCCTAGCCTCATTGAACTAAAGCCACTATATGAAAGCTTAATTGAAACATTTTCCGAAGCGGTACAAAAAAAAGAAATCCAAATAGAGCATGACCCTGAAAAAGACCACATACTCATTATATTTCCATCAGAAATTGCCTTTGCCTCTGGAAGAGCAACTTTAAGACCACAATTTATTGACTTACTTCGCGACTTTTTTGCCCTAAAAGATAAAAATATACATGTACAGGTCATTGGACACACAGACAGCATTCCAATGCGAGGTGGACGATTTGCATCAAACTGGGAACTGTCCAGCGCTAGAGCAGCCAGCGTTATTGAACATCTTATTAAAGATAAAACAATTATACCAACTCAAGCAAAAGCAATTGGATTTGCCGATACACGACCTATTTCACTTGGCACCAGGCCAGAAGACCACGCTATGAACAGAAGAGTAGAAATACTAATAACCCCTGAATAAGATGATACCTTTACCCGAATTATTATTTACAAGCTCGTGTTAGCATGTATATACTGATTATAAACTAACTCCTTTTGAAAAATTATAACTAAAACCATGTAAACATTAAGAGATTAGGGTTAAACAAACTGAAAACAACGGATATTTATCATGAACATAG
Source organism: uncultured Piscirickettsiaceae bacterium (assembly GCA_964387695.1). Lineage (GTDB taxonomy): Bacteria > Pseudomonadota > Gammaproteobacteria > Thiomicrospirales > Thiomicrospiraceae > Thiosulfativibrio. The sequence continues at coordinate 7,144 of CAYLXI010000066.1, forward strand.
CTTCTTTACTTTTAAAAATCATTTTAGGGATTATTCTTATAATTACCCTCGCCATTGGGACTATTGTCGTTTTAGTAGATCCTAATGACTATCGAGACAAAATCACTCAAATTGTTAAAAAAGAAACCGGTCGTGATTTACATATTGAGTCCATAAAGCTGTCTTTTTTCCCCCGTATAGGGGTCAACCTATCCAATGCCAGCTTAAGTAATGCAACAGGCTTTAGTGAACGAGCATTTTTAGAAATTTCTAGCGTTAAAATTGGGGCCTCTATTTTACCGCTATTACGCAAACAATTAGAAGTTGATACCCTAACTTTAAGTGGCTTAACCCTCAACCTAGAAAAAAATTCTCAGGGAGTGAGTAATTGGGCTGATTTAATACCGCCCGCTATTGAGGCGACTCAAGTTAATGAACAAGTTCTAGAACCAAGTGCTACTGAAAACCCTATCCAAAAACTTGCCGCTCTTCATTTTGGAGGGATTGATATTCATAAAGGGAAAGTTTACTGGAAAGATCAACAAGCGGATCAAATAATTGAATTGACTATTCATCATCTCAAAACAGGAGCTATCACCTTTGGAGAGTTTTTTGATATCCATTTAGTCGCAGACACACAAATTGCCAACCCCCAAATACAAACAAGTTTAGACCTAGCAATTGAGGCAAAATTAAAGCCAGATGGTAGCTATACTTTACGCAATTTAACGATCACAACAACCTCTCAAGGTAATGGGATTCCCGTTAAACAAGCAACGGCTCATCTTAATATTCCAATCATTGATTTAGCTCTAGCTAAAAATCACATTAACCTACCTAATTTAACGCTGGGATATGATGTTATTGGGGGGTCAAATTTTCCTATGCAAACCATTAAAGGCGAGTTAACTCTTTCAGATTTTATTGGTGACTTATCCTTACAGGATTTTAAAGCTAAACAACTTTCAATTAACACTTATTTAACAGGAGAATCCCTTCCTAAAGGGAAATCTAAAATAGAATTTACCGCTCAACCTAGCATTAATTTAAACACACAAAATGCTGGACTGGTCAACTTATATTTAACCGCCCTAGGTATTCAAACACAAGGATCTATTAAAGCGACAAAAATCACCAGTAATCCGACTATAAATGCACAACTTGATATACCACAAACAAATTTAAGAGCCTTACTTACTCAATTAAACATTTCGCTACCGGAAATGGCGGATACTGCCACTTTAACTAAGTTTTCAGCCTCTACTGAGGTTCTCTTCAACACTAAATCTCAAGCTCTTCATGTTAACAACCTTAGTATTAATTTAGACGACACAAAACTAACTGGTAACGCAACGGTTAGCAAGTTTAACCGTCCTAATATACGCTATGATTTAGCCTTAACTAAAATTGATTTAAACCGTTACCTGCCCCCTAAAAAAGAAATCGAAAAAACTAACAAAGGGGAAGAGGATGCAGAAATTATTTTACCAACAGAATTTTTGCGTAATCTTATCCTTAATGGAACTTTTAAAGCAGACAGTATTATTTTTGACCAATTAAATCCCCAAAATATTTTATTAACCCTTAAAGCCACCGAAGGAAAAGTTACAGCCAATCCAATTCAGGCAGATATCTTTGGTACTCAAATTCGTGCACAAGCAGCTTTAGATGTCAGTAAAGAAATTCCAAAATATACCTTTAAAACAGATGCCAAAAAAATACCTATTGGAGAAGTCCTCTTTGCTTTTACAGGAAAAAAACAAATCACAGGAACGGGATCTGTCAATGTCAACATTTCCACGGCAGGTTCTCGCACATCTCATTTCAAGCAAAATTTAAACGGTACAACAAACTTTGACTTAAAAGAAGGAGCCATTAAAGGCTTTAACTTAGCAGGATCTATCCGACAGGCTAGAGCTAAAATAGGCGGAAAAACTCTCACTGAATCAGACCAAAAACTTCAAACTGATTTTAGCACTCTTATAGGAAAATTTACCATTAAACAAGGTATCGTTGATACTCGTAAACTCATTGCAAAAGCACCGTTTATGAGAATTTCAGGTTTAGGGAAAATTAACTTACCTAAAGAATCTATAGATTACTCTATTAGAACAAAAATTGTGGGTACCGATAAGGGACAAGGAGGTCCAGAACTAAAAGACTTGCACGGTCTAACCATTCCTATAAAGCTAAAAGGTTCTTGGCTAGAACCAAATGTTTCATTAGATATAAAATCAATTCTTGAACAAAAAGCCAGTGCAGAAATTGAAAAGAAAAAACAAGAAGTCGTTAGTGAAGCTAAAAAGAAAGTCGAAGAAAAGTTAAAAGATTCTATCTTCAAAGGACTTGGGTTCTAACTTTATCTTTAAGGAGTC
>CAYLXI010000067.1:0-9458 GCA_964387695.1 uncultured Piscirickettsiaceae bacterium
CAAATTAAAATGGCTAAATTTCACCTTCTTTCACCTAAAAAAACACGCAATAGCTAGCTATTACGCTTATTTTTTAGGCAAAATAAGGCAAAATTTTTCTCATTTTTATTCGCACCCCATTTATGCAAAGGTCTCTTGGTAAAAGGAAGAGTTTTGAGCAAGCGAAGAGTTGTTATAACTGGTTTAGGGTGTGTTACCCCCTTAGGTAATAATGTGCAATCAACATGGGACTCTATTTTAGCAGGGAAAAGCGGTATCACTGCTTTAACGGGTTTTGATACGGAAGGGTTTTCGGTAAAATTTGGAGGGCAATTAAAAGGTTTTGATATTACTAAATATATCCTCGCCAAAGAAGCCAGAAAAATGGATCCTTTTATTCACTATGGAATTGCTGCTGGAACTCAAGCATTAAAAGATTCTGGACTTGAAGTTACCGATAAAAATTCTCATCGTATCGGGGTTTCCATAGGATCAGGAATTGGTGGCATCTCTTCAATTGAAAAACAGCACGGTATTTTGATGAAATCTGGTGCAAGACGAGTTTCGCCATTTTTTGTTCCCAGTTCAATCATTAATATGATTTCTGGTAATTTTTCAATTATGCATGGCTTAAAAGGCCCCAATATTGCAATCAGCACTGCCTGTGCAACAGGTACGCATAGTATTGGTGATGCTGCTCGGATGATTCAGTATGGTGATGCCGATGTAATGGTAGCTGGAGGGGCAGAGTATGGAACAACCCCTTTGGGTGTCGCAGGGTTTGCGGCATCTAAAGCCCTATCTACTCGTAATGACTCCCCAGAAACGGCTAGCAGGCCTTGGGACAAAGACCGAGATGGCTTTGTGTTAAGTGATGGTGCAGGAGTGGTGGTGCTAGAAGAATATGAACAAGCAAAAGCTCGTGGGGCAAATATTTATGTTGAATTTGTAGGGTTTGGAATGTCTGGAGATGCCTATCATATGACCAAGCCAGCGGATGGAGGGGAGGGTGGCGCTCGTTGTATTGCTTCAGCAGTAGGTAATGCTGGATTAAATCCAGAGAATATTGATTATATTAATGCTCATGGAACTTCTACTCCCGCAGGAGATATTTGCGAAGCTTTGGCAATTAAATCTGTTTTTGGTTCTCATGCTTATAACTTAGCGGTGAGCTCAACAAAATCCATGACAGGGCATGCCCTTGGAGCAGCAGGGGGAATGGAGGCGGTATTTACGGCTCTAGCTATAAGCCAGCAAGTTATGCCGCCTACCATTAACTTAGAAAACCCAGAAGAAGGTTGTGATTTAGATTTTGTGGTGGGTGAAGCTAGGCAAGCCAAAATTAACTATGCCGTCTCTAATTCTTTAGGTTTTGGTGGCACAAACACTTCTATTGTTTTAGGTAAAATATAATTTTTTAGATAAAATATAAGTTTCACTGCTTTTTATGATAAAAACATCATGTTTTCAGCAAATAAAATTAGACAAAACAACCAAGTTTGATTTGCTTGATTTACATCAAATTGACTCTAAGCGCTATCCTTTTTTATTAGAAAGTATTGCTCAAGGTGAGCTAGGTCAGTTTGATATTCTTTTTGCTTTCCCTCAAGAAACGCTGACTTGTCAAACTATTGAAGATGCTCAAAGATTTATTGAAGAATTTACCTATTCTTTTAATCGTTTAAAGGTTGACGATTTTACCCAGACAAACCTACCTTTTTATGGTGGTTGGTTTAGTTATTTTAGTTATGACTATGCTCAGGTCGTAGAGCCAACATTAAACTTACCCAGTTCAGATTTACCTTTAGCTAAATTAGTAAGAGTACCTTGTGCGATTATTTATAGCCATGTTGAGCAAATTTACTATTTAATTGCAGAAACTGAATATGAATTTTATTTGGATATAATGGTTAAAGATATTGTAAGCCTAACGCACCTGATGCAAAAAAATAGCCAAAATAAAATAAATAAGTCAAAAAACAGCATAAAATCACAAAAAGAAGAGTCAAATTCAAAATACTTGAAGGGCGTTGATAGAATTAAAGAATATATTTTATCGGGCGATGTTTTTCAGGTAAATTTGTCTAGAGAGTGGCAGGTTGAAATGGTAACAGATGATGCTGTAACTATTTATAATGCTTTAAGAGAGAACAATCCAGCTCCGTTTGCAGCTTTAGCAGATTTTGGTGATTGGAAAATTATTAGTTCTTCTCCTGAACGCTTAGTTAAATATGATAATGAATGGGTAGAAGTTAGGCCTATTGCAGGCACTCGTCAACGCAGTTTAGATGCCAAGGCAGATAAAGCATTAATTTTAGAGTTGATTTCTCACCCCAAAGAACGGGCAGAACATATTATGTTAATTGACCTAGAACGCAATGATTTGGGTCGAATTTGCATGACAGGTAGCATCGAAGTTAACGAGCTTATGGTGGTTGAGACTTACGAGCATGTGCATCACATTGTCTCAAATGTTCGAGGCAAGCTCATTGCTGGATTAAACCCGCTAGACATTGTTCATGCAGTGTTTCCAGGGGGTACGATTACGGGTTGCCCCAAGGTAAGGTGTATGGAGATTATCGCCGAGCTAGAGCAAATGCCACGCAAAGCCTATACGGGTTCTATGGGTTATATTAATCGAGATGGAACTTTAGATTTAAATATTTTAATTCGCACCATGATATTACAAAATAAAACCCTTAGTTTTAGAGCAGGGGCAGGTATTGTTGCAGATTCAATAGCGAGTAAAGAGTTAGAAGAGTCTTTTTATAAAGCAAAAGGTTTGATTAATGCTTTACAAGCGGTTTAAATAGGTGAAAAGTTTTATTAATGGCAAAGCATCTAAGCTAATTCCTATTTGCGATAGAGGTCTTTTATATGGCGATGGCTTCTTCACCACGGCTTTGGTTGTTCAAGGAGAAGTATTAAACTGGCAAGGTCATTGGCAGCGTTTACAAAGCTCGGCATTCAGGCTTGGCTTCTTGCCCTTATCAGAGAAGACATTGCTAAGAGATATTGATGCTGCACTAGAGGTGTTGTCTGGGGCGCTAGAAGGTGCTATGTTGGTCTTAAAGATTGTTATAACCCGAGGTTGCGGTGGTAGGGGGTATCAACTTCCTGAAAATACTAAGCCTAATATTATTATTCAACTACTAGATTTTCCTGTTAATATTGCAAATTCAGAGTTAAAACCTTCTGATAATTACCAGGTGTGGTATTTATCAGAAGTCAAAGCAACCGTTTGCCAGACTGCTTGGGGGCATCAACCTTTACTTGCGGGTATTAAGCATTTAAATCGGTTAGAAAATGTCATGGCAAGAACAGAGTTAGGAAATAATTTTGATGAAGGTATTATGTTAGATTTAGATGGAATAGTCATTTCAGGCACTCAGTCTAATATTTGTTTAATTAAAAATCAGCAAATTATTACGCCTGTTTTAAATAAATCAGGGGTTCAAGGTTCATTATTGGTCAGATTGAAATCATTTTTATTGTTACAAGGCTGGAAATGGCTGGAACGACCTTTTAACTTAAGCGAACTAAAACAAGCAGATGAAGTGTTCTTTTGTAATGCCGTGCGGGGAGTTATGCCCATGAAACAATTAGACAATAATGTTTGGCAAACACAACAGGCAAGCCAGTTTCATTTTGCTATTATGCAGTTATTAATGGATGAAACATGCAAAAAATAAAACTTTTTTTAATTACTATTTTTCTATCTTTTGCAGTCATTTTTATTTCGGTAGAGGGTTGGGGTTTTTATGGTTTTCTTAAAAAGCCCATCTCTACAGGTTCTGAAGCTAAAGTTATCGTCATTCCACAAGGTTCTAGTGCTAGAAGAGTGGCTAATATTTTATTTGAAAATAAAATGATTCGAGAACCTACTTGGTTTATATGGGTTTTAAAACATCAAGATAAGGCGTATCTTTTAAGAGCAGGGGAATTTAAAATCCAGCCAAATTGGACAGTAACAGAACTCATAACCCACTTAGCAGAAGGGCAAACCCTACAACATCCAGTTACTTTTATTGCAGGACAAACAGCAAGGCAAGCAGTAGAAAGCTTAAGGATGCTTGACAATATCGAGCATACCTTAGAAGGGTATGATGAAGACTTGATTCGAGAACTTCTAGGGCTAGAATATCGTCTAGAAGGGCAGTTCTTGCCTGAAACTTTTTATTATCAAGCAGGTGATAAAGATATTGATATTTTAATAAGATCTCATCAAGCATTAAAAAGAGTTCTAGAAGAGGCTTGGCAAAATAGGCATGAAAACCTTCCAATTAAAACTTCATACGAAGCCCTTATTTTAGCCAGTATTGTCGAAAAAGAAACGGGATATGCTCCAGAAAGACCGATTATTGCAGGCGTGTTTATGAATCGTCTTAATATAGGTATGAGATTGCAATCTGACCCCACTATTATTTATGGTATGGGAGATAGCTTTGATGGCAATATTCGCAGAAGAGATATACATGCAAAAACGCTATTTAACACCTATGTAATTCCCAGATTACCCCCAACGCCAATTGCTTTATCAAGTGCCGATGCTATTTTAGCGGTGACTCAACCTGCGATTACCGCCGCATTTTATTTTGTTGCTAAAGGAGGAGGAAAGCATCAGTTTTCAGACACCTATGCAGAGCATAATAAAGCGATTAGAAAATATATTTTAAATAAGCACTGACGATATATGAAAAAACAACGCGGACAATTTATAACTCTTGAGGGAACTGAAGGGGGAGGTAAATCAACTAACCTTAAGTTTATTCAAAGCTGGCTAGAAGATAAAGGCATTGAACTCATCGTAACGCGAGAGCCTGGAGGAACTCCCATAGGTGAAGAAATTCGTAGTGTTTTGCTAAATACTAAATTTACTGAAATGACGGCTAATACTGAACTATTATTAATGTTTGCAGCACGAAATCAGCATATTGAAGAGAAAATAAAACCTGCTCTTGAGCAAGGTAAATGGGTAGTGTCAGATAGGTTTACCGACGCTTCATACGCCTATCAAGGGGCGGCTAGAGGCATTGAGTATCAACGCATAGCAAAAATTGAAAGTTGGGTGCAACAAGGCTTTCAGCCAGATAAGGTTTTTGTGTTTGACCTGCCAATTGAGATAGGTATGGCAAGAGTACAAGCTAGGGGTGAAAATACTGATCGTTTTGAACAAGAAAAAAGCGATTTTTTTGAAAAGGTAAGAGCTTCTTACTTAAATCGAGCAAAGCTAACACCGCAAATATATACTGTATTAGACGCATCACAACCGTTAGAAACCGTACAACAAAATATAGCACAGCAACTTATTAAGTTATTACAAGGATAGCGAATGCTTTCTACTATTTTACCTTGGCAAAATGATAATTGGCAACATTGGTTAGCCCAGCAAGATAGGTTGTCTCAATCTTATTTATTGACGGGTTCTTCAGGAATTGGCTTGTCTGATTTTATGATAAATATGGCACAGACCTTGTTGTGTCAAAATACTGAAAAGCAGGAAGCTTGCGGGCAATGTCAATATTGTCATTTATTTATTAAAAAATCGCACCCTGATTTTTTTCAGCTTAAACCATTAGAAGATAAAAAAGGCATTAGCATAGATCAGGTGCGAACTTTAAATCATAAACTGTTTGAAACTTCTCATCAAGGTGGTTTTAAAGTAGCGGTGATTGAGCAGGTAGAAAATTTAAATATAAATGCCTTTAATGCCCTGCTTAAAACTTTAGAAGAGCCTCCAGTAGGAACGATTATTTTATTAAGCTCTTATCAATCTAGTAAAGTTCCTGCAACAATTAAAAGTCGCTGTCGTCAGTTTCGTTTTGCTAAACCAAGTTTAGATATAGCCATTTCATGGCTTAGTAATAAACTCCCCCAAGTAGATTTAAAATTAATTAAACGCGGTTTAAAACAAAACTGGGGTGCTCCTGTTCAGGCATTGGAGTGGATAAACAACGAAGAATTTAATACTGAAAAAACATGGCAAGAAAGCTTGTCTCAATTAGTGAGTGGAAAAATATCTATGACTCAAAGTGTTGAAAAATGGAAGAAGTTTAGCCAGCCAGAAGTGGTTTTTGAGTATTTTTATCTTTGGTCGGTAAACCGTATTAGAGCTTCTTTGTATCAACAAAAACTAGAGTTTAACCCCCAATGGATGCATTTTCAACAAGCGGTTACTCAGGCTAAACAAGCTTGGAAAAACAATGCTAATAAAGATTTAGTTCTGGAGTCTCTCTGCATGGAATGGCTGGCTATGAATCAAGGTGATAAAAATATTAACCTAGTACCTTCGGTATTTAAATCTAATCTTATAAGAGGGAGCTTGTAGATGATTATTGATTCACATTGTCATTTAAATATCTTACCAGAAGATAAGGTTGGAAGTGTTGCAGAGGTTGTTGCTCGCTCTAAAGAACTAGGCGTTGAGCGCATTTTATGTGTGGCAATTAACCCCGCACAATGGCATGAAATTCAAAATTTATCTGATTTATATGAAGAAGTTTATACTTCTATTGGCATTCATCCGTGCGAAAATAAAGAAGTCGTTGTTACAAATAAAGAGCTTTTAAAAGCAGCCAGTCACCCAAAAGTATTAGCCATAGGAGAGGTTGGGTTAGATTATTTTCATTTTGATAGTAAAAATGAAAATATGGCGTGGCAGCAAGAACGCTTTCGTCAGCATATTGGCATTGCAAAACAATTGCAAAAACCTTTAATTATTCATACCAGAAATTCAACAGCCGATTGTTTGCGTATTTTGAGCGAAGAAGGAGCAGAAGAAGTAGGGGGTATTATGCACTGTTTTGTAGAAGATTTAGCAACCGCACAAAAGGCGATAGAGTTAAATTTTTATATTTCATTTTCTGGAATCTTAACTTTTAAAAAAAGCACTAGATCTAAAAAATGTTGCTAAATCTATACCCCTAGATAAAATTTTAGTAGAAACCGATGCACCTTATTTAGCTCCCATGCCATTTAGGGGCAAAACGAACCAACCTGGGTATACTCGTTATGTGGTCGAAGAAATTGCCCGATTGCGAGACATGTCTTTTGAAAGTGTTGCTAAAGTCACCACTGATAATTTTAATCGTTTATTTAAGACGCAGTTTTAATGAATCAAGATAAATTATCAGCTCCTATAACAGAACAATATACTTGGGAAAGAATTTACCAGCTAGTATTAAAGCATAAACCGCGTTTAATCAAAGCCCATATTATTGCTTTGTTTGCGGTATTATCAATTGTTTCTTTGCCTATGTTGTTGCCACTTTTAGTTGATGAAGTGTTGCTTGATAAGCCCGCTTTAATTGTAGGAATATTAAATAGTTTTATGCCAGAAACTTGGCAGACGGCAATAGGTTACATTGCAGCAATTACTATATTAACCATTATGTTAAGAATGATTGGAGTCGCATTGGGTGTGTGGCAAATGCAACAATTTACCGTAATTTCTAAAGAAGTAACCTATCAAATCCGTAGTGATTTATTGCAAAGAGTGCAAAATGTTTCTATGACTCAATACGAAAGTTTAGGGACAGGCAGTGTTACTTCAACAATGGTAAGTGATGTAAACACCATTGATAATTTTTTAGGGACAGCGGTAGGCAAACTGATTATTGCAATCTTTACCCTTATAGGGGTGTCGGTTGTTTTAGTGTGGTTAAATTGGCAATTAGCATTATTTATTTTACTATTAAATCCTTTGGTGGTTTATTTTACTCTGGTGATGGGGCGACGGGTTAAAACCCTTAAAAGAGATGAAAATACTGCCATTGATATTTTTCAGCAATCTCTAACGGAAACACTCGATGCTCTACATCAAGTAAGAGTATCCAATCAAGGCAGTTCTTTTTTTGAAAGAATTCGCACTAAAGCCTATGGCATAAAAACCCACTCTGAAGCCTTTACTTGGAAGTCAGATGCGGCAAGCAGAGTGTCTTTTTTAATTTTTTTAATTGGCTTTGACGTTTTTCGTGGTGTTGGCATGTTAATGGTGCTGTTTGCCGATTTAACCATTGGGCAAATGATGGCAGTGTTTGGTTATTTATGGTTTATGATGGGACCAGTTCAAGATATTCTTGCAATTCAATATAGTTACAGTGCTGCCAGTGGAGGTTTACAACGAATTAATAAAGTTTTAGACTTACAACAAGAACCTAATATAAGTAAATCTAATATAATTAAACAAAAAAACCCATTTAAAAACACTAAAAATCCTGTTGAAGTTACTGTTAAAGACCTTTGTTTTCAATACGAGGGAAAAGAAGAACAGGTTTTAAATAAGCTTTCTTTTCAAATAAAACCAGGAGAAAAACTTGCTCTAGTAGGGGCAAGTGGTGGCGGAAAAACGACTTTAGCCCAGCTTTTAATTGGGCTTTATCAATATCCCTCTGGTGATATTTATTACAACGGCACAGGCTTACAATACATTGAGCAAGAAGTTTTGCGTAAAAATGTAGCGATTGTTTTACAACAACCCTTGTTGTTCCATAATAGCATTCGTTTTAATTTAACCCTTGGACTAGAAATATCCGAAGAAAATATTTGGCAGGCTTTAGACATGGCACAAATGACAAAGCCTGTAAAATCTTTAGAACATCAGTTAGACTCTATTGTTGGTCGTAATGGGGTTAAACTTTCAGGAGGACAACGCCAGCGTTTAGCCATCGCCAGAATGATTTTGCAAGACCCAAAAGTGGTCATTATGGATGAAGCAACCTCAGCTTTAGATATGGAAACAGAGCGGCAAATGTATCAAGACCTAGCCCCATTTTTTGCAGGACGAACCACTTTAATTATTGCCCATAGACTCAGTTCAATTAAGCAAGCAGATAGAATATTAGTATTTGAAGATGGGCAAATTGTTGAATCAGGAAACCATGATGATCTACTTGATCAAGGTGGTATTTATCATAAACTATATAAATGAGAGCTTAAACAATATGAGTAAAATAATAAACATACCTAACCCAGATTTAAAAGAAGTTAATACCTTGGTAGGGAAAATTATTTATGTTTTATATTTAGCAGGACTGCTTTTTGGAATAACGGCGTTAATAGGAGTTGTTGTTGCCTATGTTTACCGTGATAAATCTACCAATCCAGAGTGGTTAAATACTCATTATGCCTTTCAAATTAGAACTTTTTGGTATGGTTTGATTTATTTAATATTAGGCTCTATATTAACATTTATTTTAATAGGTTGGGTGTTGTTACTTTGGTTTGCACTTTGGATAATTGTTCGTTCGGTAAAAGGATTTTCTGCACTAGATGAAAAACAAGGTATTCCAAATCCAACCAGTTTTTGGGGGTTTGGGTTTAAATAAAGATTGTGGTATAGTTAAATGTTAATGTGATATAACATATTGATATAATTAAAAAGTTAGATAAAAATAGCTCTTCTCCGCTTTGTTGAGTGAAAAACCATGATTATGCGTAAAATAATGAATCATTATCAGGTAGTGAAGATTGTCTGATTT
>CAYLXI010000068.1:0-9412 GCA_964387695.1 uncultured Piscirickettsiaceae bacterium
AGATTTTTCACCAAATTCACTCATAAACAAGTTCTCCTTCAAAAACAGTGCTGGCAGGTCCTGACATCCAAACTGGGTCTGTTTTTACTCCGCTCCAATGAACCACCAATTCTCCTCCTGGTAAACTCACGCTTACCTCTTCATCTACCTCATTCCACAATCTAAACACCACCATCGCTGCACAAGCACCTGTGCCACAAGCTAGAGTTTCTGCTGCCCCCCGTTCATAAACCCGTAGCTTAATATGAGATGAATTTATTTTTTCAACAAACTCTACATTTACTCTTTCTAAGAACAGTTCATGAGATTCAATTTTAGCACCTATGTTATTGACTGGAAATTTATCAACATCTGATACTTTTACAACCGCATGAGGGTTTCCCATTGAAACAGCGCCCATTTTTATTTCTTTTCCATCAACGAGCAGATCATACTTTTCTAATTCTACTGGTGCATCAAATGGTAGTTCTTTAGGTAAAAACTTTGGTACGCCCATATTTACACGAATTAAGCCATTATCTTCAATATACAAAAAAATAATACCAGAAGCTGTTTCTACGGTTATTTTAGATTTGTCAATTAAACCTTTATCCGTAACAAACTTTGCAAAACATCTAGCTCCGTTGCCGCATTGCTGTACTTCTGACCCGTCTGCATTAAAAATACGATAGCGAAAATCAACCCCTTTAGTGCCTGTTAGCTCTACTACTAATAATTGATCAAACCCTATTCCAAAATGGCGGCTAGACCAATTTTTAATGTTTTTTTCTGTAGGCTGAAAAGTATCTTTCGTGGCGTCAACAACCATAAAATCGTTTCCTAGTCCGTGCATTTTTGTAAATTTAATAGATTTTGTCATAGTCTTTAATACAAGGTTATTTTTATTTGCATTATAATAAACGATTTATGAGGTTACTGCACATGCCACCTCAACTATTAATTCATTCAGCAAAAAGGACTTACACCTCCAATGATGACTCCCAAGGAAATTGTTCACTCTCTAGACACCCACATTGTTGGTCAAGAAAACGCTAAAAAAGCTGTTGCCATTGCACTAAGAAATCGCTGGAGAAGAAGCCAGCTTAGTGATGACCTTCGCCCCGAAGTAACGCCTAAAAATATTTTAATGATTGGTCCTACAGGGGTTGGAAAGACTGAGATTGCTCGCCGTTTAGCCAAATTAGCTAAAGCACCTTTTATAAAGGTAGAGGCTACTAAATACACAGAAGTAGGCTATGTAGGTCGTGAAGTTGACTCCATAATTAAAGACCTTGTTGAAAATGCTTTAAAAATGCATAAAGAACAGGCCGTTAAAGAAGTGCAACGCAAAGCGGAAGATATTGCTGAAAACAAAGTATTAGACATTTTATTGCCACCAGCTAAAGGGTTTGAAGACGAAAGTAACCAAAACATGGCGGATACTCGCCAGAAATTTCGTAAGAAAATTCGTGAAGGTGATATGGACAATAAAGAAATTGAGGTTAATTTAGCTCAAGCTCCAGCAAATGTAGAAATAATGGGGGCTCCTGGTATGGAGGAGATGACCCAACAACTACAAGGCATGTTTGAGGGTCTTAATAAGGGCAAAAAACAAACTAGAAAAATATCCATCAAAAAAGCATTAGAACTCTTGGCTGCAGAAGAAGCCTTGCATTTAGTTGATAAAGAAGAAATAAAAAGACAAGCCATTGAGAATGTTGAGCAGAATGGCATCGTATTTATTGATGAAATTGACAAGGTTGCCAAGCGTCAAGAAACCTCTGGCAGTGATGTTTCTCGTGAGGGGGTACAGCGAGATTTACTGCCTTTAATTGAAGGGTCTTCTGTTTCAACTCGTCACGGAACGGTTAAAACAGATCATATTTTATTTATTGCGTCAGGTGCCTTTCATCTTGCAAAACCTTCTGATTTAATTCCTGAATTACAGGGCAGATTACCCATTCGTGTAGAGTTACAATCTTTAAAAGTAATAGATTTTGTACGAATTTTAACTGAACCTAAAGCTTCTTTAACTTTACAGGCGATTGAGCTTTTAAAAACCGAAGGCGTTACCATTAGCTTTACAGAAGATGGTATACAACGCCTTGCTGAAATTGCCTATCAAGTTAATGAGGGTACAGAAAACATTGGGGCTCGTCGGTTACATACAGTAATGGAACATTTACTAGAGGAAATCTCATTTAATGCCTCTGAAACGAAAGGTCAAGCTTTTGAAATTAATACCGATTTTGTTAATGAACGCCTAGGAGAGTTAGCACAAGACCAAGATTTATCACAATTTATTTTATAAGTAAAAAAACAAATACCGATGGCAAACCCAACCAATATAAAATTGCATCAAAAATCTCGTAACCTAGAAATAAGTTTTGACAGCGGCGAGACTTTTCAACTGCCTTGTGAATATTTACGCATACACTCTCAATCTGCGGAGGTTACTGGTCACACACCAGAACAAGCCATCTTACAGTTAGGGAAGAATAATGTTAATATTGATGCGATTACTCCAGTAGGAAACTACGCCATTAAACTACATTTTGATGATGGACACGACACAGGAATTTATACTTGGAAGCACCTGTATGATTTAGGTGAAAACCAAAATGCTTACTGGGAAATTTACCTAAACCAACTAAAAAAACATGGACACGCCCACCCTGATTTAAAGGATATTAAACTATGACTGCTGATAAAAGCACTATTGACTTTGGGTTCACCGAAGTTCCTTTAGAAGACAAGGTTAAGCATGTTAAAAATGTGTTTGACTCTGTTGCCAACAATTACGACATTATGAACGATGTTATGTCAATGGGAGTGCACCGAATTTGGAAACGCCATACGATTGAATTAAGCGGCATTCGTCTTGGAAAAACTGTGCTAGATTTAGCTGGTGGAACGGGAGATTTAACCAAGGCTTTCGCTAAACGGGTGGGAGAAAATGGCAGAGTTGTTTTAGCAGATATTAACGAAAACATGGTTCGTGTTGGGCGAGACAAGTTAATAGATCAAGGTATCATTGGTAATGTTGACTATTCTATTAGTAACGCCGAGGCCTTGAATTTTGCCGACAACAGCTTTGATCTTGTTACCATTGCCTTTGGTTTACGCAATGTAACCAATAAAGATAAGGCTCTAGAAGAAATATACCGCGTCCTTAAACCAGGCGGGCAACTTATGATTTTAGAATTTTCAAAAGTTAGCCAACCCCTTCTTTGCAAAGCCTATGATTTTTACTCTTTTAATATCTTGCCTAAAATGGGTAAAATAATTGCTAATGATGAAGACAGTTACCAATATTTAGCTGAATCTATCCGCAAGCATCCAGACCAAGAAACTCTGAAACAAATGATGCTAACCGCAGGGTTCGATAAGGCAGAATATGTTAATATGTCACAAGGCATTGTGGCTCTACACAGAGGTTGGAAATATTAAATGAACTCAACTAAAACTCCTCAAGAAAGCACAGTTGAAACCCTTATTGAAAACATCAGTGAAAGCCTGCCTGAATTACCAGGCCTGGTAAAAACGGGGCTTTCAAAAGCCTTTGAAATATTGCTTAACCAACTGATTGATTTAGATGAAGAGCAAGGAGAAGCTTTCAAGGCTTTAGATAAAAAGACTTTTCAAGTCACTCTAAAAGACTTTGCACAAACTTTCTTTATTATTTACAACATTAATGATGACAAGGGAAGTTTTTCTGTACAATCTCATCTAATGGGGACACCTAATTCCCACATTAAGACCAACCTTAAAGAGCTCATGCAGCAATCAGATACCAGCGAAATAACTGGAGATATTGACCTAGGTAAAACCTTTATTTTTGGTTTACAACAACTAGACATAGACTGGGAAGAACAGCTTTCGCGCATCACAGGAGATTTAGTGGCCTTTAAGGTGGGACATGCCGCTAGAGAAGCTCATAAAACCACAAGTTCTGCTCAACAAAAAATATCCGAAACCCTTAAAGAATACCTGCAATTTGAAGTCAACCTACTACCAACTAAACTTCAAGTTAATCATTTTAGCCGACAAGTTGAACAAACAGAGCAAGCCATTGATATACTTGAAGCTAGAATTAATACTTTAGCATCTAAAAAGCAAAAAAACTGAACCTACTTATGAAAACTATACAAAAAATTTTTAAACAGCTCATTCGTACAATTAGAATTAATCGAATTTTAACCTACTACCAAATTGATAAACTTGTACTATCCGACTCTAAATATTCTTGGCTCATAGTGCTAAACTCGGCCTTTCCGTGGAACTGGCGTGCCAAATCTACAGGCCCTCGTGGCGAAAGAATCCGCTTGGCTTTAGAAGAACTTGGACCTATTTTTATAAAGCTTGGACAAGCTCTATCCACCCGTAAAGACCTGCTTCCAGAAGACATTTCACTCGAGCTCAGAAAGCTACAAGATGACTGCCCCCCATTTGACCAAGAACATTCTATTCAAATCATTGAAAAAGGTCTAAAACGCAGCATTGAAGAAGCCTTTGCCTCTTTTGACCCAGTACCTATGGAATCTGACTCTATCGCACAGGTTCAAGCTGCTACCTTGTGTAACGGTTCAGATGTCGATGTTAAAGTAGTCAGACCTGACATAAAGCCCGTCATAGAGCAAGATGTCTCTATTATGCGATCTTTAGCACATCTACTCGAGTCTGCCATTAAAGAATCAAAACGCTTGCACCCTGTAGAAGTTGTTGAAGAATTTGAAAAAACTATTTTAGATGAGCTAGACATGATGCGTGAAGCTTCTAACGCCTCACAACTTAAGCGCAACTTTGATAACTCAGAGCTTCTTTATGTACCCGACATATACTGGTCTCACACCAACAATAATGTGATGACCATGGAGCGAATATACGGCACTCGCATTTCAGAAATTGACTCTTTAATCGAACAAGATATTAGCTTAACCAAACTATCATCAATGGGTGTCACGATTTTCTTCACCCAAGTATTTAATCACAACTTTTTTCATGCAGACATGCATCCAGGCAATATTTTTGTTTTACCAGATGGTCGCTACGCAGCGATTGATTTTGGCATTATGGGAACACTTACCCCAGACGACCAAAAATATTTAGCTGAAAACTTTCTTGCCTTCTTTAATCGAGATTACTTAAGAGTTTCAGAGCTACACATTGAATCAGGCTGGGTTCCTAGTGATACCCGTGTTAATGAATTAGAATCTGCTATTCGTTCGGTTTGTGAGCCTATTTGGGATAGACCTCTTAAAGAAATCTCCTTTGGACTTTTCTTATTAAGATTATTTCAAACCGCTCGCAGATTTGGAATGGAGGTGCAACCACAATTAGTTTTATTACAAAAAACACTCTTAAACATAGAAGGGCTTGGTCGTCAGTTAGATGATGAATTAGACCTATGGGATACAGCAAAACCTTTTTTAGAAAACTGGATGAAAGAACGATTAGGACCCAAAAGTTTGGTAAAAAACATAAAACATAACCTACCATTTTGGATTGAACAGGCACCGCAACTTCCTGGCTTAATTCATTCTAGTCTACACAAAATTGCCCATGCAGACTTTAACCAACAATCTGTTCAGTTAGAAAAATTAGAAAAACAAATACAAGCACAAACGATTGCTCACCGTAATCGAACTCTGGGAGTATTAATCATACTCTTTGCATTTTTACCAGGCCTGGTAAATTTAGAATGGATAAATGAGTCATGGCTACAAGTTGTATTGCTAACGCTTGGTGCTTTCCTTATTATTAAAAAATAAACTATACTTATATGTTTTACCTAAAAAAACATGCTGAAAGTTTTGATAGTGAGAAGTCGTCACGGGTAGTATTCAAAACGGCAAGAAATATGTAAAACTTTTTATCTGGTAAAAAATAATTACCCGTTGTTTTAAGTATTTCTTAAATCGGCTAGAAAATTGCTTTACAGTCTCTAAGAATAAAAAAAGGATTTAAATATATGTCTAATATTGACCGCAACATCAACATTTTAGTTGTTGATGATTTTTCAACCATGAGAAGAATTGTTAAAAACTTACTTGTCGAGCTAGGGTTTTCAAACTTAGATGAGGCAGATGACGGTTCAACTGCTTGGCCAATGATTCAAACAGGTAAATATGACTTTATTGTAAGCGACTGGAATATGCCTGAAATGACGGGCATTGAGTTACTAAGAAAAGTTCGCTCTACAGAAGGCTTAAAAGACATGCCTTTTATGTTGATTACTGCCGAACAAAAAAGGAGTCAAATTTTAGATGCGGCAGAAGCCGGTGTTGACGGGTATATAGTAAAACCTTTTACTGCACATACTTTACAAGAAAAAATTAACAAAATTGCTGAACGAAAAGCTTTAACAAAAATACCTGCTCAAGGAGCACCTTCAGCATCAACTGCCAAAAAACCTGCTGTTCCAGCAACTAAAGACGCTAACTTTGCTCAACAGCAAAAGTTAAAAAGGCAACAAATGCTTGCGGCGATGTCTCCTGAAAAAAGAGCCGCTTATATCGCTAAAATTAAACGATCTCAATCGACCAAATAATGACTCAATTACTTAATAAATATATTTAAAAAATGAAAACATTTTTAACCAAGCTCTTTTCTCCTATCTTAAACCTGTTTGAAAAAGCAGAAGGAAGCTACAAATATAGCTCATCACACAGAACCATATTAGTAGTTGTAGGAATGTTATTTATAGGTTTGTCTGCCATTGCAGCCTATTTTTCTATACAAATAAACCAGCTTGCAGGGTTGTTTCCAACCATACTCTTTTTAACGGCTGGACTGACATGTATTATTGTCGCTTGGCTGGGCAGTGATAAGGCCGTGGCTAAAATATGGCGAAACCGTGCCTGAGACACTTAACACTTAATACTTTGCCCCCCATAATCTTAATGCATTATTAAGAGCTTTAATGTCAATAGGTTTTGTTAAGTAATCATTCATTCCTGCTTTTAACACTCTTTCTTTGTCGCCTTCCATAACATTAGCTGTTAAGGCAATAATCGGAACATTAGCTTTTTCTACATCTAAATCTCGAATGTTAACTGTAGCGGCTAATCCGTCAAGAACAGGCATTTGCATGTCCATTAAAATCAAATCAAACTGTTCAGAGCCATCTTTTATCGCTTCTACAGCTTTAAGTCCATTATCAACAATAGTTATTTTATGACCTTTCTTCTTTAAAATAGCTTTAATT
Source organism: uncultured Piscirickettsiaceae bacterium (assembly GCA_964387695.1). Lineage (GTDB taxonomy): Bacteria > Pseudomonadota > Gammaproteobacteria > Thiomicrospirales > Thiomicrospiraceae > Thiosulfativibrio. The sequence goes on from CAYLXI010000068.1 coordinate 7,187, forward strand.
AACAATTGATTGGGCAAATTATCTTCTGCAACCAAGATATTCAGACTTTTCTCAAGTTCAGCCAAGTCTTTAACCAAAACTTTTTCAGCTTCTGCATCAGAAACATTTAACATGGGTATTTCAAACCAAAAGCAACTTCCTTTTCCTGCTTGGCTTGTTACGCCAATTTTTCCATTCATGGCTTCAACTAACTTTTTGCAAATAGACAAACCTAAACCCGTTCCTCCAAATTTACGAGTGGTACTTGCATCAACCTGAGTAAATTCAGAAAACAGCATTCCAATTTTATCTTCTGGAATACCCATACCTGTATCAATCACTTCAAAACGAATATTAGGTACTTCTCCTACTTCTATAGACTGGCTAATACGCAAAACAACTTCACCAGACTCAGTAAACTTTACTCCATTACTCAAAAAGTTCAATAAAATCTGCCTTAAGCGAGACTCATCTCCTTTATAAAATTGATTTAACTCATCGGCATACTCAACTTTAACGGGTAAATCTTTAGCCCGTGCCGTTGTAAGGACAATACTGACTACCGTTTGGGCTTGCACTTTAAGATCCATCGTATGGTTTTCTAAAGTCATTTTTCCTGCGTCAAGCTTATTAGAATCTAGAATATCATTAATTAAGTGCAATAAATGCTCACCAGAGCTTTTAATGGTTTTAGCATGCTCATGCTCTTCTGGTAACAAATTCATTTCTAACAATAAATATGAAGTACCTATCACGGCATTAAGGGGTGTTCTAATCTCATGGCTCATCACCGATAAAAAATCTACTTTAGCCCTACCTGCCACTTCTGCTTTATTTTTAGCTTGTTTGAGTTTTTCTTCAACCCGTTTTTGGTAGGTTATATCCATTGCAAAACCCAAAGACCAAATATCATCATCAACATTGTCTATTCTTTTTAGGGGGATTCTTCCTTTTAAATGCCAGTGGGGTTGAAAATTTATGTCAACTTCTTCTTCATAAAAAATAATGTCATTTTTGGTTTTAGCGGCTTGATCCTCTCCTATATTTTTTTTAGCTACTTCTAAAGGATAAATTTCATAGTCGGTTCGACCCACCACTTCGCCACGCAAAAAACCAGAATAAGCTTCTGCCTGTTTATTAAAAAACTTAAAACAACCTTGAGCGTCTTTAACATAAATACTAATAGGCAGACTATCCAGTATTTTCTCAATTAAAGCTTCTCTTTGAGAAAACCTTTTTTCTTCCACTTTTCGTTCGGAAATGTTTTGCAACATCCCCACAAATCTTATCGCTTTATTGGATGACTCGCACCAAACTCCTTGCCCTGTTGCTTGTAGCCAAATATAGTTTCCTATAGAAGATTTAATACGAAACTCGGCATCAAAGGGCCAGCGCTCTTTTAAATGCATATTAAGTTTTTCACTCACTAAACCTTTATCTTCAGGGTGAATTTGGTTAAAAAAACTGTCAAAATTACTTCCTATCTGTCCAGAACTTAAACCGCAAACTTCATAAACTAGATCGGTAAATATCACTGTATCTGCTTGAATATCCCAATCAAACACTCCTAAACCAGCCCTTTCAACAACTAAACGATAAACATCCTCTTCTTGATTTTGATTATCTATCGACTGTCTTTTTTGCCGTCTTTCTGTTAAAAACTGAATAAAAGCCCTATCATTTTCTGGTGTTACCGTGAAACGATAAGAGTGGATATGGCTAGGTAGTTTAAAAACAAAACTACTCCCGCTTGCACGAGTCATGGCATCCATTAAAGCAAGTTTTAGTTCAAAATCCTCATCTATTTCATAAGCGCCCCACACAAAATCAGCAGATTTATTTTGCCAATAGATACTCCATTCAGAATCTTCATTTCTTTCTAAAATCACTGTAGCAACGGCTAAACCTCCAAAAATATCATTCAGTTCTGATTTAGTTTTGTATGAAAGCATTGTTTAAATTGCCTTTTTTTCTGTGTGAACTTTATAGTGTAAATATTTATGTGTAGAAATCTTTTAATATTTCCTTAAAAACTCAATCGCCTGTTGCAACGATTTAACTGCCAAAATTTCCATTCCTGAAATACCTTCTTTGGGGACATTTCCGAAAGGAACAATTGCGCGCTTAAAGCCATGTTTCTTTGCTTCAAACAATCGCTCTTGTCCACTTGGTACAGGACGAATTTCACCCGACAACCCTACTTCACCAAAAATAATTAAATCCTCTGCTAAAGGACTGTTTTTTAAG
>CAYLXI010000069.1:0-9359 GCA_964387695.1 uncultured Piscirickettsiaceae bacterium
TTGTCGTGCATTTTAGCCAGTAAAAAATAATTGGCGGTTGTTAAGTGCTTCCTTAGGGAACCGCTTAACGGGATTTGAGGTATAATGACCTATATGAAAAACCTTTCTCAAAATTTTGCTAGCATTCCCATGCGCTCAGTGGGCCCTCTTAAGCTCATTGGCGATGTAGAAGCCGATGACTTAATGATTCCCATGGCAACCTATGAAACCCCTCTATGGCCTTCCGTTGCTCGCGGGGCAAGAGTTACCTCTCATGCAGGTGGTATTCGCGTAACTTTGTTAGACGAACGCATGACTCGCTCTATTTTATTACAAGCACCTCATGCAGGCATTGCACGAGAAATTCTGAAAAACATTCAATCTCGCTATGATGATTTACAAATCATTATTTCTCAATCTAGTCGCTTTGCAAAATTAATTGACACTCACTTTAAGGTGGTTGGTAACCTAATTTACCTTAGATTAGAATTTAAAACTGGTGATGCTTCAGGGCACAATATGGTAACCAATGCCGCGGATAAAATAATTCCTTGGTTACTCAGAGAATATCCCAACTTAAGCTATGTTTCTATTTCTGGCAATTATTGTAGCGATAAAAAAGTATCTGCCGTGAATAGCATTTTAGGTAGAGGTAAAAATGTGGTCTGTGAAACCACTATTTCTCGAAAACTTTGCAAAAGATTTTTAAAAACCTCTCCCGAATCTTTGGTAAATATACATATTAAAAAAAACCTACTTGGCAGCCTTGTTTCAGGAGGGATTTCCTCAGCAAATGCTCATGTTGCTAATATGTTACTGGGGTTTTATTTAGCCACAGGTCAAGATGCCGCTAATATTGTGGAAGGTTCGCAAGCTGTTAACCATGCTGAAGTCACTCCAAGCGGAGATTTATACTTTTCAACAACCCTGCCAAACTTAATTGTCGGCACGGTAGGAAATGGTAAAGCACTAGATTTTGTGCTAGAAAACCTAAAACAGCTTGGTTGCACTCAAACTCATGTTGAGCCAGGAACTAATTCTCGTCGCTTGGCTTGCATTGCAGGAGCTACGGCACTTTGTGGCGAATTATCTTTATTGGCTGCTCAAACCAACCCGCACGAATTAATGCAATCTCACCTTAAGCTTGAACGAAAATAATGCCCTCTCCACCTTTTAATATTACCCATCGCAAACAAGAACATATTGATTTAATTTTACAAGACCATGAAATTGACCGTCAAAAAACTGGCTTTGAAGCCATACAATTAACACATAGAGGCTTGCCAGAGCTAGACTATGTCAAAGTGAATACTCAAACCAAATTTTTAAATAAACCTTTAAGTTTTCCTTTAATTATTTCCTCTATGACGGGTGGTAATTCTAATAATTTAACCCAAATAAATCATCACCTAGCCGAGGCTGCTGAAGACAAACAAGTGGCTTTAGCAGTGGGTTCACAAAGAGCAATGATGATTGACAAACAAGCTGAGGAAAGTTTTAGCTTACGAAAACTTGCGCCAAATATTCCTCTTATTGCCAATATTGGGGCAGTACAACTTAACTATGGTTTTGGTATCAACGAGGCTCGTAAAGCCGTTGATATTTTAGAAGCGGATGCTTTATATCTGCACCTAAATCCTTTGCAAGAAATAATACAGCCAGAAGGCAATCAAAACTTTGCTAACATTGCTAAAAAAATAGAACGGCTTGCCGCTCAGTTAGAAGTTCCTATTATTTTAAAAGAAGTAGGGTGTGGATTATCTGCAAAAGATATTGAAACAGGCATTAATTCTGGTATAACATGGTTTGATTTAGCGGGTAGAGGCGGGACTTCTTGGAGCAGAATTGAAGCCCATAGAGCTAAAAATGACCTTGGTTTTTTATTTCAAGACTGGGGGCTTACCACCCCACAAGCACTTAAAACCGCCCTTCCCTTTCAAGACCAAGCTAATTTTATTGCCAGTGGTGGCATTCGCAATGGTATTGATATGGTTAAATCTGTTATAATGGGGGGTCAATTATCTGGTGTAGCAGCTCCTTTTTTAGCTCCTGCCTTATCTTCTGCTCAAGCAGTAACGGATACAATAGACCACTTTGAACAAAGCTTTAAAACTGCCCAGTTTTTATTAGGTGCAGAAACTATTAAAGATTTATTTTTAAACCCCTCTCTACTCGCAGAGCAGACACTCGAAAATTAAAGATATTTTTAAATGACCGTAGGCATTGATTTAATTCATTTCTCAACCTCTGATTATTTCTTAGGGCTAGACACATTTGCCCAAGAAAAAAACCTCTCCCTTGAAAAATTTACCGTTGGCATAGGTCAAGAAAAAATGTCTATTGCCCCTCCTGATGAAGATATTGTAACGCTTGCAGCGAAAGCCGCTAAACCTATCTTAGAGCAAATTGATGTCAATAAAATTACTGCCGTTTTATTTGCAACTGAGTCAGGCATTGACCAATCAAAATCTGCAGGCGTATTTTTACACGGCCTTCTAAATCTTCCTAAACGCTGTCGAGTGATGGAATTTAAACAAGCCTGCTATGCAGGTGCGGGTGCTTTGCAAATAGCAGGGACTATGGTTAGAGCCAATCCAAAAGAAAACATTCTGGTTATCTCCTCAGACATTGCAAAATATGATGTTGATTCTTCAGGAGAGCCTACCCAAGGCTGTGGAGCTGTCGCAATGCTCGTTAAAAAACATCCTAGAATTTTAGAAATAGAATTTGGTTCTGGCTATTATACCGACGATGTTATGGATTTTTGGCGTCCAAACTATCGAGAGACAGCTTTAGTCGATGGAAAATATTCCACCATGGTTTACCTAAACAGCTTAAAAGAATCTTGGCAGCATTTTAACGAAGAAACGGGACGAAAATTTGAAGATATTGATTATTTTTGCTACCACATTCCTTTTACTAAAATGGCAGACAAGGCTCACAAAACTCTTGCAAGAAAAGCTTTAGCCAAGTCTTCCGCAACTGAGTTGAATCAACATATTTTTGACGGAAAAATTTATAACCGTGTGATAGGAAATAGCTACACTGCCTCTTTATTTATTAGTTTTTGTTCCTTGTTAGACCATGCCAAAAATGATTTAAGAAATAAACGGGTTAGCTTTTTTAGCTATGGTTCTGGTTGCGTTGCCGAATTTTTTACAGGGATTATTCAACCTAACTACCAGAGCTATTTAATGACTTTTTCTCATCAATCGCAAATAAAAAACCGCACGTCTATTTCTTATGCAGAATATTTAAACTTTTATCACCAAGCCTTAACACCTATTGACAACCTAATTTTACCAAGCCACAATAAGCGTTGCTTTAGGTTTAGTGAAATAAAAAACCATAAGCGCATTTATGAATCTCTCTAATCGAGTATAAAGCTCATGAAACTAACTTGCCAAGCCCCAGCTAAAATCATTCTTTCAGGTGAGCACTCAGTTATTTATGGGTCTCCTGGCTTAAGCATGACCATTGATTTACCGACAGAATGCACCATTGAATTCATTCCGAATAAAACCTCATTTATTGAAATAGAGCTGATAAATTATCAACAAAAACATGCCTTCCCTTTTAAAACATGGCAAAAACTGGCTTTAAATATTGAAATTCGCTTCCAGCTCTACTTACAAAACATTAATGCCATCCAAACAGTTCTACACCATCCCATTGATTTAATATTGGTCACCTTGCAGCATTTTCATCAAGCCATTGGCCTCAAGCATGGACATTGGTCCATTAAAATCAAGTCTCATCATTTACCTAGCCGTGGGTTAGGAAGTTCGGCGGCTGTTATATTAAGCTTACTTAGTGGTTTATATAAAGCTCATAACTGTACTGCCTACCAAGATCAAATGCTCGCTCTTTCCCTATTAATTGAATCTCGTCAACATGGAAAATCTAGTGGCATTGACCCAACAACTATTTTACTAGGCGGATTACTACGCTACCAAAAGCAGAAAAAAACACTTAAACTCAAAACCAACCATTTTCAAGCGTGGTTAATTGATACAGGCATTCCTACAAGCTCTACAGGCACAAGTGTTGAAGGCGTTCAAAACGCATTTAAACATGAGCATTCTATTTGGTCAAAATTTAACACCGTAACCAATAACATAGAGTCTGCTTGGAGGCAAGAAAACTCTAATAAACTACGGGCAGCAATTCGTTCAAACCAAAATCTATTGGAGCATATTGGCGTCGTCCCTAAAAAAGTGGCCGATTTTATTAAAGTCCTTCATCAATCTAGCGACATAGCGGCAAAGGTCTGTGGTGCAGGATCAATTTCTGGCGATTCTGCGGGAATCATTTTATGTCTCAGTCCCAGCTCACCCGCAAAACTTTGCGAAAAACATGGCTATCAAGTTTTTCCTCTTAAGCTGCAAGACCATGGAATAACCTGTGAACTGGATAACTAGCGCCCCCGCAAACTTAATGGTTATGGGAGAGCACTGTGTTCTACAAGGGCATTCAGCAATAGCCTGTGCCATCAATCAAAGATTAACGGTTCACTGGAAATCCATAGCAGATAAATCAATACACATTAAATCTGCATTAGGAACTCACCAAACCACTTTGTATAAGCTGGATAAACACCCAAAACTAAATTGGGTCATGGCATGTTTAAAACACTATCAAACACAAATACCTCATGGTTTAGAAATAAACATTGTCTCTGAATTCAAATCCACCTTAGGACTAGGAAGCTCTGCCGCCTTGCTAGCTGCGATGATTGGCGGGCTAGACATTATTTGTCAAAAAAACCATACTCTTATTCAACAGTTCAATATTGGTCTTAAAATTATTCACCAGCTACAAGGTCGAGGTTCTGGTGCAGATTTAGCCGCGAGTCTTAGTGGTGGGCTTATTTTATTTAATCCTCAAACACCAAGCTTTCAAAAACTAAATTGTCACCTAGATCTCCAGCTGATTTACTGTGGCTATAAAACTCCCACTGCTGAAGTCATCCAATTTGTTGCTAATAAATGGCAAACACAACCCATTCTTTTAAAAGAAATTTATCAACTCATGGCAAACACCACGCAAACTGCTTTCAAAGAACTACAACAAAATAATTTAGAACATTTTTATCACCTAGCCAACTGTTATCAAGGGCTAATGGACGCTCTTGGGGTTAATGATGCTACCCTTTCTAAAATTATTTACCAAAGCCGACAGCTCAAGGGGGTTCATGCCTGCAAAATCTCAGGATCAGGACTGGGTGACTGCGTTCTTAATTTTGGGCAAACACACCAAGTAAACTCTCTTGCCGAATATGAAGTTTTTAATATTAAAATCACTCAACAAGGCCTTTCAACATGCCTATAACCTCACAAGATTTTGTTAATCAAATCATTCCTCATAAAACCCCAAAACAAACTGGATACGGGCAAGCACCCGTTAATATCGCTCTAAGTAAATACTGGGGGAAACGCCAAGTTGAACTTAACTTGCCCACTAACAGCAGCCTGTCCATTAGCTTACCAACACTGGGTACAAAAACCCAATTACAATGGATAGCAGATTCGCAACCACAGGCTAATCACATTTACTTAAATAACCAAAGGTTTAGTACAACAGACAACTTCTCTAAACGCCTAAGTCAGTTTTTAGAGTATTTTCGCCCCGATAAAGCAGGATACTTTAAAATTGAAACCCACAACAGTGTTCCCACTGCTGCCGGACTCGCCTCTTCTGCATCTGGCTACGCAGCTTTAGTATTGGCTTTAGATGATTTATTTCAATGGCAGCTTTCTAAAAAAAACCTTTCTCTTTTAGCCAGACTAGGCAGCGGCAGTGCCTCTCGTTCAGTTTATAACGGCTTTGCTATTTGGCACAAGGGCAAAAACGACAACGGACTAGACAGTTTTGCAGAACCCTTACCTCAAACTTGGTCTGAATTTTGTGTGGGACTGGTTGAAATAGATCTTAAAGAGAAGTCGATAGGCTCAACTACAGCCATGCAAAATACCGTAGATACCTGTGAAATTTACCAGGCGTGGCCCAAAAAAGCAGAAAATGATGTCCAAATTATTCAAAAAGCAATTGAGCAACAAGATTTTACAACATTAGGAAAAACTTCTGAAAACAACGCCCTAACCATGCACGCCACCATGATGGCAACTTGGCCACCCATTGTTTACTGGCAACCAGAATCTGTTGCTGCCATGCACAAAGTTTGGAGCTGTAGAAAAAACGGCATTGAGGTTTACTTTACTATGGATGCAGGACCTAATCTAAAGTTGCTGTTTTTAGAAAAATTTACTAAAAAATTAATGCAAGTTTTTCCTAATTTAAAAGTCATTAAACCTTTTAATCTTTAAAAAATCACTTAATAACAAATCCATAAATGATACTGTTCAACGATACTGAATGCCCTAAAACAAAGTCTGCGTCAATTAAAAAGTTCTGCTAGTTTTTTACCTGGGTTTTCCGCTCGCATAAACGCTTCACCAACTAGAAAGCTGTTTACCTTGTGTTCACGCATTTTTTGAACATCTTCTGGCGTTAAAATACCACTTTCAGTAATAACAATTCTGTCATCAGGAATCATATCTAGCATACGAATGGTATTATCTAATGAGACTTCAAATGAATGTAAATCACGATTATTAACGCCAATCATGGGCAAGGGTAAACGCAAAGCTCGTTCCATTTCTTCTTCGTTATGCACTTCAACTAAAACATCCATTCCTAAGGTTAAAGCGGTTTCTGTTAACTCATACATTTGGGCATCACCAATTGCCGCAGCAATTAATAAAATACAGTCCGCACCCATTGCTCGAGACTCATAGACTTGATAATCATCAACAATAAAATCTTTGCGGATAATGGGTATCTTTACTGCATCATGAACCTGTTGTAAGTATTCATTAGAGCCTTGAAAAAAATCTTTGTCTGTTAATACCGACAAACAAGCCGCTCCATGCTCTTCATAGCTTTTTGCTATTTCAACAGGATCAAAAGGATCTCGTAATATACCTTTGCTCGGTGAAGCTTTTTTTATTTCTGCAATAACCGCTGATTTACCTGCATTTAATTTAGCTTCCATTGCATCAACAAATCCACGAGTAGAGCGGGTAGATGTGATTAAAGCCTTTTGCTTCATTTCTCTTAAAGGAATTTGTTCACAGTTTTCTTGAATTTCTTCTAACTTACGAAAAATAATTTTTTTTAAAATAGTGGGCGTTGCACTCATACTAATATCCTATATTCTGAGAATTTCATTTTCTATCCTAATAGCTTGCATTTTCATTTTCAGATAAGTTGTTTTTGTCAAAATAATTATCACCTTTTTTCTGCGACTTTCCACAAAAAAAACAACAAAATAATAGCCATCACTACCAACATAATCTGCAATTTCCAGTGTCCCATTAGAAGAAAAATAGAAATTGAAAACATAATTATAATCATAATTGTGGCGAGCTTTTTTGCATCACGAGACATGGTTTTATCTTTTTCCCAGAGCCTTAAATCTTCTCCACAAAAACGATTATTTAACAAGGCCTTATAAAACCTAGGAGAACTTTTAGCAAAACATCCCAAAGCTAAAATCATAAAAACAACCGTTGGTAAAAGGGGTAACACAACACCCGCCAAGCCAATTATAAAAAACATTCCGCCTAGCAATAAATAAAAATATTTCTTAATAATTCGTATCATCTATAAATTTACCAAGCATAGGGAAACATCGTTTTTGGCTACTGATTAAATGACTGAGTTTTAGCAATAAAATCGTATAACTTTTTTTGCACAGCTCCTGATGCGATAGTGGCTCTAGCCATCACTACTCCTTGAGCATAATTTGGTGCTAAACCAGCAACATAAATAGCAGCACCTGCATTTAAGCATACAATATCTTTTGCTGCACACTCACTATTAGCAAAAACAGCTTTAATAACATTCATGCTTTCTTGGGCAGAATCTACTGATAAATCATTTAAATTTGCGTGGTCCATATCATAATCATGAGGATCAATTTTCCAGTGTTTAATTTGACCATTTTTTAACTCTGAAACATGAGTCAGACTAGAAATAGAAATTTCATCCAAGCCATCATCTGCATGCACGACCATGACATGTTTAGACCCTAAGCGTTGCAAAACCTTGGCAAACAAAGTGGTTAAGTTTTTCTCATAAACTCCAACAACCTGAAAAGGTGCTTTAGCTGGATTTGTTAAGGGCCCTAATAAATTAAAAATGGTGCGAACACCTAATTCTTTTCTGGGTGCAATGACATTTTTCATTGCACTATGGTGCGCTGGAGCAAACATAAACCCTATGCCTAATTCAGCGACACATTCAGAAACTTGTTGTGGCGTTAAATTTAAATCTACCCCCATAGTTTCTAATACATCTGCACTGCCAGATTTGCTAGAAATAGAGCGATTTCCATGCTTGGCGACCGTGCCACCTGCGGCTGCTACCACAAAAGCAGCCGCGGTTGAAATATTAAAAGTATTCGCACCATCTCCGCCTGTTCCACAGGTGTCCACTAAGTGAGTTTTGTCATCAATTTTAACAGGTGCTGCTAAACTTCTCATAACCTTAGCTGCGGCTGTAATTTCAGAGGTGGTTTCACCTTTCATTCGCAAAGCGATCAAAATAGCTCCAATTTGTGCAGGAGTTGCCTTTCCAGACATTAATCGTTGCATCACTACTTTCATTTCTTCTTCATGAAGTTCATGACGATTTAATAACTGTTCTAATGCTGATTTTAAGTCCATTTTAATCCCCTAAAAAATTCTTTAACATTTGATGACCCTGCTCCGTCAAAATAGATTCTGGATGAAACTGCACGCCTTCTATTGCCAAGGTTTTATGACGAACCCCCATAATTTCATCAAAACCACCCCCTTCGTGCTGCGTCCAAGCTGTAATTTCTAAACAATCAGGCAAGCTTTCTTTTTCTAGTACCAATGAATGATAACGAGTCGTTTGCACAGGATTGGGCAAGCTTTTAAAGCAACTTACATTTTCATGAAACACAGGAGAAACTTTACCATGCATGACTTTATTGGCGCGAACAACTTTAGCACCAAACGCCTGTCCAATACTTTGATGCCCTAAACAAACACCTAAAATAGGAATTTTACCTGCAAAAAACTTAATGGCATCCATTGAAATTCCCGCTTCATTTGGCGTGCAAGGTCCTGGTGAGATGACTAAGTAGTCAGGATTTAAATTTGTAATATCTTCAATACTAATTTGATCATTTCTATACACCAAAACCTCTTGCCCTAGCTCACCAAAATATTGCACTAGATTAAAGGTAAATGAATCGTAGTTGTCTATCATTAGTAACATATTTAAACCTTAATGATTTTAAAGGGTTGAACCCAAATCCCTGCTTAGAAACTGGATATAGAGTGCTAGAG
>CAYLXI010000070.1:0-9249 GCA_964387695.1 uncultured Piscirickettsiaceae bacterium
ACAATAGCGACTATCCTCTTGCAAAGCTTAATGCTTTTTTAGACCATTACACAGGAAAAGTATTATTTTGTGCCGAAACTGCAGGACGACGCGAAACATTAATAGGACTTCTAAACAAGCAGAAGTTTAAATTGCAGCACATTGATAATTGGAAAGATTTCTTAAGCTCTTTAAAAAAAACAAAAAACTATAAAGTTATTGTTGGATCTGTTGAAAACTCAATTTTTACCCCTGACTTTTGTATTATTTCTGAAAACCAAATTTTAGGTAAAGCGGTTATTCAAAAACGCCGTCGAAAACGCAAGCATACTGATTTTGATACCAGCGTTTCTAATTTAATAGAACTTGAATTAGACCATCCTATTGTTCATATTGATCATGGTGTTGGGCGTTATCTTGGGCTAGAAAAGATGACCATTCAAAATGAAGAAAGTGAATTTTTAGTTATAAGATATGCCAATGACGATAAGCTATTTGTGCCAGTGACCTCCATACACCTTATTAGTCGCTACACTGGATCCAACCCTGAAACCGCACCAATTCATAAGCTGGGTTCAGACAGGTGGGAAAAAGCCAAGAAAAAAGCTATCGAAAAAGTACATGATGTTGCGGCAGAATTATTAGATGTTTATGCACAAAGAGAATCCCAGCCAGGTTATGCTTTTGAGAAAAATGAAGAGGCTTATGCTCGTTTTAAGGCAGGGTTTCCTTTTGAAGAAACCCCTGACCAAGAAACAACTATTCATGCCGTTTTACAAGACCTTTATGCCGCAAAACCTATGGATCGTCTTGTTTGTGGCGATGTAGGCTTTGGTAAAACAGAAGTTGCCATGCGAGCTGCTTTTGTTGCTGCCTATTCTGGTAAACAAGTTGCTGTTCTTGTCCCTACTACACTATTATCTCAACAACACTTAGAGAACTTTAGAAGTCGTTTTGCCGATTGGCCGATTAAAATTGCTGGACTTTCTCGTTTTCAAACATCAAAAGAACAAACTAAAATTTTAGCAGATATTAAAAATAATCAAGTTGATATTGTGATTGGAACTCACAAACTTATTCAAAAAGACATGCGATTTGGTAACATTGGTCTTATCATTATTGATGAAGAGCATAGATTTGGAGTTAGACAAAAAGAACAACTTAAAAAAATGCGTACCGAAATAGATGTATTAACCATGACTGCGACCCCTATTCCAAGAACGCTTAATATGGCAATGAACGATTTACGCGATTTATCTATTATTGCCACTCCTCCAGCTAAACGCTTGCCAGTACAAACTTTTGTACAAGAATGGAATCCTGAGTTGGTTAGAGAGGCCTGTTTAAGAGAAATCAGGCGTGGTGGACAAATTTATTTACTCTTTAATAATGTTCAAAAAATTGACGCTATGGTAGAAGAAATGGAAGCCCTGCTTCCAGAAGCAAAAATAGCCGCTGCACACGGGCAAATGCACGAAAAAGAATTAGAGCAAATTATGGAAAATTTCTACCATAGAAAATTCCAGATTTTGGTTTGCACGACGATTATTGAAACAGGCATAGATATTCCAACTGCCAACACCATTCTTATTCACCGAGCCGATAAATTTGGGCTGGCACAATTACACCAATTGCGAGGTCGGGTTGGTCGCTCTCATCACAAAGCTTACGCTTATCTGTTTACCCCTGCTAAAATTTTGCTTACCAAAGATGCCGAAAAACGCCTAACGGCAATTTCTAAACATGATACCCTTGGTGCAGGGTTTATGCTGGCAAGCCATGATTTAGAAATAAGAGGAGCAGGCGAGCTATTAGGAGATGGACAATCTGGGCAAATTCAAGAAATTGGTTTTGGACTTTACTCCGAACTTCTTGATAGGGCTGTTAAGTCTCTTAAATCTGGTAAACGCCCAGAACTTAGCACCTCTTTACATCAAGGTTGCGAGGTAGATATTGGTAGCCCTGCCCTAATCCCTAGCGACTATCTTCCCGACATTCACACGCGGTTGGTTTTTTATAAGCGCATCGCCAGTGCAAGCAACAAACATGAACTACGGGAGTTAGAGGTCGAAATGATTGATCGCTTTGGTTTATTGCCAAATCAATCCAAAAACCTTTTTGCCGTTACTCAAATCAAGCTTTTGATAGAGCCTCTTAATTTAAAAAAACTAGATGCTAATGATTCTATGATTCGCATTCAATTTGGCAGTAATCCTAATTTAAATACTTTAGAGCTAATTAAGCTAATTCAAGATCAACCTAAACATTATCAATTAAAAGGTCAAACAGAATTAAAGTTTTTCGATACAATGCCTAGTATTGAAGCAAGAATTCATGCGATTGATACCATTATTAAGAAGATTAAAGCCAATTAAATATGACTTATTACGATACTTTTTTAAATAAAAAACTTTTTATCCCTATATTAATATCAATGGCAAGCTTGATACTAATACTAGCTCCCAAAACCTTACAAGCACAAGAATTACCTCGTTACCAAGTAGAGGTTATTGTTTTTGAGGTGGGTGCTATTCGAGGCTGGACAGAAGAACACTGGCCCGCCATTGAAGAACCTCTTAGCCTAGAAGGCAGTGTCAGGGCAAAAAGCCTACCTTCTTCTCAGTTTTTGCTTTCTAATGTAGCTAAAAAGCTTTCTCCCCAAAAAGGTTATAGAATTTTAAGCCACCAATCATGGAGGGTTTATGGCCATTCTGAAAGAAGAGCTACCCCTATAAAAATAGAGAACTTTCCAGCTTCAGCTCATCAAACTAAATTATTAGGAACCATGACCTTTCATAAATCTAGATTTGCTCATGTTAGATTAAATTTGCAAATTGAAAGGGCTATCCCTAACAGGGTAAAAGAAGACTTTGCTAATTATAATAAAAAAGACATTTTAGATCTTCCGCAGCACTGGCGTTTTGAAATAAACGAATCAAGAAGAATCAGACCCAGTGAATTGCATTACATAGACCACCCTTTATTTGGAGCTATTATTAGAATCAAGCCTTTAAATTAATGCCCGACTCTAAAACAACAAAAAATTTTCTATCAATATAAGCAAATCATAGTATAGGGTTTACTCTATAAAAAACATAAGTAATATTGATTTTAGTTTATCTAGTTTTTTCTACATAATAGCTCCGTCATAGAGCTAATGTGTATTTTTACTACTCAAAAATACTTTTTCAATCAGGCAAGTAAATGACCATAATTTGACAATTATAAAATCAGGAGAAAATATATGGATATGTTATTACACGGATTAGGCGTGTTTATTACCCAGTTACAATCACCCGCACTGGCGTTTTTAATTGCTGGAGCGTTACTGGCAGCTTTTAAGAGCAAGCTGCAAATACCTACTCAAGTATATGATTTTGCTGTATTTATGCTGTTAATGAAAATTGGTTTAAGTGCTGGTCTTGTTATTCGTGAGACAAGCTTCTTGGATATGTTATTACCCATAATACTCAGCATGGTCATCGGCGTCTCTATTGTTCTTGTAGGGCTGTTTACTCTTGCTCGCTTACCTGGAGTTAAAAAAGATGATGCTCTTGCTACCTTGGGGCTATTTGGAGCAGTGAGTGGATCAACTCTTGTCGCCGCAATGTTCTTTTTAGAAGAAGAAAATATTCCCTTTGAAGCTTGGATACCTGCTCTATACCCTTTTATGGATATTCCAGCACTCGTAACGGCAATTATTTTAGCTCGTCTTTATAAAGCTAAAAAAGATAAAGAAGAAAAAGCACTTCGTATCGCATCGGGAGAAATCATAGAAGAAACTAAAAAATCTGGACGGTCTAATGCAAAAGAAGTCAAGGTTGTAGATGTCATTAAAGAATCTTTAGCTGGCTCTGCTTTAAGTGCTTTATTACTAGGTATCGCATTAGGTTTATTTACTAACCCTCAATCAGTTTTAGAATCTTTTTACGACCCTCTATTTAGAGGATTGCTGTCTGTTATCATGCTTGTATTAGGTATGGAAGCTTACTTGCGCTTAAAAGAACTGGCTAAGGTAGCTCATTGGTACACCATCTTTGCTATTTTAGGTCCTATTACACACGGTCTTATAGGCTTTGGATTAGGGTATATTGCTTATATGTTTGTTGGACTAAGTCCAGGTGGCGTTATATTAATAGCCATTCTTGCAGCCTCTAGTTCTGATGTTTCTGGGCCTCCAACCATTAGAGCTGCCATTCCAACGGCTAATCCATCTGCTTACATAGGAGCTTCTACAGGTATAGGTACAGTGGTATCAATAGCTATCTGTATACCATTATTTACAGCACTTGCTAAGGTTGTTTTTAATCTGTAACATAGCAATACATACAAGATACCAATACAATTATTTGCCCTAATGATATTTAGGGTAAAAAAACAGGAAATGAAAATGGACTTAATAAGTAAAAAAAGAATCAGCATTATTATAGAAGTTGCTTATAAAGAAGAAATGTCAGGCATTATTTTGAATTCTGGAGCAAGTGGTTTCACTGTTTACAATCGTGTAGAAGGTGTTGGGCATAGTGGCTCTAGAGGAGGAGAGGGAACTCTAGGAGAAATGTATGGCAACATAGAACTGGTTGTTATTACTGGAGATGAAACTTCTGAAATAATTTTAAATAAATTAAAAGACTTTATGGAAGATGATATTCATATGGTAGTACAAATCACCGATGTTAGTGTAATGAGAAGCAAGTTTTTTAATTAATATTGATGCTATAAGCACTTAATTTACAAGTGCATTAAACCAAAAAAGGGAGCATAATTTATGCGCCCTTTTTTATTATCTTAAAAATTATGCTCATATTTTTAGAAAATTTATTTAGAACCTGGTAAAACCAAGTTTAACTCTAAAACCTCAAAACCATTCTCTTCATCAACAGAAATCTGCAATTGCTCTTTATCTATCTTTACATATTTGGCTATAACATCTAAAATCTCTTGACGCATTTGTGGTAAGTAATCAGGAGAATTTCTCTCAGATCGTTCATGGGCGAGTAAAATTTGCAGCCTGTCTTTTGCAAAATTGGCTGATTTTTTCTTTTTTTGCCCTAAAAGATAATCTAATAATCCCATGGCTATTTCCCAAAAAACTTTTTAAATAAACTTTTCTTTTCTAAAACAATAAAGCGTTGTGGCTTATCTTTTCCTAGAAAACGATCTACAATATCTTTATAGGCATCCGCCACCAGAGAATTTTCTTCTAAAATAACGGGCATACCTGAGTTAGAAGCATTTAGAACATCTTCAGATTCGGGTGTAACACCTAAAAGCTTAATGCTTAACAAGTCAATAACATCTTCAACAGATAGCATTTCACCTTGCTCTACTCTTTCAGGGTTATAACGAGTTAATACTAAATGTTCAACAATGGGCTCTTCACCCTTTTCTGCTCGTTGAGATTTAGCTTGCAATACCCCTAAAATTCTATCTGAATCTCTTACGGATGAAACTTCAGGGTTGGTAACAATGATAGCTTCATCGGCAAAATAAAGTGCTAATTGAGCACCCTTTTCTATACCCGCAGGTGAATCACAAATAATGTAATCAAAGCCATCTTTTTTTAAGTCTTCAATAACTTTACCCACACCTTCAGAAGTTAAAGCATCTTTATCTCTAGTTTGTGAGGCAGCAAGAATATAAAGATTATCGGTTTTTTTGTCTTTAATGAGGGCTTGCTTTAAAGTTGCTTCACCTTGAACAACATTTACAAAATCGTAAACAACACGACGTTCGCAACCCATAATTAAATCTAGATTTCTTAAACCTACATCAAAATCTATTACTGCAACTTTATAGCCCTTTAAAGCTAACCCTGCTGACATACTGGCACTGGTTGTGGTTTTTCCAACCCCGCCTTTTCCTGAAGTTACTACTATCACCTTTGACACTAGTTGCTCTCCTAAATATTGGTATTAAAAACTAAAATATCTTCTTTTAAAGATACCTCAACAAACCCTGCTTTGTACTCTTCAGAAATATCTTCTGCAAGCTGATAAACTCCAGCGATACATACTAACTCGGGATTAAGTTGTTTTGCATAAATTCTAGCCGAAGATTCTCCTGATGATCCCGCAAAAACTTTACCTAAAATCTTGCCGAACACATGTACACTACCATCTGCAACAACTTCAGCACCTGGGTTAATTGATCCCATAATAATAATATCTCTATCTTTGGAAAAAATTTGTTGCCCTGATCTCACTGCTCCTTGAATTCTCATGGCGGTTTTTAACTCACCTGATTCTTCAGGTTCAGTAGAGATTTCTTTAGGTTTTTTAGAGGCTTTTTTTACTTTATTTTTGCTCTTGTTTTTTTCTAGCGGAAAAACTGCTAAACCTGCATACAAAGCTTGCTCTATAATAGTTTTGTCTTCTGTTTGAATACCAATTGGAATCATTTTAAATTGGTGCAAAAACTCAACCAACAAAGCAAGGTAAGTGGGATCTTTAAGATTAACTTTGGGCTCTAAGACCACAGGAATACCCGCAAAAAAACTAGGAGCCTGCCCTATTTTATGAGCAACCGCTTGCTTTGTTTCGGTAATATCATTTGAGTACAATTTTAAAACGGTTAAAGATAAAATTGAGCCTTTTAAATCAATTATTTTACCCATGTATTTCTTGCTTCAAATAAATTTGGTTCAAATAAATATTAAGCAACGGCTACTCCAATATCTGTTAGATTTTTAGTTTTTTCAACCTTATAATCTGCCATTTCATCAAACTGCAAATAACGATAAACATCATCTGCCATAGTATCTAAAATGGCAACATTATCCATGTATTCTTTAACGGTTGGAATTCTTCCTAAAGAAGAGCAAACCGCTGCCAATTCTGCCGAGCCTAAATAAACATCCGCTCCATCTCCTAAACGATTAGGGAAATTTCTGGTTGAAGTTGAAAAAACGGTCGATTTATCTGCGACCCTTGCTTGGTTACCCATACATAAGGAACAACCAGGCATTTCAGTTCTAGCCCCAACTTTACCATAAATACTATAATACCCTTCTTCAATTAATTGGCGTTCGTCCATTTTTGTGGGGGGTGCAATCCATAAACGAGTTGGCACTTTGCCCATTTTCTCTAGCACTTTTCCTGCCGCTCTATAATGTCCAATATTAGTCATACAAGAGCCGATAAATACTTCATCTATTTTAGTATTTTCAACTTCAGATATTAGTTTTACATCATCTGGGTCATTTGGGCAAGCAACAATAGGCTCTTTAACATCATCTAAATTGATTTCAATAATTGCGGCATAGTCGGCATCAGGGTCAGATTTAAGTAGCTCTGGGTTTTTAATCCAAGCTTCCATTTCATCTCTACGACGCAACAAGGTGCGAGAATCTTCATAATTATTGTCAACCATCCAGTTAATTAGGGCAATATTTGACTTTAAAAATTCGGTAATGGATTCTATTCCTAAGTTTACCACACAGCCATTAGCAGATCTTTCTGCAGACGCATCAGACAATTCAAAAGCTTGCTCTGTTTTAAGGTATTCTAAACCTTCAATTTCTAATACTCGACCATTAAAGACATTTTTTTTGCCTTTTTTCTCAACTGTTAAATGCCCTTCTTGAATGGCTTGATATGGAATGGCGTTAACTAAATCTCGAAGGGTAATGCCTGGTTGCATTTTCCCTGTAAAGCGAACCAAAACCGATTCTGGCATATTAAGGGGCATGACACCCAAGGCGGCTCCAAAGGCAACCAGTCCAGATCCTGCTGGAAAAGAAATTCCCATTGGAAAACGGGTGTGAGAATCGCCTCCTGTTCCAACCGTGTCAGGTAATAGTAAACGATTTAACCATGAATGAATCACGCCATCACCAGGGCGAAGTGCAACGCCTCCTCGACTGGTCATAAAGTCTGGCAATGAATGTTGCAAGGTAATATCTACAGGCTTAGGGTAGGCTGCGGTGTGGCAAAAAGACTGCATTACCAGATCGGCAGAAAAACCTAAACAAGCCAGTTCTTTCATTTCATCTCTAGTCATAGCTCCTGTCGTATCTTGCGAACCGACGGTTGTCATTTTTGGCTCGCAAAACATTCCAGGCCTAACGCCTGCAATACCGCAGGATTTTCCTACTATTTTCTGAGCTAGCGTATAGCCATGATCTGCTTGAGACTTATCTATAGGGCGAATAAACGCTTCTGAAGCAGGCAAATGTAAAGCCTGACGGGCTTTATCTGTAAGTCCTCTACCAATAATTAAAGGAGCTCGTCCTCCAGCACGCACTTCATCTGGCATGGTGTCAGGAGCTAACTCAAAGGTAGAGATGGTTTCCCCCGCTTCATTGGTTATTTTTCCTGCATAAGGATGAATGGTAATGACATCTCCCATGTTCATAGCACTCACATCACACTCAATTGGCAAGGAGCCTGAGTCTTCAGCGGTGTTAAAGAAAATAGGGGCTATTTTTCCTCCCAAGACCACGCCTCCTTGGCGCTTGTTTGGCACAAAAGGAATATCGTTACCAAAAAACCACATGACAGAGTTCATCGCTGATTTACGCGAAGACCCCGTTCCGACAACATCTCCAACATAAGCAACAGGATGACCTTTTGCTTTTAGGGCTTTAATTGTGCCATTAACATCGTCCATACGAACTGCCAACATTTCTCGGGCATGTAGCGGAATGTCTGGACGAGACCAAGCTGCGGTTGCAGGAGATAAATCATCGGTATTGGTCTCACCCTCTATCTTAAACACTGTTACTGTAATGGCTTCAGGCATTTTAGGCTTGGCATTAAACCATTCGGCATTTGCCCAAGACTTAACCACTTGCATGGCATAATCATTGATTTTAGACTTTTCTTCTACATCATGAAAGGCTTCATAAACCAACAAGGTTTTAGATAAAGCAACAACGCCAGCTTCTGCTACCTTAATATTGGAGCTGTCCAACGCAGATATTAACGGTTGAACATTGTACCCACCAAGCATTGTCCCTAATAAAAAGGTCGCTTTTTCTGGTGTAATCAACTCTACTACAATCTTTTCTGATGAAATATCCGCTAAAAAACTGGCTTTCACATAAGAGGCTTCATCTACACCAGGGGGAATTTTATTTGTTAACAAGTCTAGAACAAA
Source organism: uncultured Piscirickettsiaceae bacterium (assembly GCA_964387695.1). Classification (GTDB taxonomy): domain Bacteria; phylum Pseudomonadota; class Gammaproteobacteria; order Thiomicrospirales; family Thiomicrospiraceae; genus Thiosulfativibrio. The sequence continues at coordinate 9,079 of CAYLXI010000070.1, forward strand.
TTCTTCTTCTCCCACGGGCGGATTTTTAACTAATTTAACTAATTGTGCAGTTTGATCTGCATCTAGAGGTAAAGCGGGAACGCCAAGTTCTGCACGCTCTGCAACATGGCTTTTATAAGCTGCTAGCATATTATTTGTACTCTCCTAAAAAACACCAAGAGATCTGGGTAC
>CAYLXI010000071.1:0-9032 GCA_964387695.1 uncultured Piscirickettsiaceae bacterium
GCCCGCTTAACCTAAGGGTGAAGCTAAGATTTTTTGCAAACGCCTAGCGAACAAGTTCTAGCACTCTATATCCAATTCCTATATAGAGATTTGGGTAAACCCAAACCCCCACATAGGAAATTGGCATATAGCACCAGCCCTTGTCCACTATGCATTCACAAAAAATGCCCGCTTAACCTAAGGGTGAAGCTAAGATTTTTTGCAAACGCCTAGCGAACAAGTTCTAGCACTCTATATCCAATTCCTATATAGGGATTTGGGTAATGCAACTTTATTTCCTAAATATTTACTTAGGAAAATGTCATATAATCATCGTTAAAATATGTTATTTTAGCACGGTTTTTAGGTTTAAAAATAAAGGAGTTCTTGTGTTAATTGGACAAAAAGAGGTGGAGATTATTTCTGGTCTTGCTGCAATTTCGGTAGATCCGTCAGAAATTAATGTGGTTGCAGGCAAGCTGTCTAATATCCTCGATTTATTTTCTCAAATGGAGGCATTTAATACGGAATCTGTAGCACCTATGGCACATCCATTAGACCAGGTGCAGAGGCTAAGGGATGATGTGGTAACGGAAGTAGATGACCATGAAAAATATCAAAAAATAGCCCCAGAATCTGAAGGAGCAATGTATCTTGTTCCTCAGGTTATAGAGTGAGAAAGCTAATGCACAATTTGTCAATTAAAGAAATGAGCGAACAGCTCAAGAATAAAAAAATAACCAGCGTAGAGCTAACCCAACATTATTTAAATCGTATTGAAAAATATGATTCAAAATTAAATGCATTTATTACCGTGACTCCAGAGTTAGCGATAGAAATGGCAAAGCAAGCCGATGAAATGCTTGCTCAAGGTAAAGGCAGTGCTTTAACTGGGATTCCAATTGCTCATAAAGATATTTTTTGTGTCGATGGCGTGAAAACAAGCTGTGGTTCCAAGATGCTTAATAATTTCATTGCACCTTATGATGCCAGCGTAGTTGAAAAACTTAAAGCGATTGGTATGCCTATTTTAGGTAAAACCAATATGGACGAGTTTGCAATGGGCTCTTCTTCAGAAAGCAGCTATTATGGAGCAACTAAAAACCCTTGGAGTTTAGGCTCTGTTCCTGGAGGCTCATCTGGTGGGGCAGCTGCAGTAATTGCTGCGGGTCTTGCACCTATGGCAACAGGAACAGATACGGGTGGTTCAATTAGACAACCCGCTTCATTTTGTGGTATTACGGGGATAAAACCAACTTATGGTGCGGTTTCTCGTTATGGAATGATAGCCTATGCTTCTAGTTTTGATCAAGCTGGCCCTATGACTAGAAGTGCTGAGGATAGTGCTTGGTTGTTAGAGGCTATGGCAGGATTTGATGCAAGAGACTCTACAAGCATCGAGCAAGAAAAACCTGATTATAGTTCAAACTTGGGACGAAGCATCAAGGGTTTAATAGTTGGTGTTCCTAAAGAGTATTTTGGTGAAGGATTAGATAAAGATGTTGAAAAAATCATTCGTAATGCTATTTCTGAACTAGAAAAGCAAGGCGCTGAAATTGTAGAGGTAAGCCTGCCTAATAAAGATTTATCTGTTCCAGCCTATTATGTCTTAGCACCCGCAGAAGCCTCTTCTAACTTATCGCGTTTTGACGGGGTTCGTTATGGTCATCGCTGTGAAAACCCAGTAGATTTAGAAGATCTTTATACTCGTTCTAGAACAGAAGGTTTTGGTGCGGAAGTTCAACGCAGGATTATGGTTGGTTCTTACGCCTTATCAGCAGGATATTATGATGCTTATTATTTAAAAGCTCAAAAGTTGCGTCGAATAGTACGAGACGATTTTGTTAAAGCATTTGAGTGCTGTGATGTAATAGTAGGGCCTGTATCACCTACACCTGCATTTAATTTGGGTGAGAAAACCGATGACCCTGTAAGCATGTATTTAGCCGATTTATATACCATACCCGTAAATTTAGCAGGCATGCCCGCTATGTCCGTTCCCGCAGGATTTGTGAATGATTTACCCGTAGGGCTACACTTAATTGGTACTTATCATAGCGAAGCAAAATTATTGAATATTGCTCATCAGTATCAACAAGCGACAAACTGGCACAAACAAATGCCAAAAGATTATGAGGGTTTACAGTCATGACTTGGGAAGTGGTTATAGGGTTAGAAATTCATGCCCAGCTTACAACAAAATCGAAAATTTTTTCAGGCTCTTCTGTTGCTTATGGCGCAGCACCTAATACCCAAGCCAATTTGCTTGATTTAGGCATGCCAGGGCAGTTACCGGTATTAAACAAAGCGGTTTTACCCATGGCAATTAAATTGGGCCTAGCCATTGGAGCAGAAATAGGCAGGCGTTCAGTCTTTGACCGTAAAAATTATTTTTATCCAGACTCACCAAAAGGCTATCAGACTTCACAATTTAGCTATCCGATTGTTGACACAGGAGGGGTGGTTGAGATTGAAGTAGATGGAGAAAAGAAAAAAATTGGCGTGACTAGAGCTCACCTAGAAGAAGATGCAGGAAAGTCAGTGCATGGTGCTTTTCCAGGGAAATCTGGAGTAGATTTAAACCGAGCAGGAACACCCTTATTAGAAATTGTCTCAGAACCAGATATGCGTTCGTCAAAAGAAGCCGTTGCTTATGCTAAAAAAATGCACGAATTGGTGCAGTATTTAGGGATTTGCGATGGCAATATGCAAGAGGGTTCTTTTAGAGTCGATTCTAATGTCTCTATTCATAAACCAGGCACGCCATTTGGCACACGGGCAGAGTTAAAAAATATTAACTCCTTTAAATTTATTGAACAAGCGATTGAAATAGAAATTGAACGCCAAATTGATATTTTAGAATCTGGTGGAAGTGTCGTGCAAGAAACTCGTCTATATGATGCAGAAAAAAATAAAACGCGTTCCATGAGAGCAAAAGAAGAAGCTAATGATTATCGCTATTTTCCCTGCCCCGATTTATTGCCAATAATAATTACCGATGCAGATATAGAAGCAGTTAGAGCTGAAATGCCAGAACTGGCAGAGGGAAAACGCCAACGATATGTCAAAGATTTTGGCTTATCAGAATATGATGCAACCTTTTTAACTGGGACGCGTGCCATGGCAGAATATTTTGAAGATCTAACAGAAATAATGGCAGATTATAAAATGTGTGCCAACTGGGTGATGGGAGCGTTATCTAAATCGTTAAATAAAAATGGACTAGATGTTGTTGATTCTCCAGTTTCTGCGGTTAATTTAGCGGGTTTGTTACAGCGTATTGCTGACAATAGCATTTCAGGAAATATTGCTAAGCAAGTTTTTGAAGCTATGTGGCAAGGAGAAGGTTCTGCTGATAAGATTATTGAATCTAAAGGCTTAAAGCAAATTACCGATGTTTCTGCTATTGAAACCATGGTGCAAAAAGTGCTTGAATCTAACCCTAGTCAGGTAGAATCCTATAAAGCAGGGCAAGAAAAAATGTTAGGGTATTTTGTTGGTCAAGTGATGAAAGCATCACAAGGACAGGCCAACCCTGGGCAGGTTAATAAAATCTTAAAAGAAAAGCTTAGCTAAGTTTGTTATAAATAAAATTAATGCTTGCGTGGATAGTAATAAAAACTTAATAGTCCCCAAGCCATTAACCAAGAGATTCCTCCAAAAGGAATTATGAAATGTATTTTTTCAAATCCTAGTGCCAATAAGTAGAGTCCTCCAGAAAACAAAACAATCCCTATCCATATTAAAATACCTGCAATCACTTGTGTTTTTACCACACTTGGTGATTTGGGCATGGAAACCGCTAACAGACCTATTCCTAGTGCATGAATGGCATGAAAAAATAATCCAGTTTGCCAGTATTCTTCTTGCTTAGGAGAAAACATTGGTTCTAATGCATGGCTGGCTAAAGCTCCCAATAGCACAATTAAAAACAGATTTAAAAAGCTGCTCATTAAAAAATATCGGTTAAAATTTTGTAAGTTCATTTTGTTTTTTTTACTCATTTTTTTAAAAAATAGATCTAATAGACTTGAAACATTATAAAAAAACCTTATAGTCTATGCATAATATAATTAATATTTTGAGAGCTTTATTCAAGACTTTTTGAAGTCCTCATTTTATCACTCGTTTAAAAGCCATTGGAGGTTGATATGAAACGCATGGGTTTATTTTTGTTAACAAACATTGCTGTTATTGCAGTCGCAATGATTACGCTGAATATATTAGGCGTTGGTCACTTTATGGAGGGTACCAGTTTAAATTTAGGTAATCTATTTATGTTTGCCTTAGTGATTGGTTTTGCTGGATCATTCGTTTCTTTAGCTATGTCTAAGTGGATGGCTAAAATGTCAACGAAGGCTAAAGTCATTAAAGAGCCTCGCAATGCCGATGAACGCTGGTTGCTTGAAACGGTGCGTCTTCAAGCCAAAAAAGCAGGTATTGGCATGCCAGAAGTAGCTATTTATGATTCACCGCAACCTAATGCCTTTGCAACGGGAATGCGTAAAAACAATGCTTTGGTTGCAGTTTCTACTGGACTCTTGCGTAGCATGCGTCAAAACGAAGTAGAGGCAGTGCTGGGACATGAAGTTGCTCATATCGCCAATGGTGATATGATTACCATGGCATTGTTACAAGGGGTTCTTAATACTTTTGTTATTTTCTTTGCTAAAATTATTGCATGGGTCGTTGATAGAGTGATATTTAAAAATGAATCATCTGGACACAGCTGGACTTTTATTATTGTTGATATCATTGCTCAGATTCTACTAGGGATTTTAGCTAGTACCATTGCTATGTGGTTCTCTCGTCGTCGTGAATTTCATGCAGATAATGGCGGAGCTTATTTAGCAGGTAAAGACAATATGATTGCCGCTTTGCGTCGCTTACAAACCATGCAACCAGGTGAGTTACCAGATCAGATGGCAGCCTTTGGTATTTCTGCAAAAAAATCTAAGTTTGGTAAGTTGTTTATGTCTCACCCCCCTCTAGAAGAGAGGATTGCTATTTTAGAAGCGACTCAGCAAGAGCAGCTTAAAATTGCATAAATAATTTTAATCTATTTTTTATTAAAATAAGCCTAGCGGTTGTTTCTTGCTGGGTTTTTTTATGTCTAGATTTTATCTACCTGCTTAGTTTGTATTGAATAGGTACTTGAATTATCCACTCTTTTTTTGAGGATTCTTTTGGAAAAGGTTTAAAGAAATTGTTCATGCTGTCTTTGATTATGGCTAGAGCCGCCTCATCTAAAATCTTTCTGCCTGATGATTTGGTTACTTTAACATGATGTATTTTGCCATTAGAGTGAATGGTGAAGTTTAATGTTACCACACCCTCCCAGTTTCTTCTTTTAGCTTGTTTAGGGTAGCTATCTCTTGCTTTTTTAGCCAATAAGTTTCTAAGTTCATTTAGGTAGCGTTGTTCTGCTGATAAAATTTCACTGCTAGAGAATAAATCTGGACTTGGCGTGGGAGAGTGAAGGTCAGTTTGAGTTGTAGCGGTGTTTTGGGTGTTAGAGGGGGCATATTTTTGAGGTGTTAATTTAGAATCTATGCTGATGATTTCTTTAGGATCAAGCAGAAAAGTCGGTTCTGGAATAGGTTTGGGAATAGGTTTGGGAATAGGTTCTGGAATAGGTTCTGGAATAGGTTCTGGAATAGGTTCTGGAATAGGTTTGGGTTTTACCACGGGTTTTGGCGTTAGAGTAGGTTTGGGTTTAGACAGTGGAATGTCTTTTGGTTGAATAGTGGGAGGTGTTTCAGAAGGTTTTTCAACAACATGAATATCTGCTTGTGCTATTTGAAACATGCTTAATGACATTGGAAGGGACTTTATTTCGACAGTGTCTTGATTTTGTGAATCTCTAAAAGTAAAATAAAGGCTCGCTGATACGCTTGAGTATATTATGGAGGCAATTAAGAAGCTAGAAAAATAGCGCATAAAGAGGATTATTCGGCTTTGGTTAAGATAGTGAGGTTGTTGAGTTGTTTTAATTTAAGCGCATCGACTAATTTAATAAAATACTCAAAGTTGGCCTGCTTGTCAATCTTAACAATAATGGGTTTATTTGGATTGATATCTTGTAATATTGTTGTTAAATCTTGATAAGAAGAGGGGATGCCATCTAAGAACAGAGCGTTTTTTGAATCAATGCTAAAATTCATGGCAACTTCGTCCGTCTTGGATTGATAAGCTTCGGTGCTTTGGGTCTCAGGCAGGTCTAGATTTAATGCATCGTGAACAACAAAACTCGCTGTCATAAGAACAATGGCTAACAATACCAGCATTACATCAATCAATGGAACAACATTCATGCTGTGAAATCGTTTCATTTGCATGAGTTAATCTTTCTTTAAAGGGGAGGTAATGGCAATGAATTGAGCGCTTAAAACATCCACTTTTCGCATTAAACCGTTATAAGACATGATGCTAGGAATAGCTAAACCTATACCTGCAGCAGTAACCTGTAGAGCAAGAGCCAGTCCTACCATAATAGTGCTTGTATCAAAGGCATCTTGTTGTCCCATGTCATAAAATATAATTAAAATACCTACGACTGTGCCAACCAGTCCAATATAGGGTGCATTTGCACCAATAATAGAAATGCTGGTTAGGTTTTTAGTTAAATCAACTTGTAATAATTCGATATGAGTATAGTGAGATATATTAACTTTAGAGAAAAAAATTAACCGCTCAATCGTCATCCATAAAACGATAAAAGCCATGATTCCAAGTATTCCAAATACGGTGATGTCTAAATACTGTTTTATTATTTCCACTGTTTTATTATTTCCATTGATAAAGATTTTAATCTTTAATTAGTAATTTTAATGAAGTATTTAGCCTCTGTCAAACTTAATGATAATCCTTAGCAATTAGATATAGCATAGATTCTCTTTAGGAACATCTTAATAATCTTAGTTGTTAAGTGCTTCCTTTAGAAAAATATTAATAAGGCTTTAATTTACCAGGCCTGGTAAATTAAAGCCTTATAAATGTCTTATTTTCTTACTAATAGTCTGTAAATCAAAGGTATGGTAAATAGGGTGAGGATGGTTGAAAAGCCTATCCCCCATACGATAGAGATTGCAACAGGACCAAAGATAAGAGAGACACCTCCTATGCCTAAAGCTAAGCCCATTAGTCCTGCCATGGTAGTGGTGGCAGTGATGACTATAGGCACAAGACGACGGCGTGCGGCATAAACAATGGCGTGTGATAGACTCATGCCCATGGCAAGACGAGTATTGGCAGCTGCCATTAAAACAATGGCGGAGTTAACAGCAATGCCAGATAGTGCAACGACGCCATACAGAGTATAAAGGCTAAGTGGGTTATTTGAGAAAAATAAGCCGTAAGCTACACCCGTAAAAGCCATGGGAATAGTGAATAAAATAATTAAAGGTTGTAAGAAACTATTAAATTGCGCCCCCAGAATTAAGTACATTAAACCAATGCCTAGCATAAATAATACTGCCATTGCCCCAAGAGATTCTTGAATATCATCTAGCTCACCCGTAAAGTCTAGAGAAATACCTGGGTGTTGTAGTGCTATATTATTCCAAGAGTATAAAAGCTTTTCATTAGCTTTTAGGGTATCAATAACGGTCTTATCTAAGTTTGCTTCAAGAGTGATTGAACGACTAAAATTATGATGCTTTAAATTTACAAGACCCGTTCTAACTTCTGTGGTAATTAATTCTCCCAGTGCAATGTTCCCCCCATCTGGTGTCGCAATGGGCGTTGTGAGCCAAGCATCAATGTTGTCGGTTTGTTGGCTGTATGCACGCACCCGCAAGTTTACCAGCTCACCATTATGGCTAAGTTGAGCAACATATTCTCCATCGGTTAGTATTTGCAGTGTTCTTATAACTTCTGATGGTTGTAAGCCAGCACGATGAATTGCTGGTATATTTAAGCGAGTGATGAGCTGTTGGCTTCCCGTTGCGGCATCTGTGGTAATGTCTTTAACGCCTTCTATTGAATTTAATATTTTTATTAAGGATGTAATGGCATGATCAATTTTTTGATAATCATCACCCAAAACATGTACTTTAATCGGCTTGGTGGCAGGCATTCCTCCTGTCATTTTTAGTAAACTTACCTTGCCTCCTGCTGGTGGGTTGCTTTGTAATAACGCCCTTAACCCATCTACCAATTCGCCTACATTGCGTGTGTCATGGGATGGTTTGGTTAAGCTTACAAATATTTGACCATAAATATCTCCTAGTAAAGGCTCGGTTTCGGTAAACATTTGTCCACCATAAACTACCGTGGCACGAACTTCTTCTGGTTTTAGCCAGTTTAATGCTTGTAGCTCCATCTCGCGGGTTGCTTGGGTGGTCTCTTGCAAGCTAGTGCCTGCGGGCATTTCAAGATTTATGTAGAAGTATTGTAGAGGGTCTGCGGCAAAAAAGTCGGTGGTAATTCTTCCACTGGTAACTAATAAAACAGAGGAGGCGAAAGTGGAGACTAATAAAAATAATGTCAAAACAGGATGACGAAAACTTTTTACCAATAATCTACCATAGGTATTTTGCATTTTCTTTAAAAAACGCGCTCTAAAACTATTCAAATGACGAGAGTTATCCATTTTTAAGTGGAACATATGGGTCAAAGAAGGCAGTATCCAAAAGGCTTGCAATAAGCTAATAAGTAGAGCAAGGGTAACGACTAAAGGGACTACACGCATAAAATCACCCAAAATACCTGGTAGTAGCATTAGGGGTAAAAATGCGGCGATAGTTGTTAAGACTGCGGCAAAGATAGGCCAGCCAACTTCTCGCATAGCATTCATGGCTGCATCAATCGTGTTATCACCTTTGCGTAGACGATTTATTAAGGATTCGACCATTACCACTGCCACATCTACCAACATTCCTAAAGCAATGACCACGCCGAGTAATACGGTTAAGTTAAGGGTTTCATTTATAGCAAACAGGGTGACAAATACGCCAGATAATGAAAAGGGAATCGTTAGGGCAACCAAGATACCAACTCGCCAACCTAAAAATAACCAGCTGACTAACAGAACTAGAATTAAACCCTGTAAC
>CAYLXI010000072.1:0-8980 GCA_964387695.1 uncultured Piscirickettsiaceae bacterium
TGAATTCTACTCATTCTATTCTCCATTAAAATTCAAAGCCTTCAATTTTGGCAATTGTGTTCATATCTTTATCACCACGCCCAGACAAATTAACAATAATAACTTTATCTTGACTCATGGTTGGTGCTAATTTAGTGACATAAGCAAGTGCATGACTTGATTCTAAAGCAGGGATTATGCCTTCATATTTGGTTAAATCACGAAATCCTTGCAGAGCTTCATCATCATTAATGGCGACATAGTTTGCTCGCCCAATGTCTTTTAACCAAGAATGTTCAGGGCCTACTCCAGGGTAATCTAAACCAGCTGAAATAGAATGCGTTCCTATTATTTGTCCGTTCTCATCTTGCATCAAATAGGTACGATTACCATGCAACACTCCAGGTCTGCCTTCACAAAGTGGCGCGGCATGTTGTCCTGTTTCTAAGCCATGCCCAGCCGCTTCAACTCCGTATAGCTCTACCTTTTCATCTGCCAAAAAATCATAGAACAGTCCTATTGCGTTTGAACCACCACCTACACAGGCTACCAGAGCATCTGGCAATTTATTTTCTTTTGCTAAAATTTGCTGTTTGGCTTCACGACCTATGATGGCTTGAAAATCTCTAACCATAGCAGGGTAAGGATGGGGACCAGCAACGGTACCGATAATATAAAAAGTATTATCTACATTCGTTACCCAATCACGCATTGCTTCATTAAGAGCATCTTTAAGGGTCTTGGTACCCGACTCAACTGCAACAACACTCGCCCCCAACATTTTCATTCTGGCAACATTAGGCGCTTGACGCACCACATCTTCTGCCCCCATATATACCACACATTCTAGTCCTAAGCGTGCCGCAACCGTTGCACTTGCAACGCCATGTTGCCCTGCACCCGTTTCAGCAATAATTCTAGTCTTGCCTAGTCGCTTTGCTAGCAACGCTTGACCAATGGTGTTGTTTATCTTATGAGCACCTGTATGATTTAAATCTTCGCGTTTTAGATAAACCTTTGCTCCACCTAAATATTTTGACCAGCGTTTGGCATAATACAAAGGTGAGGGACGACCAACATAATCTTGAAAATCTTGGGTTAATTCTGCTAAAAACTCAGAATCTGTTTTAGCTATTTCATATTGAACATTCAATTCTTCTAGTGCAGACATTAAGGTTTCAGGAGCAAAAATACCGCCATAAATACCAAAATGACCTCGTTTATCTGGATATTGTGAAAAATCAATGTTCAATTTATTGCTCCATTATTGTAGCTACTATTTTTTATAAACTCTAAAACACTCTGCTGATTTTTTTTACCAGGCGTGTCTTCCACCCCGCTACTTACATCTACTGCCCAAGGTTTTACTATTTTAACGGCATCAGCTACATTACCAGCCGTTAATCCTCCTGCAAGAATAACAGGCTTTAAAAACTTGCCTTCAAATTTTGTTAGCCATCCCCAATTAAAAGATTCGCCTGTTCCACCCGGAACCCCTTTTTTATAGGTATCTAACAACAATCCCCTAGAGGATATATAGGATTGGCTTAAAGCAACTAAGTTGGTATCTTCTTGCATACGAACAGCTTTAATATAAGGACGGTCAAATTGTTGGCAAAAACAGGGAGACTCTTCCCCGTGAAATTGTAACAAGTCTATTTTTATTTTTGAAATAACTTGATGAACTAAATCTGCTTCAGGATTAACAAAAAGAGCTGTTATGGTAACAAAAGCAGGAAGCTTGCTAACAATAAATTGTGCTTGCTCTATTTCTACACAGCGCGGACTAGAAGGATAAAACACCAAACCTAAAGAATCTGCTCCTGCATTCACCGCAGCAATCGCATCTTCCGTGTTGGTAATGCCACAAATTTTAACTCGTGTTCTTTGCTGCTCAATCATTCCCATAATATCTCATCCCCATAACACTTCATCTACAGGAACTCGTGGAATTTGCCATTTATCTGGATAAATGGCATTAACAAAATACAGCCCTGCAGCAGGTGCTGTCACCCCTGCTTTTTGTCGGTCTTTTAATTCCAGCAATTCTTTAATATAATTAACAGATTGTTTATTTTTTCCTACAGAAATTAAAGACCCTGCAATATTTCTTACCATGTGATGTAAAAAAGCATTTGCTTGAATATCTAACAACACAAAATCACCCCGTCGAGTGACTGAAATAGATTGAATTTCTCTATTCGGATTTTTTGCCTGACAACCCGAAGCCCTAAATGAAGAAAAATCTTGTTTGCCCATAAGAGCTTTGGCAGCTTGATTCATTTTGTTTTCCTCTAGAGGGGATGAAATCCAAGTAACTCGACTTGCTAAAACTGCTGAATTAACCTTACGGTTAAAAATCACATAACGATATTGACGCGCTATGGCAGAAAATCTGGCATGAAAATCACCTTTAAAACCTTTTACCCAGATAACCCTAATATCTCTAGGTAACTTGGTATTTACCCCTTCTAACCAAGCTCTATCAGGACGAACTGCTTTGGTTTCAAAATGAACAACCTGCCCAACCGCATGCACGGCTGTATCTGTTCGACCAGCACAAAACACACTAATTGCTTCATTCGCAACAAAGCTTAAAGCTTTCTGCAAATTTTCTTGTACTGAATCACAATGATCTTGAAACTGCCAACCACAGTAATGAGTGCCTTGATACTCTATTCCTAAAACAATCTTGGTCATAAAATTATAAGTGGTTTTTAATCAATAATTCAGCAATTTGCACGGTATTAGTGGCTGCACCTTTACGAACATTATCTGCCACCACCCAAAGGTTAATACCCTTTTCTGTTGAAATATCTTCACGCACCCTACCTACATACACAGGGTCAGTATCCACCGCATCACTTACAGCAGTGGGGTATCCACCATCTACCTGTTCGTCAATTAGCACAATCCCTTCTGTTTTCTGCATTAACAACTTGGTTTCTGCAGCAGTAATTTTTTGCTTTGTTTCAATATGCAAAGCTTCGCTATGACCATAAAAAACAGGCACTCGTACTGCGGTTGGATTTACTAAAAGATTTTCATCATTCATGATTTTTTTTGTTTCCCACACCATTTTCATTTCTTCTTTGGTGTAACCATTTTCCATAAAAACATCAATTTGAGGAATACAGTTAAAAGCTATTTGCTTAGGATAAACGCTCATTTCAACAGACTTCATATTGAGTAAACTGGCAGTTTGTGTCGCTAACTCAGTAATGGCTTCTTTTCCAGTTCCAGATACAGCTTGATAGGTTGCAACATTTAAACGGCTAATGCCTACCGCATCATAAATAGGCTTAATCGCCACCAACATTTGAATAGTTGAGCAGTTTGGATTGGCAATAATCCCTCTGTTTTTATAACCTGCAACCGCTTCAGGATTTACCTCTGGAACAATTAACGGAATATCATCGTCATAACGAAATTCAGAAGTATTATCTATGACAACACAACCCGCTTTAGCAGCTTTAGGGGCATAGATTTTAGAAACACTTGCTCCTGGAGAAAATAAGCCTATCTGAACTTTAGAAAAGTCAAAGGTTTCAAGATCTTGAACCACTAACCACTTGCCATTAAACTCAAGTTTTTTACCTGCAGAACGACTGCTGGCTAAAAGATATAAATTTCCTACAGGAAAATCGCGCTCTTTTAACACTTTTAAAATAGTTTCACCAACCGCACCCGTTGCCCCAACAACAGCAATATCATATAACTTTGACATTTTTTATCCTTTATTTTCTAAAGCTATTTCTTTTTATTTAGTCTTACTTTTGTCAATTATGTCAACTACATCATGCTCCAGCAAGTCTTTTTCAGGAAAGGTAACAATTAACTCTCCTTCAGTTAACTCTCTGCTTTCGCCAATAAATTTCCCGCCAGACTCAATATTTAGCTCAGAAGAAATTAACTCTCCTATCATCTTTCCCGTTGATAAAACCTCAATGGTTTCACAAACAACTTTGCCTTCTATCACGCCACTTACAACAATATTTTTGGCTTTTATTAATCCTGAAACTGATCCTGATTCTCCGATGGAAATATCAAACTCGGTTTCAATGACGCCTTCTACCAATCCATCAACATGCAACACACCTTCTAACTTGGTAAGTTCTCCGGAGATTTTACAACCCTCAGCAATAATTGTTCTTCCACCCTCTGGACGCGATTTTTTATTTTTGCCATTAAAGATGCCCATGGAACCCCCTTCACCTCAGTAAATATTTCATTATAATTTTCAAACCCCCAGTTTACAAAAGGCTTGGGATCAATTCTGCGTTTTAAAAACATCACTTCATAGTGCAAATGAGGCCCTGTAGACCTGCCAGTATTGCCTAGCTCACCAATTTTCATGCCTTTTGTAACCACCTGACCTTTTTTAACCAACACTTTATTTAAATGTGCATAAAGAGTTTTAAAACCATTGGCATGAACAATAATAATCATACGGCCAAATCCACTGGACTTATTATAGCCCGCATATTCAACCACTCCGTCCGCAGTGCTAATGATTGAATCACCCGTTCTACCCCTAAAGTCTAAACCATTATGAAATCTTCTTACCTTATCAATAGGATGTATTCGCCAGCCAAAACCACTGGACACACCCTTAAAATTTTTAACAGGCATACCGCTAGGAATCATTTCAAACGCCATGGATTTTTCTATGGTAGAAAGTTGAACCATCTTAATCCTATCTTCTAAAAGCAGGTTTTCTGATGGCTCTTGACCAAGCAACTCTTCGAGCCCTTTAAGAGTGCTATTTAAAAAATCTCGCTCTCTCGATTTATTTTCTAGATCCGCTTGAATCTCGCTTTTTCTATAATCTAAAACAATATATTCTTGCTGCTTTGTTAATAAAATATTCTGATGCTCAATTTCTGCTTGTTGCAACTTATTTTCATGCTCTAAAGATACTTTATTTAACCACCAAATTGTTGCACCACCCACTAATAAAACTAGCAAAATAAGCAATATAAAATACTTAACAAACTGTTTAATAAACTGCTGAAAAGAATAGGTACGAGATCCGTGTACATCACTAATAGTAATGCTAAAATAATTTCTCATGGGATATTATTTACAAAGCCGCGACAACGGCATCACCCATTTCTTTAGTCCCTACTTTTATTAGACCTTCTGAGAAAATATCTCCTGTACGCAAACCTTGATCTAATACCGATGATACCGCATTTTCAATTTTAACCGCTAAATCTTCTTTTCCTAAGCTATAACGCAACATCATTGCTACAGACAAAATAGTTGCTAAAGGGTTGGCAAGGTTTTTTCCTGCAATATCAGGGGCTGAACCATGACTAGGCTCATACATACCTTTATTGTTAGCATCTAAAGAGGCAGATGCCAACATACCAATTGAGCCTGTTAACATAGAGGCTTCATCCGATAAAATATCCCCAAACATATTACCTGTTACCATCACATCAAACTGCTTAGGGTTTAATATTAATTGCATGGCTGCATTATCAACATACATATGCTTTAATTCTACCTCTGGATATTCTTTGGCAATATCATCCATAATTTCACGCCAAAGTTCGGTCACTTCTAATACATTTGCTTTATCTACTGAGGTTAATTTTTTATCGCGTTTCATTGCTGCTTGAAAAGCGACATGACCAATACGACGAATTTCAGACTCTGAATAAACATAGGTATTATATCCTTGGCGTTCTCCGTTATCCAAAAGACGAACGCCGCGAGGTTGACCAAAATAAATTCCGCCTGTTAACTCTCGTACAATTAAAATATCTAACCCTGCTACAACTTCTTGCTTTAGTGTTGAAGCATTTGCTAATTGCGAAAATAAGTAAGCGGGGCGTAAATTTGCAAAAAGCTGCATTTCAGAACGCAAGCGCAATAGACCTTTTTCTGGACGAACCGAAATATCCAAAGACTCCCACTTATATCCTCCTACAGCACCCAATAACACCGCATCTGCTGCTTGTGCTTTAGCCATAGTTGCATCAGATAAAGGCAAGCCATGTGCGTCATAAGCTGCTCCACCCACCAAATCTTCATCTAGCGTAATATCCAAACCCTCTGAAATTTTTAAAGCCTCTAAAACCTTAACTGCTTCGGCTGTTATTTCAGGACCAATTCCATCGCCAGGTAGCACTAATATCTGCTTTGTCATTTTAATCTCTCTATCATTAATATTTAAATCTGGTATTAAGAAAACAACCAAGGGTTTTTCTTTTTATAAACTTTTTCAAAAGATTTTATTTTTTCTTCATGTTGCAAAGTTAAGCCAATATCATCTAAACCATTTAACAGGCAATGTTTTCTAAATGCATCGACCTCAAAATATATTTCCTCACCATTTGATTTCAAAACCTTCTGCTCTGCTAAATCAACCGTTAGCTGATAACCTTCTTGTGCAAAAACTTCTTTAAACAAATCGCCAACAATTTTTTCGTTTAAAACTATGGGCAAAATACCATTTTTAAAACAATTATTAAAAAATATGTCTGCAAAACTTGGGGCAATAATTATTCTAAAACCATAGTCTTCTAAAGCCCAAGGAGCATGTTCTCGGCTTGAACCACAACCAAAATTATCTCGTGCTAACAACACATTAGACCCTTGATAACGCAGCTGATTCAGCACGAAATCTTTTCTTAAAGGGCGATTAGAGCAGTCTTGGCCTGGCTCTCCTATATCTTCATAACGCCACTCATCAAATAAATTAGGCCCGAATCCTGAGCGCTTAATAGATTTTAAAAACTGTTTTGGGATAATTGCATCAGTATCAATGTTTGCCCTATCCATTGGAGCAACAATCCCTGTAACGGTGGTTATTTTTTCCATAACTTAAAACCCCGACACTAACATAGGACGCACATCAACAAAATGTCCTGCAATTGCGGCTGCCGCTGCCATTTCTGGACTCACCAAATGGGTTCGCCCCCCCGCTCCTTGTCGACCTTCAAAATTGCGATTAGAAGTTGATGCACAATGCTTACCATATGGAAGTTTATCTGCATTCATGGCTAAACACATAGAGCAACCAGGATTACGCCATTCAAACCCTGCGTCAATAAATATTTTATCTAAGCCTTCTTCTTCAGCTTGTTTTTTAACCAACCCTGAACCCGGAACAGCCAATGCCTGTTCAACTAATGGTGAAATTTTACGACCTTTAAGAACCTTAGCCGCCGCACGAAAGTCTTCAATGCGTGAATTAGTACAAGAGCCAATAAAAATATATTCAGCAGGAATATCCGTAATTCTCATATCAGCCTGCAGACCCATATAATCTAAAGCTCTTTGAATACCCGCGGCCTTAACCGCATCGACTTCATTAGCAGGATTGGGCACGGTAGCGTTGATATTAACCACCATTTCAGGAGAGGTCCCCCAGGACACTTGAGGTTCAATATCCTCGCCCTGCATGGTGACCACTTTATCAAAAACAGCATCTTTATCTGATTTTAAATCCTTCCAACTTTCAACTGCCAAATCCCACTGCTTTCCTTTGGGTGCAGACGGGCGGCCCTTAACATACTCAACGGTTTTATCATCTACTGCAACCATGCCCACACGAGCGCCAGCTTCAATAGCCATATTACAAACCGTCATTCTGCCTTCAACAGACATATCCCTAAATACTTGTCCTCCAAACTCGATGGCATGGGAATTTCCCCCTGCCGTACCAATTTTACCTATAATGGCTAAAACCACATCTTTTGGGGTAACGCCCAGAAGAAGATGCCCATTGACTTCAACTAGCATATTCTTCATTTTCTTTTGAATAAGGCATTGCGTTGCCAAAACATGCTCTACCTCAGATGTTCCTACCCCGTGAGCTAAAACCCCTAATGCCCCATGAGTTGCCGTATGAGAATCACCACAAACCAAAGTCATCCCTGGAAGGGTCGCACCTTCTTCTGGCCCTACAACATGTACAATACCTTGGCGAATATCACAAATACCAAACTCCGTAATACCAAACTCAGTGGTATTTAAATTAAGTGTTTGCACTTGCAAACGAGAAACAGGATCAACAATATCCTCTACACTGTTAAAATCAGTGGTTGGAACATTGTGATCTGGCGTGGCAAGATTTGCACCAATACGCCATGGCTTACGGTTTGCAAGGCGTAAGCCCTCAAAAGCTTGCGGAGAAGTTACCTCGTGCAATAACTGGCGATCAATATAAATTAACGCCGTCCCATCTTCTTCCTCATGAACAACATGTCGTTCCCATAATTTATCGTAAAGCGTCTTCATTGACATTTGTTATAATTCCACAAGTTAAGTCTTAATTTATCTAACCTACTATCATAACATTTCATAAAAATGTTAATACACAAATCCACAAGGAAAAACATGTCTTACCGAGTTAAAGAAGTATTTTATTCTGTTCAAGGTGAGGGATTTCACTCAGGACGGCCTGCAATTTTTTGCCGACTTGCTCAGTGCAATCTTTGGACAGGGCGGGAAGAAGACCGCAGCATTTCTATTTGTAAATTTTGTGATACCGATTTTATCGGTACTGACGGGCAAAATGGCGGGGCATTTAAAACCGCTGAAAATCTATCACAACATCTTTTAAATTTTTGGCCTAAAACTTCGACTCACCCATTTGTAGTTTTAACTGGCGGTGAGCCTTTATTGCAAGTTGATCAAAATCTTATCGACAACTTACACAAACACCATTTTGAAATTGCTATAGAAACCAATGGCACAAAGATTCCACCAGATAATATTGACTGGATTTGTGTTAGCCCAAAAGCCAACGCTAAAGTTATTTTAAATACAGGACAAGAATTAAAGCTGGTTTATCCACAAGATGAAAACCACCCTAGAGATTTCTCCACTTTAAGTTTTGAACACTTTTACTTACAACCACTTGACACGCAAAACCCACAAACCACACAAGATAACTTAAAGTCATGCTTAGATTACTGCCTAAAAAACCCTCAATGGAAGATAAGCCTACAAACCCATAAAATATTAGGGGTTGAGTAGTTAAAAA
>CAYLXI010000073.1:0-8930 GCA_964387695.1 uncultured Piscirickettsiaceae bacterium
AACAGCATGCGATTACTCGGTTACGAGTCTTGTTTGCCAAAAGTTTAGGCTATGAGTGGCAAGAAAATTCGATTATAAACTATGGTTTGTCCACCGACAGTTGGCCGCCCTTAGCAGAAATAAATAAGCCCTATTGTGTGTTTTTGCATGGTACTACCTGGAAAACCAAGTATTGGCCAGAAGATTATTGGGCTGAATTGATGCTTAAGATGAATGATTTAGGGCTTATGGTCGTGCTACCTTGGGGGGATATTGAAGAACAAGAGCGTTCAAAGAGAATAGCCAGTCTTGCACAAAAACACTCTCAAAATTACCAGGCCTGGGTTCCTGATCAATCACTATCTTTAAATGAAATGGCAAGATGTTTAAAATTTTCCAAGCAAGTGGTATCAGTTGATACAGGACTCTCGCATGTTGCGGCAGCTTTAGATGTATCTTTGTTGGTTTTATACAGGGTAACAGACCCAGATGAAATTGGTGCTTTAGGCGGAAAAGTTAGTTTTTTAAAATCCCCTTTAGCAAAAAAATATATTAAAAAGTTTGCAAATAAACAAGAAGAGTTGACTTCATTGAATAACTTAACCCCTGATTTAGTTTTTAAAAAAATAGTCAAAGAAGGTGCTTTTGATGTCTAGTGTTAAATTGTTTATGCTTTTATTAATCTCTTTATCTTAAGAAGGATTTTAGTTAGTTATGTCGTCAAGTGTTCAGAAAATATCCTATTTAAAGAATAGATTAAATATATCTTTACTAGAGCAATGGAGTCTTTTTTTACTGTTGTTTAGCATACCAATATCTCCAGCCGTCCCTAATTTGGTTGGTGTTTTTCTTATTTTAGCTTGGGCTTTTAAAAGGAATTATTTAGCAGATTGGAATAAGCTAAAATCTCAACCAATTTTTTGGGCTTTTCTAGCTTATTTATTATTATATCCGCTATCTATTTTATGGTCTGAAAACTATGAGTGGGCGTACCACCTAGTAGAACGACACATGATATATTTAATATTTCCATTTGTTTTGCTAATCATTAAAAAAGAAAATATTAAATATTATTTTTTAGCCTTTGTGATAGGGATAAGCTTTACTGGAATTGTCTCTTACCTTATGTGGTTTGATTTAATTGCTTTTGAAGGTGCGCCAGGTTCTGGCCCAGTTCCTTTTTATACCAGTACCTTGTACAGTCCTCTTTTAGCTTGGGGGATTTATCTTTTGATGCACAGTTTGTTTTTTGAGAAGTGTTCAAATCTTAAAAAAAGCATATTAGTTTTTTTCATTATTATCATGATAATTAATATGTTTATAACGGGAGGAAGAGGAGGACAATTAACTTTCCTTATTTTAGTAGTTGTATTGTTTATGCAGTTTTTTCATGCCAGAGGAGAGCTATTTAAAGGGGTTGTTGTAGGTTTAATGTTTTCAGTAATATCATTTACCTTAGCATATCAAATCAGCGACTTATTTCAACAAAGGGTTAATCTAGCCGTTCAGGAGGCTAAGTATTTTGATGGTTCTCCCCAGGGTTCTGTAGGGGCAAGACTTAGTATGTATGTCCATACTGTTAATATGTCTTTTGATAGAGAGCCGCTTAAAATAATGTTTGGATCTGGCATAGGAGATTTCCCCAAAGATTATAATCAGCACCCCAGTGATCATGAGTTATTTAAGCTGTCAGCGAGTCAAGAAGGGCATTCTCATCCTCATAATACCTTCCTATATCAACTAGGTGCATTAGGACTGGTAGGATTAATTAGTTTACTTGCTATATTTATAGCGGGAATAAGGTTTACTTTACAAAATTTAGATGAGTTTACTCATGCTAGATGGGGGTTTTTAATTTACGCTTTTGTAATAAATCTTTCTGATTCTATGCTTTTATCGCATCCAACGGCTCTTTTGTTTATTGTCTTTAGTGCAATATTGTTTGCAAAAGGCAGGAGTGTATGAAAAAAATAGCTATTATTGGCTTAAAAAGACTCGGTGATGCCATTTATACTCTGCCTATATTCAATGCTTATAGTGAGCAAAAGAATTTTATATTAGACGTTTTTACTATTGATGCAGTTAAAGATATTTATACTGGCAATCCTTTTATATCTAAAATACATTCCTTTTCAAAAGAAACTTTCTGGAAGAGCTGCTTAAAAAATCTTAAAGAGCAAAACTATGATGAATGTATTGTTTTACATAATGGATTTAAATATGCTTTACTGCCTTTTTTAGCAAAAATCCCAGTTAGAGTAGGTTTTAAAAAAGAGCTTAGGTCGGTATTATTAACAAAGAGTAGAAGATTGCCCCGTGAAACAGTGCATAGCTTAGAGCATAATGCATTGATAATGGATTTGGTTAATGTAAATACTAGAGAGATCGTTCCTAAGATCTATTTAACTAAAACAGATGAAATAGGCTTAGAAAAAGTTTTTAAGAGATATAAACTAGAAAAAAAAAGTTATATTTGTTTTATTGTTGGTTCCGTTGCAAAATCTAGGCGTTGGTTTCCAAAGTGTTTTGCAGAAACAATAAAAATTATTACAAATAGACATAATCTAGAATGCATTATTTTAGGTGGGCAAGATGATGTGACTATTGCAGATGATGTCATGAGTAAAATAAAGAATAAAACCCAAGTGAAAAACCTAACAGGTAAAACTTCTCTAAGAGAAACAATCGGGTTGTTTAATCATAGTCTAGCTGTGATTACAAATGATACTGGTCCTTTACATATAGCAGCAACACTTGACTGTAAGGTGATTACCTGGGTAGGGATTACAACCAAATTAGCCGTTATTCCTAATCTACCTAATGTTAAAGTATTGAATTCTAAAGTTCCTTGCGAGGATTGTTTAAAAACATCAAATTCTATTAAAGGGATTGGCTGTTTACATAAAATAACACCTGAAAGAGTGGTTAAAGAGCTGGAGAGCTTTTTTGATTCTATCTTAAATTAAAATTCTATAAATTAACCTCTTTTGAGAAGTGATAGCAGAACCATAAAATCCTAGAAGTAGAAACTTAATGACTATAAAGATTTGTAAAAACCATGAATAAACTTTATTTATCTTCACAATCACCAAGACGACAAGAGCTATTAGCACAACTAGGGTTGACTTTTAAGACAATTAACGCACCTATTGAAGAAACAGCCTTGCCTAAAGAAACCCCTGAAAGCTTTGTTTTACGGATGGCAATTGAAAAATCTTTGGCAGGGTTTAATAAGATACCAGGTAAAAAAATCTGGGTCATTGGCAGTGATACAATTGTATTAATTGATGATAAATGTCTTGGAAAACCTAACAATAAAGTCGATGCATTTAGAATGTTAAGATTATTATCAGGTAGAAAACATCATGTTTTAACTTCTGTAGCAGTTGTGAACAATGGGGTTGTTTTTTCGGCACTTAATAAAACAGAAGTCACTTTTAAGGAAATTAATGATAATGATATTGAAAGTTACTGGCTAACAAAAGAGCCTCAAGATAAAGCGGGTGGTTATGCTATTCAAGGAATAGGTGCAAAGTTTATTAAAGAAATTAAAGGCAGTTATTCTGGCGTTATGGGTATTGCTTTGTTTGAATTGTCTGGGTTATTAAAAGAGTCAGGATACCATTAAAATGAGCAATGAAGAAAAGATTTTGGTAAATGTGACTCCAAATGAGACAAGAGTTGCTTGGGTTGAAAATGGTGTGTTGCAAGAGGTTTGGATTGAAAGGATAAGTAAACTAGGTTTGGTTGGTAATATTTATATTGGAAAAGTAGAACGGGTTTTACCAGGTATGCAAGCCGCCTTTATTAAAATTGGACTGGAAAAAGCAGCTTTTTTACATGTGTCAGATTTGTGCCGTAAGACCATTGGCGGGACAATTACTAAAGATTGTGAAGATATAGAAAAGCTTTTATACTCAGGTCAAAAGATTATGGTCCAGGTTGTAAAAGACCCTTTAGGATCAAAGGGTGCAAGAATCACCATGCAAATTACTATTCCATCTCGTATTTTAGTTTATATGCCAGCAGAAGATATGGTTGGGGTTTCACAAAGAATTCCCGACCAAGTTGAACGCGAAAGATTAAGAGCTTTAATTAATGATATTCCAGAAATGGTTAAAGAGGTAGGGGGATATATCGTCCGAACGGCTGCAGAAGGCGTTAGTTTTCATGAAATGAGAGCCGATTTGGTTTATTTGCAAAGGCTTTGGAGAGTAGTCAAGGATAAAGAGAAGCTAATTAAAGATTTTGGATTGGTTTATGGTGATTTACCCTTATATATTAAAATCCTTAGAGATTTTCCTACTGAACAAGTGGAGAAAATACGGGTTGATTCCGTTGAAACTTATCAAAAAATGCTTAGTTTTTCTGAAAATTATCTCATGGACTTGTCAGGAAAGATAGGGCTTTATACTGGTGAAAGACCTATTTTTGATTTGTACAATATTGAAGATGAAATTCAGCAGAGTCTACAAAAACGAGTTGCTCTTAAGTCTGGGGGATATTTAATTATTGATCAAACAGAGGCAATGACTACTTTTGATGTCAATACAGGTGCTTTTGTTGGTCATAAAAGTTTAGAAGAAACTATCTTTCGTACCAATTTAGAAGCAACCAAAGCCATTGCTAGGCAGCTAAGGCTGAGGAACTTAGGTGGGATTATTATTCTAGATTTTATTGACATGGATGAATTGGAGCATCGTGAACTGGTGTTTGCAACATTACAAAAAGAATTGAATAAAGATAGAGTTAAAACAACGATTACTGAAATATCTTCCTTAGGTTTGGTTGAAATGACGAGAAAAAGAACTAGAGAAAGTCTGGAAAGAACTTTATGTGAATCTTGTCCCATTTGTAATGGTAGTGGTAGAGTTAAAACTTCAGAAACAATCGCGTTTGAAATTTTTCGTGAAATTACTCGTATGGCAAGGTCATTTGATGCAAATAAATATCGTGTGATTGCAGCAGAAACAGTTGTTTCTTACATTTTAGATGAGGCATCTAGCAGTGTGTCAGAACTAGAAATCTTTTTAAATAAAAGTATAAGGTTTCAGGCGGAAGGAAGTTATTTTGCAGAACAATATGATGTTGTGATTATGTAATGCGTGGTTTACAGCAATTTTTTATTGTAGCAATTATTTTTATAACGGCTTACCTTGTAACGGTTCGGGCAATTATTTCATGGGCTCAAGTATCTCCTGTACAGCTTGTTTCTTTTGTAGAAAAAGTATCTTCTGCAGAAATTGACTACCAGTCACTTAAAATTAGACAAACATGGAAAGGAATGGCTTTAGACGTCAAGAAGTTAAAGTATCAAAGTGATTTTATTGATTTTAATATTGAATCTATGCAAATAGATTTGAATATTTATTCACCATTTTTGTATGGTATTAATTATGGAAAGTTTTTGCATATTGAGGGAATGCATTTATATTTACCGCCGATAATTCAAGAAAAAAAAATTAGCTTTTCATCTGTTGTTGAATTGTTGAGAGGTTTTAGTAACGATAGGCTGTGGGAAAAAATACAAGTTAAAAACAGCCAAATTAACTTTCAAGACAAGGAAGATGCAACTATACACATAGATTCTTTTAATTCTTTTAAAGGTTCAAAATGGAGGCTTTCTGCAGATGCTAGGGTTACTTATCGACAAGCTATAATTGCACACTTTCGCGCCCAAGGAATTTTTAAAACAAATCTATTAGGAAAAGTGGAAAAAGGACATTATTCTCTTGATTTTTTATCACCCACTGAAATTAAAACTGCCAAACAGTTTATACCTTCAGATTGGTCGACAAGCTTGCCTTATGGTGATCTAATGTTGGAGTTAGAGGGGAGCGTGTATGATAATAAAGATAAAGTATCTTTTCTTGAAATAGAGTTAAATGCTAAAAATCTTATTTGGGAAGATTATGGTTTTGAACTGCCAAATAGTTTGGCAGCAGCGATTAAGTGGCAACCTAATCTTAATGAGCAAAATTCTAGCTCAGGAAATTGGTCGCTTGAACTTTCAAGCATTCATGTTGATGATGTTTATATAAGTATGTCAGATTATATTGCCATCAATTTAGAAAATGGACATGTTTTGACCTTTGAAGCAGCTAACCTTTCATTAAAACCTTTTAAACTTCTAGTATTAAATACATTAAAATCTCAAAATATAAAATTAAGTGAGCAAGAAAAGTTTGCACTAGAGATAAACTCTCTGCAGGGAAAAATAAACTTAAATACAGCAATGTTAGATGAGCTTGATTTATCAATCAAAAAAATGAGTTGGCCAGCTCATGGAAAAATACCCTCGGTTTTGCTTAATGATTTAAGTGTGACAAAAAACAATCGTCTACTTCAAGTTTTTACCCAGTCTCCAATCGTGGTTTCATCAAAATTTTTACGGCGAGAACCTGTAGAAATTACTATGAAAGATAGCTTGTCAGTAATAATACAAAGAAACGATAAAGATAAGTTGCAGTGGTCTATGGAAGACTATAATTTTGAAGTGGATGCAATACCTGTAGAAATAGCCGTTAAAGCAGGTTATTTTGGGTATATAGATGCTGAAATATCTTTTTTTTCTAGAGAGCTAAAGCAAGTTAAAAATTTTCTTCCTTATCCCATGATGAGTAATGCCTTAGAATCTTGGCTAAAAGCCAGTCTAGTTGAGGGGCGTAATATAAAAGGAAACCTTGAGTTAAAAGGACACTTAAAAGACTTTCCTTTTAAAAATGGAGAAGGCATTTTTGTCGGAAATATTTATGCAGACAATATGGTTTTAAAATTTGATCCTTATTGGCCTGCTTTAACAGACTTTAATGCACATTTAAAATTTACTCCCTATAGTTTACAAATTTCAACAAACAGTGCCAAGCTTATGGAGGTTGATATTGGAAAAGCTCTTGTTCATATTAATGATTTAGAGTCAAAAAATATTGCCGTTGAGATTCAAACATCTGCCTCCTCAAATGTTCAATCAGTAATAGACTTGTTTTTATCTTCTCCTTTGGTAAGCATGCCAAGGGTTAATTATTTTTTTAAAAATCAGGTTGAAGCATCAGGAGACCTTTATATAACATTACCTAAAATATGGATTCCTGTTCATGGATTTAATGAGAGGGTAGTAGAGGTTTCTGGTTCAGTTACCGTTCAAGAAACGAATATTAAGCTATTTGATGAGATAGAATTTAAAAGTATGGAGGGAGAGGTTAAATTTACAGAGGAGTCTATTGTCTCACAAGAAATAACAGGATACTTTGAAAACGGACCTGTAAGTATTGATGTTTCTACTCAAAACAAAGCTGTAAATTTAAATCTCAAAGGTCGTGCGCTATTAGATTTTCCTAAATATCTTTCTGGAGCAGTTTATTGGTCAGGAAAAGTCGAGATTCCTTTTGTAAACTCGAAGTTAGTTAGGGTTCATGTTGAAGCAGATTTGACAGAAATAAAATCTCAATTACCTCGCCCTTTTGATACATATTTTTTTAAAAGTAAGGCCGAAAATGTAAGTGCTGAAATCGTTGTTCATGATGGTTATTTGGCAGTGTTAGGGGAATTATCTGATTGGGGTAAAGTCAGTGCACAGTGGAGCTTGGCAGAAGAGCAGTTTAGTTTTTTAAATGCACATCTAGGGGTAGAGACTCTTACTAGAGTTAATAAAGGCATTCATGTAGTTGGAAATGTTGATTATTTAGATATTGATGAATGGAGAGAATTTTCTTCAAATATAAAAACTCAATCTCCAGCTTTAGGCAAGATTTTAGGGGGAGTTGACTGGAATCAATCCAATATCTCTGTTAATAAGTTAATAGTTCTAAAAAATGAATTTGATAATACAATTTTTAATTGGCATTACTATAATCATATAAGTTTATTAAAATTAAATGTCTTGCATCAAGATTTAAAGCTTGAAGTTTCTAAAAAAGAAGGGCAATCATTTCAGATTGGATTAGACAGGCTTAAAATATCAACCAAAAACTGGGGAGAGGATACAGGAGAAAATTTTTGCCCAGAGGAAAGTTGGTATCTTCCAAGCATGGTTTTTTTAGGAAAAGAAATTTATCTAGATGAACGCAAAATAGATTCAGTTAGCTTTAAAGTTGAAACTATAGATTCTTTAATAAAAATTAAAGATATTGATGCAAGAGTTAATGCTTTTGAAGGGAGAATAAAAGGAGAATACCTGTTTGATTTAAAATCTAATATGAGCGATTTAAATTTTAGAATAGATTCTGGTAATGTCGAAAAATTATCTCAGTTTTTAGACATACAAAAAGGTTTTAATGGAAAATATGCTTATGTTTCAGGAAATTTAAAGTGGACAGGAGAGTTATATTGTTTTGCGATTGAAAATTTGAGAGGGAGGATAGAAGCTTCAGTTAAAAATGGCGTTATTGAAGATGCAGATCCTGGTATTGCTAGGATAATAGGTCTTTTAAGTATCAAATCTATTGGCAGAAGGCTTAGATTAGATATGGAAGATTTAATCGTTAAAGGCTTAGCCTTTGATGAAATTAAAGCTAGGGGGCGCCTAGAAAAAGGTGTGATGAGTATTGAGAAATTTAAATTAAAAGCTCCTGCTGCAGATGCAAAGATGTTTGGTAAAGTAAACTTAGTAGACCAAACGATTAATGCCACTATTCGTATTACCCCAGCTATAGTCAGTACCGTTCCTATGATAGCAGCATTAACAGGTATTATTAACCCAGTCGGAACCCTTGCTGCCTACGCATTAATGAAACTCATACCTGAAATAAATGAGGATTTAGTTACTTACAACTATGATGTGTCAGGAAATATTTTTAGTCCTGAAATTAAAAGAAAGTAATTCTTTAGTTTTCATCATTATTACAGTTCATCTAAAGTGGTTGTCTATTTTTATCTCTAATGATTTGTTAGTAAGTATTGTATAATCCTGTGGATAAAGGAAAAAGCTGCAAAAACTTAAGAAAAGATTCAAA
>CAYLXI010000074.1:0-8807 GCA_964387695.1 uncultured Piscirickettsiaceae bacterium
AATTTCTGATTTGTCAGACAATTCATGACCATGATGTGGTAAGCCTAAAATTAAAGTTTTACCTTTAATAACAATATGAACACGATTATTAGCAGTTGAAATTTCTGCACCAAAATGCTCCAAGGTGTGCTTTAATTTTTTCAAATCTATATTAGAAGAAATTGGATGGGCGAAGACTTTCTGGATAAGAGTGAAATGTTTATGACTCATGTTTTTTCCTTATTTTTTTATAATAAATCACCTTTATTATACTCCTAAAATACTGTAATATTACGCCACTGCAAAATTAATTAATCACCTCTGGATGCCATCCTTGAACTCTTAAAGAATCTAACAAATCATCTTCTGGTAAGATATGATTTTCTTCACCAGTCACCATTTGCACCTTTGCATTTTGGTTTTTATAGTTAATGACAATAGGCAATCCTGCTTGATGCTCTGATACTTTATAATCTTCTAGTAAATAGGCTAATTCTTTAATTTTTTCTTTGGTAACTTTATTATTTGCTTGTAATTTAATTGCTCGGGATTTTTCTGTTCGATATTCTGCTAAAGAAACCACCTGTTCTGCATCGATCTTAATTCCACCGTTAAAAGTATCTTCTGCGACTTCTCCATACACTAAAATAACGGTATCAGGGATAAGTATTTTTTGCGATGATTCATACACCGCAGGCCTTAAAACCACATCTAAACGAGCGGTTTGATCATCTAGAGAAACAAAACCCATTTTAGAGCCTGACTTGGTAACCTTGCCCCTTGCTTCAACAATTAAACCTGCTGCCCACTTTTTATTCCATTTTTCTGGCTTTAGGGATTTAAGTTGATAGCCAACAATATCATTAAGTTCTTTACGATAAGATTCAATGGGATGCCCCGTCATATAATGACCAAGTATGTTTTTTTCTAGCTTAAGTTTTTCTTTTTCAAAATACTCAACAACATCCAATAAAACATTAGAGTTTTCTTCTTCAAAATACTCTGTATTGCCAAATAAATCTTCTTGCCCCGTTTCTAAATCTTTCTGTTTTTTATCGGCTTTTTTCAATGCCATAGGCACACTTTGTAACATGGCTTGGCGGTTATTATGCAAGCAATCAAAAGCACCCGATAAAATTAAGGCTTCTATCACCCGTTTATTTGCCTTTTTATTGACCCGCATACAAAAATCAAATAAGTCTTTATAATCTCCATTCGCATTTCTTTCTGCAATAACGCCCTCTAAAGCAGCTTCTCCAGCTCCTTTTAAAGCACCTAGACCATAATAAAGCTCTTCTTCTCCTTTTGGTTTGCCTTTAAAAGATTTAAAGTGTATTTGGCATTCATTAATATTAGGTTGGCGAATTTTTAATCCCATCGAATAACATTCATTAACCATATGAACCACCTTCTCGGTATTGTCCATATCTGAAGAGATTTGAGCTGCCATAAATTCAGAAGGATAATGGGTTTTAAGCCAGGAAGATTGATAAGAAACTAGGGCGTAAGCGGCGGAATGAGATTTATTAAAACCATAACCAGCAAACTTTTCAACCAAGTCGAATATCTTCATCGCAAGGTCGCCATCAACATTAATACTTAGTGCTCCTTCTTTAAAGACCGATCGTTGTTTTGCCATTTCTTCGGGTTTCTTTTTACCCATAGCACGGCGAAGCATATCTGCTCCACCTAGCGTATATCCTGCTAAAACCTGAGCAATTTGCATAACTTGCTCTTGATATAAAATAACCCCATAGGTTGGTTCTAAAATAGGTTGCAATGACATATGCTGATATTGCGCATCAGGATAGGAGACTTTTTCTTTTCCGTGCTTTCGGGCAATAAAATTATCAACCATGCCAGATTCCAAAGGACCAGGGCGAAACAAAGCAACCAAAGCAATAATATCTTCAAAGCAATCTGGCTTTAATTTTACAATCAAGCTTTGCATCCCTGAAGATTCTAGCTGAAAAATTCCTGTCGTTTTACCAGTTTTAATCATTTCAAATACTTTAGCATCATCTAGGGGAATGCGTTCTATCTCAACAAAACTTTCTTCACCTTTTTTCTTTGAGCTATTAATTTCTTGCAATGCCCAATCAATAATCGTAAGAGTTCTTAACCCTAAAAAGTCAAATTTTACCAGCCCTGCTGCTTCTACATCATCTTTGTCTAGTTGCGTCATCACATTAGAGCCATCTGCATCGCACAAAATAGGGCAAAAATTATCTAGGGGTTTAGGGCCAATAACCACCCCACCTGCATGTTTGCCCGTGTTTCTAACGGTACCCTCTAGCTTTAAAGCAAAGTCTAATAAAGTTTTAATATCTTCTTCATTGTCATATCTTTCTTTCATTAAGGGCTCTTGTATCAAAGCATCTTTAAGCTTAATCCCCAAATCATTGGGAATAAGTTTAGCCACACTGTCCACCAAGCCGTAACCTAATGCTAAAACTCTTCCTACATCTCGCACCACAGCTTTGGCAGCCATAGTACCAAAGGTCACTATTTGTGATACATGGTCGCGTCCGTAATTACGGGCAACATAATCAATCACTTCATCACGACGATCCATGCAAAAATCAACATCGAAATCAGGCATGGACAATCTTTCTGGGTTCAAAAAGCGTTCAAATAGCAAGTCATATTCTAAAGGATCAAGGTCGGTAATCTTTAACACATAAGCTACCAGAGAGCCAGCTCCAGAACCCCGTCCTGGTCCTACTGGAACTCCTTGGTCTTTACCCCATTGAATAAAATCAGCAACAATAAAAAAATAGCCTGGAAAACCCATTTGAATAATAATATCTAGCTCAAATTTTAATCGCTCATCATATTCTTGGCGTTTTTCACTAAATTCTTGTGGCGAAAGATGTCCAAACAAAAATTCTAAACGAGCATTTAAACCTTTGTTAGATTCTGTAATAAAGTATTGAGCTTCTGTCATGCCTTCAGGAATTGGAAAATCAGGTAAAAAATAAGTCCCTAAAGTTAAATCTAGGCTACAACGACGTGCAATTTCAACTGTATTTTCAATGGCTTCAGGAATATCAGCAAACAGCTCAATCATCTCTTCTGAGGTACGAAAATATTGATTTTCATTATATTTTTTAGGGCGGCTACTATCTTCTAGCACAAACCCTTGATTAATACAGACTCTTACTTCATGGGCATCGAAGTCTTCAGGGGTTTCAAACCGTATATCATTGGTTGCCACCACAGGAATATCATGGTCACTGGCTATTTCAATCGCATCAGAAATATAATTTTCTTCATTTTCTCTTCCTGTACGAACCAGCTCTAAATAAAATCTTTCAGGAAAATATTTTTTCCACCAATTTAACCTAGTAACAATCAAATCAGGTTTTTTAGATAATATCGCCTGACCAATATCCCCTTCTCTTGCACCAGATAAAACAATCAAGCCTTTATTAAACTCTGCCAACCAACTCTGCTTAATTAAAGCCCTGTTATAATGATTAACTACCTTCTGATTCTTTAAATAAGCTTTGGAAATAAGATGAGAAAGGTTTAAATATCCCTGTTCATTTTGACACAAAAGTACAATATTAAAAAACTCTCCGCTTTCAGATTCAATTAAAACATCTGCTCCAATAATGGGTTTAATGCCTGAGTGAATGGCGGAGGTATAAAACTTAATTAATGCAAATAAGTTAATATGATCCGTTAGAGCGATAGCGGGTTGTTGAGCCCTTTCTGCTAAAGAGATTAAATCCTTAACTTTAAGGGTAGAATCCACAACGGAATATTCAGAATGTACATGAAGATGAACAAATTTTGACATAATATAAAGTTTTCAAGGGTATAATTAGCAAATATTTTAAGCTAAAACATAAGCTCCGTACAGACTTCTATAAATAAAAATGCAACAACCCTATTGGCTTGATACTCACCCCATTAAATTTCCGCCCTCCAACCTAGCTCTTACAGATCCTGATGGACTTTTAGCTGTAGGTGGCGACTTAACGCCTGAATGGCTGCTAAAGGCATATAGCAAAGGAATATTTCCTTGGTTTAATGAAGATGAACACATTTTATGGTGGACACCTAATCCAAGATCTGTTTTATTTATTGCTGATTTAAAAGTCAGAAAAAGCTTAAAACAAGCAATTCGTAAGCAACAATTTAAGATTACTTTAGATACCGCATTTTCAGAAACCGTTCAAAATTGTGCCAAAATTACCAGGCCTGGTCAAGATGGAACTTGGATTTCAGATAGAATGTACAAATCCTATCAAAAGCTGCATGACAAAGGTCATGCACATTCCGTTGAGGTTTGGCAAAAAGAAAAGCTGGTAGGTGGATTGTATGGCGTAGCTATTGGTAAAGTTTTTTTTGGTGAGTCTATGTTTTCTAAAGCATCAGATGCCTCTAAAATAGCTCTTGTCGCCCTCTGCGGACAACTAAGTGAGTGGGGGTTTAATATAATTGATACACAAGTAGAGACCGCACATTTAAAATCATTGGGAGCACAGCTTATTACCCGAACTCATTTCGAATCTTTATTAAAAGCCGACACAGTAAAAGAGTTTCTCCCACAAAAATGGCATCTTACATATAACTGGGAAGCCGTTTATCTTAACACTTATCACAACGAACAATAAAAACACTGCCTATCGCACGATCGGATATAGCTAAACTACAAGATCCAAGCAGCCGTTGATTATTACGAGATCTTTTACGACGGCAACCAATCATAATCAAATCTGACTTAAACTTTTCTTCTTCTTTAAGAATTTGTATAGATTTTTTGCCTTGCCGTAGAGTTAAAGAAACTTTATTTTCACTAAAATAATCTTCAGCTAACTTTTTAAGTTGCAGTTTAAACTCTGTCTTTAATTTTTTTTGAGCTCCTTCAGGAAAAAAACTGCCAACTAATGGCATGCCATAATCTGGTAAAACTGCCAACAAATTAATTTCAGCATCAAATTTTGATGCCATTTCAGATGATTGCAAACATAATTTGGCGGTAATTCCAGGGGTATGTATATCAACGGGTACAAGAATTCTTGAAATCACTAGGCTACACTCTTAATAGATTTATTTTCATTATCCTTATTATCACCTTTTTTTGCAATCCTCCTTTTTTGACTAAACCAAACAAGAGCCATTAACAAGGCGGCTAAAATATAGAACCAATGCTTTGCAGGGCGTTCGTTTTCAACCTGAACGCTGACAATTTCCCAGTCAAAATCAATTTTTTGTCTGGCAGCCACCCCACCAAAACTTATATTTTCAACAATCATTTTGCCGTCCTCTTCCCTTAGCTCTAAACCTGCGGCATTTAATAAACGATCCCTACCTGATCCTAGCTCCCCTAAAGGTAGCATAACGATTTTATCAACATGCCCGCCTTCTAAAGTTTCACCCATAACTTGCAAGCGAATTTGTGCTCTTTCGGGCATGTCTTCTGCTATTTGATAAATTTGTGTTGCGTCAACCGCACTGAGTGGTGGATGAATTTTGTCCATAAAAAACCCAGGGCGAAATAAAATAAAGGCTATTAATAATAAAACAATGGCTTCCCAAAACTTATTTCTGGTTAGCAGCCAGCCTTGAGTCACTGAAGCAAAGAGTAGCATTGCAAATACTGCCGAGGTAAACACTACAAACAAATGAATAGGCCCAGTAATCCCTATGAGTAACAATTCGGTATTAAAAATAAACATAAAAGGCAAAATAGCCGTTCTTATGTCGTAGAAAAACCCTTGTACTCCTGTTCTTATTGGGTCTGCCCCTGAAATTGCAGCGGCTGCATAGGCAGCAAGACCCACTGGTGGCGTTGAATCCGCCAAAATACCAAAATAAAACACAAATAAATGCACCGCAATTAATGGCACAATAAGACCAGAATCTGCTCCTAAAGCGACAATAACTGGTGCCATAAGGCTAGAAACAACAATATAGTTGGCAGTAGTTGGTAACCCCATGCCTAATATTAAACTTAAAATTGCGGTAAAAATTAGCATTAACAGTAAGTGACCGCCAGAAACATAATCTACCACTTCTGCTAGAACTAAACCAACACCTGTTAGGGTGACTACTCCAATAATAATTCCTGCGGCTGCCGTGGCAATACCAATACCTATCATGTTTCTTGCCCCAGAAACCATGCCTTCTTGAAGGTCTATCCAACCATCTTTCCAGCGACTCATAGGATTATTTTCATCACGAAACAGTGCTTTTAGGTATTTGTGAGAAATAAGAATAAAAACCATACCAACGGTTGCCCAAAAAGCTGATAGGCTAGGGGAAAGCCTAATAACCGTTAAGCACCAAATTAAAACAATAATTGGCAACATGAAATATAGCCCAGATTTAACCACTGCACCCACTTCAGGCAGTTCGGTAATCTCATCACTGCGACCCAAATCTGGATATTTAACCGCTACTTTTAACAATAAAACATAGGCTATTACAAATAATACCGCAGAAATCCAGGGTGTTGCATCACCTGCTACATCACTTAACCACCCCAACCCATAAAACATGGCTAAAGATAGCCCCATAATAATGATTACCACTGTCATAAAGGTAAAAATTCTTTGTAGAGCAGTCTTTTTAACCCGTCTAGGCAAACCTACCATACCCGCTTTACAGGCTTCTAAATGTACCATGTAAACTAAAGCGACATAGGCTATAGAAGCAGGCAAAATGGCGTGTTTAATGACTTCTACATAAGAAACACCAACAAACTCGACCATTAAAAATGCGGCAGCTCCCATTACTGGAGGCGTTAATTGTCCGTTGGTTGAAGATGCAACTTCAATCGCACCTGCTTTTACCGAGGTAAAGCCAACTTTTTTCATTAAAGGAATCGTAAAAGTTCCTGTGGTGACTACATTGGCAATAGATGAGCCTGAGACGATACCTGTTAGTCCAGAGGAAACCACTGCTGCTTTAGCAGGCCCGCCCTTCATATGACCTAACATGGAATAAGCAACCCAAATAAAGTAATTACCTGCCCCTGCTCTTTCTAGCAAAGAGCCAAAAAGAACAAACAAAAACACCATAGATACCGAAACACCTAAAGCCACTCCAAACACGCCTTCTTGTGTAAGCCAAAGATGGCTCATAGCTCTAGAAAAAGAAGCACCTTTCCATGCCATGACATCTGGAGCGAGGTGACCAAAAAACATATAAGCCAAAAAAACCAGTGCAATAATCATCAAAGGGGATCCTAAAGCTCGCCGTGAGGCCTCAAGAACCAATACCACCCCTATTCCAGAAATAACAAGATCCATTGTTGTAGGTAAACCAGGTCTGTGAGCAAGACTGTCTGCAAAAACAGCGAGGTACATCACAACCATGACACCTACAAATGCGAACACCCAATCTAGAAAAGGAACATGACCACGAGGAGAAGAACGAAGGGCTGGATAGGCTAAAAAACCTAGAAATAGAGCAAAAGATAAATGTATAGTACGAGTATCGGTATTATTTAATACGGGAATATAATCCGAGACCATAAAAGGAACTGGCGAGGAAATCCATAGTTGAAATATAGACCAAGCAAATGCTGTCCAAAATAGTAACTTTTTAACAAACCCTTTAGGGTTTCTTGCTCCTATATCAGACTCTGCAACCATTTCTTCTAATGCAGACTCATCCACTTTATTTCTAACACTTACCATAAAACTTACCTTTAAAGAATCTTTGCATAATACATTGTCAAAAAACTTATAGTTTCAATGCATTATGCAAAACTTCTAAACACAAAAAAAGGACAAGAAAACTCGTCCTTTAGATTAAAAATTAAATAATAAAGATATTATTCAATCCAACCTTGCTCTCTGTAGAACTTAGCTGCACCGTCATGTAAAGGAGCAGAAAGACCTTTAGAAATCATATCTTCTATTTTTAAGTGAGCAAAAGCAGGGTGTAACTTCTTGAAAGCTTCAAAGTTTTCAAAAACCGCTTTAACTATTTCATAAACAACTTCTTCAGAAACTTTTGCTGAGGAAATAAAAGTTGCCCCTACACCAAATGTTGGGATATCATTTGGATTACCGTCATACATTCCACCAGGAACATTAACACTGCTGTAATATTCACGATTCTTAACTAGCTTATCAATGCCTTTTCCTGTAATAGGAATAATTTTAGCATCACAAGTTGTCGTAACTTGCTTTAATAACCCTGATGGGTGTCCAACCGTAAAAAAGAAAGCATCAATTTTATTATCACAAAGAGCACTACCTACTTCAGAAGATTTAAGCTCTGAGGCTAATCTTAAATCTGAACGGCTAATCCCTATCGCTTCAGCCATAACATCAAAAGTTGCAGCCGCTCCAGAACCTGCTTCACCAACATTCACGCGTTTGTTTTTGATATCCATAACATTTTTAATGCCTGAATCTGCTCTAGCAACTAAGGTTGCTGGCTCTGGATGAATAGAGAAAACAGAACGCAAATCTTTAAAAGGTCCTAATTTTTCAAATCTAGAAGTTCCATGATAAGCATGATACTGCCAATCTGATTGTGCAATCCCCATATCTAAATCACCAGTACGAATGGCGTTAATATTAAATACTGAACCACCTGTTGACTCAACAGAACAACGAATCCCTGTTTCTTTACGGTTTTTATTTACTAAACGGCAAATAGAACCACCCGTTGGATAATAAACCCCTGTTACTCCACCCGTACCTATGGTTACAAACTGAGTGGTAGGTGCTGTTGCTGTTGCGGCACCAGAAAAGGCTGCTACTGCAACAATGGTTGCTGCCATAATTGCTTTACTAAACTTTAGTTTAATCATTTTATATGTTCCTTAATAAATTTTTTAATGCCCAAATAACATTATG
>CAYLXI010000075.1:0-8770 GCA_964387695.1 uncultured Piscirickettsiaceae bacterium
AATTAAGTTGATAATTTTCAACTTTAACGGGAGCTGACCAAAAATCTCCTTGTGCTAAATCACAGCCTATATTAGTTAATAGCTCTGCTACTTTATGGGAGCTTACTCCTGGTGCAATAACACAAGCATCTAAGCTTTTTGACATTTGGATAATACCTTGAATCCATTGACGACCAGAAGATGTTTGAATATGCTTATTAAGCCAATTTGGATCTAGCTTAAATTTTTGAATACTTAAACCTGCCATAATAGACAAATCTAATGGAACTGCTCCCATCCCTGTTAAGGTAATTTGAAAACCCTTTAAATGCAGGTCTTTTAAGATATTTTGGAAAAAAGCATCGTAATTTACAAATTCTTTTAGAGAGAATTCTAACTGAATTTGTGAAGCAGCCACTTGATATTTTTGTAATCTATCAACTAAAATAGATATAAAATCATTAGAACGCCAAAGAGATTCAAGAATAGGAATAGAAACCACTAATTCTTGATTATATTGACACCATTGGTGCAAATAATAACATCCAGAGTCAAGCAACCATAAAGCAATCGAATGCTCTTCACCACTTTTTTTCAATATTTCAGACCAACCAGTTAAAAATGGCGTTTCTGATTCTGAATTTTTCCAGTGAATTGTCATGCTACCGCCAACCACTATGTTTTGTTTTAAATCAACTTGTGGTTCAACATAAATTTCTAGCTCTGAGTTCTTAATCGCCTTTTCAAATCTAGACTGTAACAAATAACTACGAGTAAGATCTTTTGATTTTGTTTCTTCAAAAAAACTATAGGTTTTTTTGCCTTTTAACTTAGAAGAATAGAGAGCTTCATCGGCATTTTCGACTAATTCAGAAGCTGTTCTAGCATCCTTTGGAAAACTAGAAATACCAATACTCACTGAGGTGTTTACTTCTTTTCCATCAAACCAGTAGAGACGAGAAGTTTCCTGAATGATGCGTTTACAAATAGCCTCAATTACTTCTTTAGCATCTGTGTTGGCAAGCAAAATAACAAACTCATCGCCCCCTAAACGACTCACAATATCACCTTCTCTAACAGATGATATTAAACGAGCACTTATATGTCGTAGTAATTCATCTCCAATATGGTGACCTAAAATATCGTTCACTTTTTTAAAACCATCTAGGTCTAAAAACAATAAAGAAAAAGGCTGATCTGTCTCAGAAAAATTCTGAACTAATTTTTCTAGCGTTTCATGAAAATAACCACGATTAGGCAGGTGAGTTAAAGCATCATAATTAGCCTTGCGGTATAATTCTTCGGTTCTAAGCTTTACTTTTGACTCTATTAAAGCTTCTATATCGGGTGAATGAGAAAATTTACCCTGCAAATCAGATAACATTTTTTTGACACCAAGTTTTTTTGACACAACTTTTGGTATACTTTCGTTTTCACGCATTTTCTGAATGGCAGTTAAGCCTTTACTCCCTAAAACAACTCTGCTTTCAGGGCTTAGCTGGTCGGCTTGCCTCTTATTTAGTGTATTAATCATACGACCCTCAACAATTTATTTTATTACAGTTTTAAAGCTATTTGCCGTTAACACTGTGTCATTAAATTCTAAGTAGGTTCTAAGCAATTAGAGTGCCATCTTAATTGACAGCCTTAACAGGGAAAAGACGACCCTTGCGCCAATCTCTAATTTTAAAACGAGCAGGGTGACTTGCTTGGTAAAGACTTGAGGGTAAATTTAAGGGCTGTTGATGGATCATATCGCTGATTATTTCCGCAGCCATAAATACCGACATTAACCCCCTTGCACCATGCCCATTACTGACATAAAGCCCTTGATGGTATTGTTGTTCAGGATAACGATAAGCCGCATGGCTATGAGATTGGCTTAAATAATGTTTCAATAAAAAATCAGTTTGTGCGATGGGGCCTATTATTGGCAAGTGGTCTGGGGTAGTGGGACGAAAACCTGTTTTACCGCCCTGAACAATTTCTTTAGGATCTTTAAAAGGTACAGTCCAAGAAGGCATAGATTCTTTTGCCATATTAATATTTTCAATATCTGCCAAAGATGAAAGCTTATTTTCTAAACAAGGGGCTTCAAAGGTAGCTCCTGTAATATGAGTTCCCTCATCTAAACTTAGTGAATAACCTTTATGAGTAATTACTACATTTAAATCAGTAGAAACGGCTTGTTTTTTAAGATGGGTTACCTGCCCTTTTACTGGCCTAATGGGTAAATCTAGTTTCTGGTTTAATTTAGAGTCTAAACCTGCGGTGGCAATGATTAATATCTCAGCCTTAATAATATGTTTTTGTTGAGTTTGTACCACCCAAAAATTTTCTTGCTTAGAAAACTCTACAACCTTTGTTTGAGTAAGGCACTCAATATTTGGATGAGACAAACACTTGTGGATAATAGAAGCAGGTTGCACCCACCCTCCGTTAGGAAAAAATAACCCTGGATAGTTTACAGAACAGCCTGCAAGAGTTGAATTTTGCTCCGAGGTCTTCCATTGAGCAAAATCATTAGGCAAGCCCACACGACGCATACTTTCTAACATACGCTTATGTGTTGTTTCTGTTGCTGCCAAGTGAATTAGACCATTTAAATTTCCTATAATGCTTTGTGTTTTAAACCAGGGTTTAAGCCACTTAAGAGTGGTTTCAAACCCTTTTAAATACCATTGGCTGCGTAAGTTCCAATCGGCAGTAACTAAAGGATGGATTGCTCCAGCCAAATTACCCGAAGCTTCTTGGGCAACTTTAGTGTTTTTCTCAAGTATGGTTACTTGCCAACCCTTGCACGCCAACTTATAAGCAGCCGTCGCACCTGCCAGACCTGCTCCGACAACAATAGCCGTTTTGGTTTTAAATTTATGTCTAGGCAAGCTAAACCAAGGGGTTTTAGAGCTGTTAGGATAAAGTTGGGATATTTTTCCAAAGCAAATCTCTTGCTTATTTTTAAAACCCGCATTATTTTGAACTTTAAACCCATATTTTTGCAGGCCACGACAAAGTTCAGCTGACACCTCAAGCCCAGAAAAACTGGTTTGCTTGTGACTAAGCCTTGCCATTTGAGAATAAACACTCGGTTTCCACGATGGTTCATTGTTTGGAGACCCAAAACTACCAAACAACCAAACATCAACTTTAACATCCATTTCAGGCAACCCTTGTAATACATCTCCAAACCAAAGAGTGAGTTTTACCTGGTGCTTAACAAAGTCAATACTGTGCCATCCTGGTAGGATATAAGGATAAGAAGATAGCAACAATTTACTTAGGTTTCTTAGTTCAGAAAAGGGATGATGAAGCTTTTGTAGCTCTGATTTACTAAACGGAGTGTTTTCAAACGCAACAAAATGCAATATTTCGTTCTTATTTTTAGCTTGCTTTAGCCAGACCTGCATAATTCGTAAAAAACTAAGACCTGCACCAAAACCTGTTTCAGCAACACAAAAACTACTTGCCTTTTTAAATCGGCTAGTTAATTGATTATGCTCAATAAAAACATAATCAATTTCTGCAATTGTGTCCTGATTTAAACAACAAATATTTTTTGGTTTAAAAAGAGTCACTATTGACTCTCAAGAGGATTTAGGTCAAAAATAAGTTTCATGTGAAACATTGTACTCTTGAATGTTTTTTTAAAACAAGCAAAAAATTATTACTTTTCTTTGTCCTCATTTTCACCCTCATCTTCGTCTTCTCCATCACTTTCTGACTCAGTAGTCATCATAGACTCAATGCCCGCAGCTTGCTTTGCTTGCTCTGCTTGTTCACAACCACTTAGTGCCAGCAAAAATAACAGCGATGCCAGTAATGCAAATATCTTAAAAAATGCTTTCATTATTATATATCCTTTCTTTTTGAAAATTAGCACCAAAAATTTGTACCAGTGCAACTTACATTCTATCTTATTTTTTAACCAAATTAGCAAAACCAGCCACTAACCATTTTGAGCCAGCATGAATAAAATTAACTTGAATCCTAGCTCGTTCTCCCGAACCTTCGGTTGCCAGTACCGTGCCATCTCCAAATTTTTGATGAAAAACTTGTTCGCCTGCTACATAACCCGCTTCTTCAGCAAAGGCTTTTTTTAAATTTTGACTGTAAGGTGTTGGAGTAAAATTATTAGTATTCTCTCTAGCAGAACCAGTTAGCCGAATAAACTCTACACAATCTTGTGGAATTTCCTTAATAAACCGAGAAGGCTGTGGATAAAGCTCATTACCATGCATTCGGCGACGATTAGCAAAGCTAATCATTAATTGGCGTTCGGCACGCGTAATACCTACATAGGCGAGTCGCCGCTCTTCTTCTAGGCGTGAGATATCTTCTAGTGATTGCTGTGATGGGAATAAACCTTCTTCAACACCGACCATAAACACTAGAGGAAACTCCAACCCTTTAGCTGAATGCAAAGTCATAAGCTGTACCGACGATTCCCATTTATCAGCCTGTTGTTCTCCTGATTCTAAAGCGGCTTGAGCTAAAAATTCTGCTATAGGATTAGCGTAGGCAATATCATCCATAGAGTCTTTCTCTACACCTTCAGCAGTTTGTTGTGGAGATTGAAAACTGCTGGCAGCATTAATTAATTCATCTAAATTTTCTAGGCGGCTTTGCCCCTGTTCAGACTGATCTTTTTCAAAAAATAATTGCAATCCTGAGCGAGAAATGACCTGAATGGCTTGATCTTTTAAATCTTGATTTTTAGCCGAGTCATCTAGTGACTCAATTAAAATTTTAAATCCAGAGAGAGCCGTTTTTGCCCTTGGGGTTAATTTTTGTTCTAGCAAACTTTCCATTGCGGCCCATAAAGAAACATCTTCCATTTTAGCAATTTCTCGAATCATATCCGCTGTTTTATTGCCTATTCCTCTTGCAGGATGATTATAAATTCTTTCAAAAGCAGCGTCATCATTACGGTTAATTATTAGGCGTAAATAACCCAAAACATCTTTAACTTCGGCACGGTCATAAAAACGCAAACCACCATAAACTCGATAAGGAATTTGAGCTTGTAGCAGAGCTTGTTCCATAACACGAGATTGGGCATTAGAACGATACAACACAGCTATTTCATTGCGATTTCCACCATTCTCACACCATTTAATAACTTGATTGCAGACAAAATGTGCTTCGTCTTGCTCGTTAAATGCCTCGTAAACCTTGATAGAATCACCATCTTCTCCTGAAGACCAAAGATTTTTTCCCATGCGTTCTTGGTTATTAGAAATAAGTTGATTAGCAGCCTTTAAAATTGTCCCTGTTGAACGATAGTTTTGCTCTAATCTAACTGTTTTTACATCAGAAAAACCTTGATCAAACTGGCGAATATTTTCAATTTTTGCTCCTCGCCAACCATAAATAGATTGATCATCGTCACCAACAATAAACAACTTACCAGTATCTCCAGCTAAAACACGCAACCATGCATATTGTAAGCTGTTGGTATCTTGAAATTCATCTACCAAAATGTGGCGAAAACGCCCTTGATAATGAGCCAAAATACTGGGGTTTTTTAGCCAAAGTTCATGGGCCCTCAGTAAAAGCTCGGCAAAATCTACCAGCCCCGATTTTTTACATTGTTCTTCATAAATTTGATAAATTTGGAGCATTTTCTTAACAAAAGGATTGTTACCTGGATCAGAATGCTGAGAACGACGACCCTCTTCCTTTTCGCCATTGATAAAAGATTGTACCTGTCTATGTGGCCATTGTTGCTCATCAAGATCTAAATTTTTTAATAACCGTTTGATTACTCTTTTTTGATCGTCAGAGTCAATAATTTGAAAAGTTTGAGGTAGCTTAGCCTCTTGATAATGTTGTCGTAATAAACGATAGGCAATGCCATGAAAAGTTCCCATGGTTACGCCTTGTGATTGCTTGCCAATTAGACTTTCAATTCGTCCGCGCATTTCATTAGAAGCTTTATTAGTAAAGGTTACTGCCAAAATATTGTAGGGTGAGTACCCCATGACCTGAATGAGCCAGGCAATGCGATGAATTAACACCTTGGTTTTACCCGAACCTGCTCCTGCTAATATTAACGCATGTTGATATTCAACAGTAACTGCTGACCTTTGCTCATTGTTTAAGTCATTGATGATGTGTGATATATCGTCCATAAAAGCCTCTAATCTTTAATGACTGTATTATAATCTTTAAAATTACCAGGTCTGGTAGTTTTAAAGATTATAATGTTCCCAATAATATAAATTTAAGAGAGTTTTATGAAAATTGTTTCTTTTAATGTCAATAGCGTACGCATGCGTTTACATCAATTAAAAGCCCTAAAATCTTCACAAGCCCCTGATATTATCGGCTTACAGGAAACTAAAGTTCAAGACCATGACTTTCCTGTTGAAGCTTTACAAGAACTGGGTTATAAAAGTGCTTATATAGGGCAAAAAACTCATTATGGCGTGGCACTTTTATATAAAAAAGAGTTAAATCTAACCTCCGTGCAATATGGATGGAAAACTGATGATGAAACAGCACAAAAACGCATGATAATTGGTGATTTTGAAGATGCTAAAGGTAATAAAATTAGAGTATTAAATGGTTATTTTCCTCAGGGTGAAAATCGTAATCATGAAATTAAATTTCCAGCAAAACAAAAATTTTATGAAGACTTAATGGACTACCTAAATACTGAATGTTCAACAGAGCAAAATTTAGTCGTAATAGGAGATTTTAATATTTCACCAGAAGATATAGACATAGGAATAGGTGAAGTAAACCGTAAACGCTGGTTAAAGCAAGGTAAAACCAGCTTTTTACCAGAAGAGAGACAATGGTGGGCAACTTTATTAAACTGGGGATTAAAAGACACTTATAGAACTCTTCGTCCTGATGATACAAGCACCTTCAGTTGGTTTGATTACCGTTCAAAAGGCTTTAACGATGACCCTAAACGAGGCTTAAGAATTGATACAGTTCTAGCCACAACCTGCCTAAACACCAAAGCAATTAATACAGGTATTGGATACGCAGAGAGAGGCATGGAAAAACCCTCTGATCATGCTCCCGTATGGACAGAGTTTAAATTATAAGGTTTAAAATGACAAAAGATAACATTCAAAAAATGACAGTGATTGAAATCAATCATTTTACTAATGATATTATTAAATTAATCCTTAAATCTTCTAAATATTTTAACTATTGTGCAGGACAATATGTGATGATGGGACTAGAAAAAGAAGATTTAAGACCCTTCTCAATGGCTTCAGCACCACGAGAAGATGGTCTGATAGAATTTCATATTCGACTCTTAGAAGATAATGAATGGATGATAAATTTATTTAATGTAAAAAAAAATGATTTTGTATATATTGAGGGACCAAAAGACCAATATAAAGTTGATAAAAATAACAGTCTAAATATTATTTTAATTGCTGGAGGAACAGGTTTTGCTCCAATGAAAGCCATTCTAGAAAGATTATTAGCTCTTAATAAAACTTTTACTATTGATTTTTATTGGGGAGCACGCCAATCCTCAGACTTATACTCTCATCAAGAAATGTTAGAAACTTGCCAAAAACATAATCAAGTTAATTACATTCCTGTTATTTCTGAACATGAATTTAAGGGCAGAAAAGGGTTAGTTCACAAAGCTGTATTATCTGATCACCCTAATTTATCTAACTACAGAGTTTACTTATGTGGATCTTGGCCAATGCAAGAAGCTGCAAAAACAGATTTTTTAAAGGCTGGTTTAAAAGAAAACCTATTTAACTAGTTGTTTAGTTTCAGTATATTAATATTTTTTAAAAAAATATCATATAGTAGCAATAACTCCTAAATAGGGATTAAAATTAGTATTAAATTTACAGAAAAAACACCTACAGATAAAAATGAAAAAACATAATGAGCTATCAACAGAACATAAAGATCCTCTTATTGCATTTTTACATGGTCTAATTAAATTTTCCATTAAAATTTTATCAATTTTAATGGTGTTTGTAATTTTTTGGGGAGTATTTGATGTTGTTTATATTTTATACCAACAACTATCTCAACAGCCTGTTTTTATACTAACTATTTCTGATTTATTTAAGTTATTTGCCGCTTTTTTAGTGGTTTTAATTGCCATTGAAATTTTTCAAAATATTGTTCTTTATTTAAGAGTTGAGGTGTTTCCATTAAAATTAGTAATTGCCACCGCTTTAATGGCCATTGCAAGAAAGGTTATTATTATTGACTTTAATGCCATTGATCCTATGTATATTTTTGCCACTGCTGCGGTTATAATTTCTCTAGGTGCGTCTTACTTTCTCATAGGTAAAAACTATAAAATAG
Organism: uncultured Piscirickettsiaceae bacterium; assembly: GCA_964387695.1. GTDB lineage: Bacteria > Pseudomonadota > Gammaproteobacteria > Thiomicrospirales > Thiomicrospiraceae > Thiosulfativibrio. Next base: position 8,284 of record CAYLXI010000075.1, read on the forward strand.
GATAAATATATGATTTGTTTACTTCAAAGAGTCTCTAATGCTCATGTTTCTGTTAATCAACAAATCATTGCCAAAATCAAAACTGGATTAGTTGTTTTAACCGCGTTTCAACCGCAAGACAGTCAAATTACCTTAGATAAAATGGCTCATAAATTATTACATTATCGCCTATTTTCAGATGAATTTAATAAGATGAATTTAAATATTAAACAGGCTAAATACCACCAAGAAGATACCAAAGCAGAACTTTTAGTCATACCACAGTTCACCCTAGCTGCTAACACACAAAAAGGTCTTAGACCCAGCTTTTCTAGCTCTGCCAACCCTAGACTAGCGAATGAACTTTTTAAGCAGTTTTTAAATAAGCTAAAACAGGATTATACTCCTGTTAAATCAGGTATATTTGGTGTCGACATGCAAATTAGCTTAACCAATGATGGACCTGTTACTTTTTGGCTAGAAATTAACTAAAAACTTAATCTAATTT
>CAYLXI010000076.1:0-8658 GCA_964387695.1 uncultured Piscirickettsiaceae bacterium
ATATTTTCACTGCAATTCGTTGCAATAGCTAGCTATTACGCCTCATTTCTGCACAAATAGCGACTCGTTTTTCTCAGCTAATTATAACCTAGTTATTAAGCGATTCCTTAAAGAACCGCTTAAATTATATAAGCATTAAACAGTGCTTTTTACCCTATCTACACTATCATTTTTGTGCAAACTTAACCGCACAACAGATTCTTCTAGTGCTTGTAATTCATGCATAACACCGCCTTCAACTGCAATCACATCTCCAGCATTAAGTGTTGCGGTATTATCTCCAATTGAGAAAGCAACACTGCCTTTAAGAACCATAACAGTAATTGGAAATTTGGTTTTATGCTCTTTCATTACCTGATTTTTTTTAAATGCTATACGAATTTCTTTACCAAAATCACTGTCAATTAATGCTTTTATAACCACTGCCTTATCAGAAAAGGTTAAATCTTGAAAAAATGATGCTGTATTCATGGCTTCCTCCCTTAAAAAACTTTAACTTATTGATTTACAACAAGAATAAATTAACCCTCAAGATACTTGCATAAGAGAATTAAAAAATTACTAATCTCTACCCAAGCAAGTTCTATATTAAAACCTTAATAAAAACGCTATAATTCTATCATTATTTTTAAAACTTAAGAAATACTATTTATGACAACTAATGCAGATCCTAAAGAGCTAGATAACTTTAATAACCTTTCGTCCACTTGGTGGGATGAAAAGGGCGGTTTTGCGGCTCTACATAAAATAAACCCCCTTAGATTAGACTTTATAAAACAGTTTCAACAACTTGAAAATAAACGCATTCTTGATGTTGGATGCGGAGGTGGCATTTTATCTGAATCTCTGGCAGAACACGGGGCAAACACAACAGGTATTGACTTGGCTGATAAAGCTCTCACTGTCGCTAAGTTACACAGCTTAGATTCTGGTGTTAAAGTTGACTATCAGCTTATTTCTGCTGAAGATTTTGCAGAGCAACACCCTGAGAAGTTTGACATAGTTACCTGCATGGAAATGCTAGAGCATGTGCCAAATCCTGCTTCTATTGTTCAGGCAGCGGCTGATGCGGTAAAACCCAATGGATGGGTGTTTTTTTCGACCCTTAACCGTAACTATAAGTCTTATTTATTGGCAATTTTTGCGGCAGAAAATATTTTAAACTTAGTGCCTAAAGGCACTCATACGCTAGAAAAGTTTATTAAGCCTTCTGAATTAGATACGATGGCGCGTCAGGCTGGGCTAAGCTTACAAGGAAGCTCTGGCATTGACTTTAACCCTCTTCTTAAGCGCTACCGCCTTTTTAATAAACTTGATGTCAACTATCTTGTCGCCTATCAAAAAAACAGTTAAATGAGATTGACTATGCACAAAATAGATTGCATATTGTTTGATTTAGATGGAACTTTACTAGACACTTCTTATGACTTTGCTTATGCATTAAATAAAACTTGTAAAGCTTTTCAACAACCTAGATTAAACTATCAAAATATCCGTAAAGTGGTTTCACAAGGTGGACTTGCCATGATACAGCTTGCTTTTCCTAATGCAACGGATAAAGAAATAGATGAACGAAAAGAATATTTTTTAGAGGTCTATTTTGAACATATTTCTCTACACACGCAACTCTTTCCTGGCTTAGAAAAAGCGATGAATCTTATTGCAAAAAACCAAACACCTTGGGGTATTGTGACCAACAAGCCAACTTGGTTAACAGAAAAACTCCTGCAAGCGATTGAATTTCCAAGCGAGCCTAAAACCATTGTTTGTGGCGATACTCTTGCGGTTAATAAGCCTAACCGAGAACCCCTTGATTTGGCTGCTAAAGAATGTGGTATTGACAATAAACACTGCCTTTACTTGGGTGATCACCCTAGAGATATAGAAGCAGGTGTAAATGCTAACATGCTAACTGGAGCAGCAATGTATGGATATTTATCAGATACCGATGCTGCAAAAAACTGGCACGCTAACTATCAATTTGAAACCCCTTATGAAATTAGCCAATTTTTAAACACTTGTTTTAAGGAGCCACTTAACAACTGATTAAAATTCTGCATGAACTTCTAACCTATCAATTCTAGGCATATGTATTGCAAGAAGTGATAACGCAGAGGTTGTAAATTTATATAAGCCCCGTAGAGCGTGGTTTTCATCATCAAGGCATCATTTCAGCACAAATAGCGACTCTTTTTTACAGCCTAATTATAACCTTAGTTATTAAGCAGCTCCTTGAGGAATATTCTAAAACATGAAAACTATTTTAATTACTGGTGCAGCTCAAGGCTTAGGCAGAGCTATTGCTCAACAGCTTGCAACACAACAAAACCAACTGATACTGCTTGATAAAGACAAGAAATCTCTTGAAAAATTTTATGATGAGCTTGTTCAAAAAGATTGTATTCCAGCTCTTTACCCTATGGATTTACAAGGGGCTAATCCTGATGATTATCAAGAGCTTGCACAAATTATAGAAAAAAATTACGGAAAATTGGATACGGTGTTTTTAAATGCTGCCAGTTTTCCAGGGTTTACACGCATAGATAATTTTGATATTTCACAATGGTATGAAGTTTTACAAGCCAATTTAAATGCTAACTTTCACCTTATTCAAAACACTTTGCCTTTATTAAGTGCCTCCTTAAACAATAGTGAACAATCTCAACTGGTTACTATTTTAGATAACGAAATTGATAAACACCCCGCCTATTATGGTGCTTATGGTGTTGCTAAAGCTGGTTTAGAACAACTTATAACAACTCTATCTATAGAAAACAAAGACTCTAATATAAATTTTTACACTGCTAAACTAGACGCTTTTCAATCCAACACTCGCAGCCGTCATTTTCCTAGTGAAGACCCAAATAAATTACCTCGTCCTGAGGCTACAGCAAAACATTTATGCGATATTATATTTAACGGACTAAGTTCTGAAAATATATACCAAAACCCAGTTGAAACATAAACTTTATAAGCCTTTTTTTCTAAAGCAACATTGTATAACCTGACATATAAGAATAAATAATAAGGACAAATAACATGACCTATACCTTTAAAAACCTGTGGTTTAGGGATACAAAAGAACCCGTTATTTATATTAATGAAACCGCGGTTAGAATTAGAGCGGGTATTTTACTGCTTGTGCCACTTTATATGGGGCTAACCCTTTTTGATGTTGCTTTTACTTCTAATTGGATTGTAAACTCTGATACTGCTGTTGATACTTATGATTTGGATTGGGATTATAATATTATTTATATGGTAGAAGCCATTAAACGAACCTATTCCTACCCTATTCAAACCTTGGTTTTATTTATAGCTTTATTTGAAATGATTTCAGGTATGTTTGTTTCAACTTCACGGTTTTCACCTACTATTTTAATCAGTAGTTTTTTAGCTCAAAAATCTCCTCCTGTATGGAAACCCTTAAAACCTAAGCGCATGGCTTGGTCAATTGGTGCAAGCTTTATTATAGTGTGTATTATTTACTTTAATCCAGACACTTTTGCCAATATGGTTAATGGTTTATTTAATGCTAAACTTCTTACGACAACAGAAAACTTTATGCCATTTTGGATTCCTTTTTATCTAGTTTGGATTTGTTTTGGACTAATGTGGCTTGAAGCCATTTTAGGTTTTTGTTTAGGATGCTACATTCATGCTCTGCTGGTTAAAGTAGGCATTTTTAAAGAAGAATGCGACAGTTGTAATAACATTGACTGGGATGAAATAGCTAGAAAACACCAAGAAAAACAAGATAAAGAAAAAAAACAAGAATAAGGCATCCCTAATCCCTACTTAGAAACTGGATATAGATCTCTAGAGCTTGTTCGCTAGTGTTCGCTAGGCGTTTACACAAAATACGGGACAGGCTCGCTCCTCTAATCACAAACCTTTTTTCTTAAAGCCTTGATATTAGATCTTCTTGTTTTACTTTCTAGTCGTCGTTTTTGTGAACCTTTGGTGGGTTTGGTTGCACGCCTTACTTTGCGAATGATTGCGACACTTTTAATCAATTCTTGTAATCTACGCAAGGCATCCGCTCGGTTTTTTTCTTGGGTACGAAACTGCTGTGCCTTAATAATTAACACCCCGTCTTTATTAATGCGTTTATCTCGCAGAGCTAAAAGCTCTTGCTTGTAAAAGTCTGGTAAAGAGGAGGACTTTATATCAAATCTTAAATGAATTGCAGAGGAAACTTTATTAACATTTTGTCCCCCTGCCCCTTGAGAACGAATGGCAATCAACTCTATTTCATTATCATAAATTGCAACTGCTAAAGAAATTTGTAACATCGTGTTAACCCTCTTGACACCCTTAAGGAAGCACTTAATAACTAAGATTAATTTATTTGTAACGGGTTTTTTGCTAACGCACCTTTATTGATAACTTTTATGATTTCTTGAGCGATTATCTCTCCAAAAATGGGAGGAACAGCATTTCCTATCTGTAAATTCTTTGATGTTTTGCTACCATAAAAAACATAATCATCAGGAAAACCTTGTAACCTAGCACCTTCTCTTGTACTTAAAGCTCTATCTTGAAAGGGGTGTACACACCTAGATGATGATGGCGTACCAAAATTTCTGGTTATTGTTGGCGACGGTCTGTCTGGTAAAAGCCTAGCATAAGTATTGGAAAAATATTTTTTGGGACGCAATCTTTCAGGCAAATCATTTACTGTACCTCCTCTAGGAATAAGCGATAAAATCTCTAACATTTTTGCGCCATAATTAGCACTGTTATGCTCTGTTAAAGCAACTTCTTCTCCTCTTAATCTAATTTGGTATGCGTGTTGAGGTGTTTCGAGATACTTAAGATTTACTTGATTTGCTTTTAGCTCAGGTAAATCAGATATTGCATCCATAAGCGTTAATTTTTTAGTGCTATTAAGTAAACCGCTTTCATTAAAATGGGTTGGAGTCGGTAAGTTTACTGCTACTAATCCTTTTTTCCAGCCAATAATAATTGTACGCTTTCTTATTTGAGGTAGCCCATAATCCGATGCTTCCAACACGGATGATGTAGTGTCATAGCCTAAATCATTAAGCTCATTGATAAGGGTTTTATAGGCTATGCCCTGATACATAGTTTTAAACCCTGCTACATTTTCAAAAATTATATAGTTAGGTTGCGTTTCTTTTACGGCTCTTAAATATTCATAAAATAAACCATTTCTAGGGTCTTCTTTATTTTTAGAGCCTACCGTACTAAACCCTTGGCAGGGAGGGCCACCAGAAACCAAATCTACTTTGGATAGACCTAGTTTTTTCAATTCCACATAAAAATCAACCTGACGAATATCTTTGCAAATCATTTTGGTATTCGGGTGATTCATTTTAAATGAAGTAGCAAAGTCTTTTTCTATTTCATTTGCTAAAACTATGCAAAAACCCGCTTTTTCTATCCCAATACTGAGACCCCCTGCACCAGAAAAAAGCTCTATTGACAATAGGTTTTTCTGGCTCATTCGTTGTTTAGTCCCAGTTTATTAGGGAAGAACTTAATAACTGATTGAAGTTATGCGTGGACTTTCAGCCCTACTGGGATTAGCCAAGTTTAATCAGTTATTAAGCCACTCCTTAAAGAGTAATAATATCAAATCCTTCTTTGCTGGCTTCTTCACTAACGCCTTCGTGTGTTAAAACTGCGTAGGAGGCTTTATCTTGTATAAGGTATTTTTGTGCTACTTCTCTAAGATCTGCTAAGGTTGTTTCTAAAACTCCACTGCGATAAGCCATTCTGGCTTGATAGCTTCTGCCATATAAATCTTGATAAAAAGCTTTTTTGGCTTCACCTGATGGAGAGCTTGGTTTATCCATTGAACTAATAATGTTTAAAATAGCTTCTTCAACTTGTGATTCTTTGGCTTCTTTACTCGTCAACCAATCTAATGCTTTATCAAAATCTTGATAGGTTTCCATAAAACGGGGATCACGATAAGAATAAAACTGAAAAGTTCCTGCTTCAGAATTAAAAGAAGCCCCTCCTCCATAAGCGCCACCTTTTTCACGCACCGCAGAATGAAGAAAACCATTGCGTAAACAAGCGGATAAAACTGATAGTTTCGGTGCATCTTCATGCCCCGATGACACTGCTGGATAGGCTTTTGCACAAAAATTAACTTGTGTACTGGTAATCCATGCTTGCTTAACGGCTTGATTATTAGCCGTTAGTTCTAAATTTTTCTTCCCAGAATGAACCGCTAACCCTGACCATTGGGCGTTTAATCCTAAAAGAGAGTTTTCTAAACCTGCTTCATCACCTATTAGCAGAGCTTGTTTTGAGCTGGTGAGCAATTTTTGTTGAATGCTTGATAGTTCTTGTGCAAAAACTTCTAATTCACCCTCTTTTGCAATGTTATCGTACAAAGATTTAATAAATTTAATGCCTGCAAAACCACTGCGATTAAATGACCAGTTGGCAACTGGAGAAAAGTTTTGACTTGCTGCCAGCATTGCCAAACCGTGCCCGTTACTGGTAACACTTTGATCTACTGAGGTACGAACTTGCCCCATTAAATCTTTAATTCTATCTAATTCATCAAACCTAGCTTCTGCTAAAGTTTCGTGCATTAATTTTGCTAAATATTCTTGATTGCGATTAAGACATTTCCCTGATAATACAAAATGGGAATGTGTTTTTTGGTTATTATTTAGCTGAGCTCTAATGTTTGTTTGAGCACTGATACCTCCCGTTACTGCTGATTGTAGCGATTGGGTGGTTAAATAATCTCTTTTTGCTGAACCTAATTCAGTTAAACAGGCGTTAAATAATGGCATTAGAGCCTGTTGCGAGGTGGATAATTCTGGTAAATCAACAATTAACTGCTCATAAACTAATCCATTTGTGCCTGCATTGTAGGTAGATACTTTTAAATCTCCTGCAAAATTAACTTTGCCTTTAATTTGTTTAATCTCTTTGGGAATATCTTCTTTGGTCACTTCAGGTAACAGTGACATATCATCTTCTTGAGATTGTCTGGCTTTTAAATCAAGTGATTGCTTAATAATTTCTTGCTTTTGTTTGGTGCTTAAGTGACTTTTTATGAGGGCTAATTTGTTTTTTTCAGCTTGCTCTTTTTTATCAGATAACTGGGTATCTGGACTCATAGTAAAGCAAACTTGATGGGTGTTGTTTAACAACCATTCTTGCACTAAATTAGGAATAAAATCTTTATGAAGGGCTTCTTCACGCAATGAATTTAATACCTTGTCCATATCTAATAAAGCAATGGGATCACCATCGTGCATGGCACCTGCTAAAGATTGCAGCATAAGTTGTAAGCCGTATGGGTAGCCATCTCCACCAATTTCTCTTTGCGATAATTCAAGTTGATGTAAAGCAGATTCTATCATTTTAGGGTCCACCCCTTCTTTAACAATTCTTTGCAATTTCGTTAAAATGAGTTCTTTAATTGCTTGGGTATGCTTTGCTTCAGAACCTTGAACCCCTGCCATAAATGCCATTTCTTTGTTGGAGTCTTCTAAACCACATAAAGGAGATGGGGCATTTGCTAAAGGCGTGGTTTCTAACACTTGTCTTAGCGGTGAGGAACTATTGTCTAGTAAAACGGCTGAAAGCAAATGTCCTTTTAAGACATCTAAAGGGTTTTTATTTTCTCCCAATAACCAACCTAAAACAATGTGGGTTTTTTCTGATGTATCCTCTTCATTTAAAGCATAAACGGCTGATTTTGTTTTGGGTTTTTCAAAATGCGTTTCGGTTGAAACTTTAACTACTCCAACTTTTTCTTTAAAACAATTTAAAGCTAAATCTTCAAACTGAACTTGATGCTCTGCGGCAGAAATATTGCCATAAGTCATAAATACCGCATTAGATGGGTGATAGTGATGTCTATGAAATTCTATTAATTGCTCATAAGTTAGATCAGGAATATCTTCTGGCTCTCCACCTGAATTATAGTGATAAGTAGATGCAGGATATAGCTCGCTAGAAAATGCTTGCCATAAAGTAGAAATTGGCGAACTCATCGCTCCTTTCATTTCATTAAAAACCACCCCTTTGTAAACCAGTTCTGATTCAGGGTTTTCCATCTCAGAAAATTCTAGTCTATGACCTTCTTGAACAAAATCTAATTTATTTAAGTTAGGAAAAAACACGGCATCCATATAGACTTGCAAAAGATTTTGAAAGTCTTTTTTATTCTCTGTTGCAAAAGGATAAGCCGTCCAATCGCTGGAGGTAAAAGCATTCATAAAAGTATTAAGTGAACGCCTAATCATCATAAAGAAAGGGTCTCTAACGGGATATTTTTCACTTCCACACAAGGTGGTATGTTCTAAAATATGTGCGATGCCCGTTGAGTCCATAGGCACGGTTCTTAAGGCCACCATAAACACATTTTGAGAATCTTCTGCGGCTAAATGAAAATGCTCTGCTCCTGTCATTTTATGACGATAATGTTCAACCGTTACGCTTAAAGATTCAATGGATTTAGTGGTTAATAGTTCAAATGAAGGGTGGCTTTGAGACATATTTTCTTCTTTATATTGTTTAGTTTTCATGCAAAAAAACCGTCATAACAACGGTTTTTTAAAATTATTCTGCATTTGTTATTTTACATTTAGTAAATCACAAATTAAGCGTTAACTTCTTTTATAGATAGCTTTACCCGACCTTGACGATCAATATCAA
>CAYLXI010000077.1:0-4749 GCA_964387695.1 uncultured Piscirickettsiaceae bacterium
ACAGCTTTAACAAAACTAGCACGCCATATGCCAGAAGTTAAGAAGTATGAAAAGGAATTGAGTGCTCTTTCTGAGCGTTGGGATCTTTTAACGCTTTTAGGTCAAATGTCTAATGTTGATATGGATATGTCGGGAACTCGACAAGAGTTTGAGCAACTAACCGAACTATTATTAGTACAGCTTGCTGAAGAGCGATTAAAAAAGGTCTGCTCCGAGATAAACTCTAAAGCTCAAGTCTCTGTTGATATTATTATCCGCAACCTATTTGAAAGAACGGCTGATATTGGTTTTTTAGCAACCGATGAAGATATTAGAAAATATCTTAAAGCGATAAGAATTGATGAGCCTAACAAGGATGGTCGTGAGCAGTTAGAAGGTTCTTTAAAAGACAGGTTTGCAGAATACACTTTAAAATACAGCGTTTACAGCAATGTTATTTTAATCGATAAAAAGCGAAAAGTTTTATTACAACTGGATGATACTCATCAGATTACGGAATCAACATCTTCTTTTATTGAAGAGGCAATGACGACGTCAGAAAGTTTTGTTGAATATTATGGCTATACTGATTTAAACCCGACTAAAGAAAACAGCCTTATTTATGCTTATAAAGTGACCGAAACGAATGACCCTAGTTCTCAAGTATTAGGTGTTCTAGCTTTAGAGTTTAAATTTGAAGATGAAATGTCTAGCATTTTCAATAACCTTTTAACTGAAGAAGACTGGGTTAATATCTCTTTATTAAACAAAGAAAGAAGCGTTATTTCTTCTTCTGATACCACCACCATTAGATTAGATTCAAAACTACAAAATTCCTTAACATCTAGGCATAAAGTTGTCAGATTTGCAGGGCAGGAGTTTTTATCAAAAACCTGTAAAACCCATGGTTATCAAGGCTTTTTTGGATTAGATTGGCTAGGACATGTCATGGTGCCACTAGCTCATGCTTTTGATTCACTTGATGATGAAAAAGAAAGTAATCTTGATAAAAATATTTTGAAACAAGTTATTCGTAACAGCAATATTTTTGGTAAAAAACTTGCCACTATTCCAAAAGAAGCTGAAAAAATACAACGAAAGCTGGATGTAACCGTATGGAATGGTAATGTTAAAATAGCGAACGCGAAAACAAACGATAACTCTTTTAGCCGCTCTCTCTTACAACAAATATCCAAAACAGGTTTAAAAACAAAAACAGTTTTTGAAGACAGCATTAACAACCTAAACAACACGGTTATTAGCTCGATTTTAAATGATGGCGTTTTTATGGCAAAACTTGCCGTTGACATTATGGATAGAAATCTTTATGAAAGAGCAAATGACTGCCGTTGGTGGGCATTAACAACCTTTTTTAGGCAAAGCTTAAAAACAGCTACGCCAGATGCAGACGAAATGGGCAAAATATTAGCTTACATCAACAATCTTTACACGGTTTATACCAATCTATTTATTTACAATAAAAATGGTGTGGTGCTAGCTGTTTCTAATCCGTCGAATACAAATTTAATCGGTACCAAAATACATGAAGATTGGATTAACAAAACCTTAAATTTAACAAACTCTCAGCAATATACGGTAAGTGATTTTAATCAGAGTTTATTATATTCAAACAAACATACCTATATTTACAATGCCTGTATTACAGATATAAACAATAGCAATGACGTATTAGGAGGCATTGGCATTGTGTTTGATTCAGAACCTGAATTTAAAGCCATTCTTGAAGATAGCTTGCCGCTTAAACTAAATGAAGAACAGCCTTCTTATTTTGCATTGTTTTGCGATAACCAGAAAAAAGTTATTTCATCAAGCAATCCCGATATAAATATTGGTGAGACTTTAGCCATTGCAGATGCCTTCTTTAATTTAGAACAAGGACAATCCCATACCAATATCATTGAATATGACAATAAATATTACGCAGTAGCATCATCTGCATCAAAAGGTTATCGTGAATACAAAACTAAAGACAATTACAATAATGATGTTTTTGCGATTGTATTTACTGAAATTTCAGACATAAGTCAAGGCAATACACAAGAAAAGCCTGCCCGAGCAATTCCACCTTACACCTATCCAAAACCCCAAGTTAATGAAGAAACTATTGATGTGTCAACTTTTTTTGTAGAAGATAAGGTGTACGGTATTGAATCTAAATATATTATTGCCTCTTTAAACGATGAGCCCTTGACCGACGTCATTGGTAGCGACGATTATTTAATCGGCGTGATTGTTTATAAAAAACGTACCATTAGCATTATTTCATTATATTCATTGATTACAGATAAAGAATTTAACTATAACCAAGAAGAAAATGACATTATTATTTTAGAATATGAGGTCAATGGCAAACCTCAACTGTTAGGCTTAGTGGTTGATGACATCTGTGATAGTTCAGAAATAGGCACCAAAGACCTACAAGACCACAAATCATGCGGGCTAGGAAAAGGTTCACTTGTTAAATACATTGTTAGCCCTGAAAGAGGAATTAATAAATCTGAATTATTATCTATATTAGACATTCCCTCTATAAATAATAAAATATCTAAATAAAAACCTTTGCATATTGATATCTAGTGTTATATTCTGTCATTAAGGAGACACTTAACAAAGGACAAGAATGCTAGATTTTCAAACAACTCAAAATGCAGATGCAGATGAACTAAATAATTTTAACGCTCATGCCAGCACTTGGTGGGATGAGCAGGGTAAGTTTTCAGCCTTACATAAGATAAACCCTTTTAGAATAGAGTTTATTAAACAGTTTCAACCGATTGAAAACAGAGTAATTCTTGATATTGGCTGTGGTGGCGGCATACTTTCTGAGTCACTTGCCGTTGAGGGTGCAACGGTGACGGGAATTGACTTAGCAGAAGAAGTATTAACGGTCGCGCGCCTACATAGTTTAGACGCAGGTGTCAAAGTTGATTACCAATTAATTAGTGCCGAAAAACATGCTAAACAAAGCCCTGAGCATTATGATATAGTCACTTGTATGGAGATGCTGGAGCATGTCCCCGACCCTGCCTCTATTGTTCAAGCCGCCGCTGATTCTGTAAAAACTGATGGTTGGGTGTTTTTTTCAACCTTAAATCGTAATTATAAATCTTATTTACTAGGTATTATTGCCGCCGAACAAATCTTAGATTTAGTCCCCAAAGGTACGCATACGCATGAAAATTTTATTAAACCTTCCGAACTAAGTACCATGGCTCGTCAAGCTGGTTTAAGTTTAGTTGCCGGTGCAGGTATTGAGTTTAACCCTCTGTTAAATAGATATGGTCTATCAGATAATATGGATATTAATTATTTACTGGCATTTCAAAAAACATGATTAAATGTGTACTTTTTGATTTAGATGGTACGTTGTTAGATACGTCTCTAGATTTTGCTTATGCTTTAGAAAAAACTTGCTTACAATTTTCGGTTAAAAATGTAGACTATCAACAACTAAGAGCAATTATTTCAGAAGGTGGGCAAGCGATGGTTGAACTAGCTTTTCCTACACTCTCAGCAAATGAAATTACCATTAGAAAAGATTTTTTTCTTAAAACTTATTCAGAAAACATTGCCAAACATACCGAATTATTTTCAGGACTAGAAGACGGATTGCAAGCCCTTGCAGATAAAAATATTCCTTGGGGAATTGTGACCAACAAGCCTAAATGGCTTACCCAAAAATTAATCAGTCAACAACATTTTCCATCCAAAGCTATGACCGTCATTAGTGGTGATACGCTAACAGAAAGTAAGCCACACCCTGCCCCGTTGATTTTGGCGGCAAAAGAGTGTGGTGTAGCGGTTAAAAACTGTTTATATCTTGGCGACCACCCTCGTGATATTTTAGCGGGCAAAAATGCTAATATGCAAACGGGGGCAGCATTATTTGGTTTTCTTCCGCCGAATACAAATGCTAAAAAAGATTGGCAAGCAGATTTTAATTTTGAAACACCACACGCAATGGCTATGTTTTTAAAAGGACTTTAAATGAAAACCTACTTCATCACTGGCGCGGCTCAAGGCTTAGGTCGAGAACTTACTATTGCCTTAGCAAATAACAATAACCAACTGATATTATTAGATAAAGACATTTCTACTTTAAATAGATTTTATGATGATTTAAGTAAAGATTTTAACTGCAATGTTACATTATTACCAATGGATTTACTTGGCTCAACAGTTGAACATTATCGTGAAATTAAAGAAAGCTTAACATCTCAATTCAAACAACTAGATGGCGTATTTTTAAACGCGGCTTTCTTACCCGCTTGCACACCGATTGAACATTTTGAATTTGAAAACTGGTATAAATCATTGCAAATAAATTTGAATGCTAATTTCCATTTAATCCAAACAACACTGGCATTATTAAAACAAAGTAATGATGGAAAGCTAATTGTTATGTTAGATGAAAACATAACAGATAAACCTGCTAACTACGGTGCATACGGCGTGGCAAAAGCAGGATTAGAGCAACTAATAAAAAGTGTTGCTGAAGAAAACGAACAGCCGAATTGCTACCTAGCAAATTTACCCGCATTTCAATCAAACACCAGAAGTAAACAGTTTCCAAGCGAAAATCCAAATAGCATCGCAACCGCAAAAAGCATTGCTTTGCAATTGATAAAAGAATTAGAATCAAAACCTAGTGAACTAATCGAATTGCTTTAGATTAAGACAGGGCTATTTTTCGATAAAAAGTGCCCAGGGGGGTATCGAAACCATGGAAATCACCACCAAAAACACCAC
>CAYLXI010000077.1:4849-8484 GCA_964387695.1 uncultured Piscirickettsiaceae bacterium
TAAAAAGTGCCCAGGGGGGTATCGAAACCATGGAAATCACCACCAAAAACACCACTAAAAACAAGACTTCAATATGATTCAATATACTATTTCAGCCAATTTGCCACATCAACATCTATTTAACGTTTCCATTCAAATAGACAATCCAAATAAAACAGGGCAACAACTAAGCCTACCCAACTGGATTCCGGGCAGCTACTTAATTAGGGATTTTTCAAAGCACTTAACCAAGATTAGGGCACAGACATTAGAGGGAAAAGCTCTTCATATCGAGTCCATCGAAAAATCAACTTGGCAAATAGAAAAAACCACCGCTGCAATCCTCGTTGAATACCAAGTTTATGCGTGGGATTTATCGGTTCGCGGCTCACACTTCGACCAAAGCCACGCTTTTTTCAATGGCACCTCGGTTTTCATGGAAGTCATCGGGCAAGAAAACAGCCCATGTGCCGTTCTAATCGAACCCTCCAATTTTACCGAAGATGAAAACTGGAACATTGCCACCACCCTACCTTCTCAACAAATTAATGCCGAAGGATTTGGGCAATATCAAGCCAAAAACTATCGTGATTTAATTGAATATCCCGTTGAAATGGGTAAATTTATTGCGCTAACATTTGAAGCCAACGGCATACCACATCGTGTAGCCATCACAGGAAAAATAGAAGCCCATAAACTAGACAAACAACGATTAATCAAAGACTTAATTGCGATATGTGAAGTAGAATTAAACCTATTTTCTAGCCCCTATCCATTTAAAGAATACCTATTTCAAGTCATGGTAACAGGCGACGGATACGGAGGGTTAGAACACACCAACTCCACTGCACTGCTCTGCTCACGAAACAATTTGCCCTACCTGAATACAGAACACCCATCAGACAAATACCTACAATTTTTAGAACTCTGCTCCCACGAATATTTTCACAGTTGGAATGTAAAACGTATCAAACCCGCAGTTTACCAAACCGCCAAACTAGACCAACCCGTTTACACCAACCAACTTTGGTGGTTTGAAGGCATCACCTCCTTTTACGACGGCTTATTTTTAAACCATGCGGGAATTGTCGATTCAGATGCCTACCTAAACCGCCTCGCCAAAGAAATGACTCGGGTTTATCGCATGCCCGGTCGTTTTCAACAGAGCGTCGCAGAATCCAGCTGGTTAACCTGGACAAAATTCTACCAACAAGACGAAAACGCACCGAATAGCATCATCAGCTACTACACCAAAGGCAGTTTAATCGCCCTCGGTCTCGACCTAACCATTCGTGCCGAAACCAACAATAAAAAATCACTTGACGATATTTTACTAACACTTTGGCAAAAACACGGCTTACCAAATAAAGGACTAACAGAATTTGAAATAGAAAAAATCTGCTCAAAAGTTAGCGGCATCGACTTCACAGACTTCTTCAACAAATACCTCTACGGCACAGAAGATTTAGATTTTGAAAACCTATTTAAACCCTTTGGTATTGCGTTTAAACTACGCCCTGCAACCACTATAAAAGACCTAGGTGGCACGACCGAAAATGAAAACGCAGTCCTAAACTTAGCGGCGAATATCACCGCAACACCACACCAAACGCTAAAAGTAACCCATGTGTGGAACGGGCAAAGTTTAAGCAACGCAGGCATCGCATCAGGTGACGAAATCATCGCCCTAAACGGCTATAAAATGAATTCAATTGAAAAACTAACTGAACTACTAAGCATACTAGATGAAAACGATACCATTGAATGCCACTATTTTAGAAGAGACGAACTGCACACCACCACCATCACCCTAACAAAACCCCTTGCAGACCGCGTACAACTAACCAAAACCAAACACTTCGGAAAACTAACATGGCTGAAATAATCGACCAACTGCAAGACCTACAAATAAAACTAAGCTATCAAGAAGAAACCATCGAAACCCTAAA
The DNA here is from genome assembly GCA_964387695.1 of uncultured Piscirickettsiaceae bacterium. Taxonomy (GTDB): domain Bacteria; phylum Pseudomonadota; class Gammaproteobacteria; order Thiomicrospirales; family Thiomicrospiraceae; genus Thiosulfativibrio. The sequence goes on from CAYLXI010000077.1 coordinate 6,778, forward strand.
TCAAACCGTCTCACTACAACAACAAGATATCATGCTCCTAAAACAACAACTAAAATCACTCTCAAAAATATTAAAAAACCTAAAACAAGACAACAGCGGAATCAAACAAATAACAGAAGAAACGCCACCACCGCATTATTGAATAGACGAGCCATAGCTGGGTTATATTTAGTGTGCTGAATTATTTTGTTGACTGGTGTTGGGGAGTATAATGCTCAGAATTATTATCAAAGAAGATATCTAACATGAAAAAAACCTTCAAACTTACTCACGAAAAAATTAAACCTGCTCGCTTAGTAGAAGAGATTAAACATCAAGTAAAAAAGTATATCAAACGTGAACGTCGCTGTGCGTTGCCTAAGGGTATGGATTATTGGGATTTTGACTGTCGTTATGGTGCGAATGTGGATAGTGCTGAAGTTATTCACTTTTCAACAATCAATGAGCATATCAATAAAGCCGAAGCGGCTGGCTATTCTGAATTTTATTTAGAAATTTTAGCACATGCTAAAAAACGTAATTTCGTTGCACAATCAAATGATGATTTAGACGAATTTGAAGATTAAACTGGTGAAGCTGAATAGTTAGCAACCAAGGCTAGAGAAACAAGCAATCGCTAGATTTTAACCATTTTAAATACACTGTTTCGACACTTTTTAGTGGAAAATCAAGTCAAAAGGGTCGTACAAATCTAGTCATTATTTTTGCCTCCAATTAGAGAGTTTGTTGCTAATTTTTCGCTAATTTTAGAAATGCTCGGCGGTTATAAAGTTCTTCTGTTATTACCCACCAGTAAGCTTCTACGGTGTAATATAAACTCTTTTCCCCTATTATTTTTAAGGTCATATAGCGATTGTTTTCACTGTTGGTTAATGTCATTTCTCCATCTTGAATGGTGACATTATTAAAATTTAAGTCCCATAAATTACTATCATCGCCGTTATTAAACGCATCAAAATTTGCTATGTTCGCGCTAGCTGTTCCTGTAAAAATTAAACTGGAATCGGCATTATCTCTTCTTGTGCAATCTGCTCTATTTTCTAACACTTTTGTTATGGAAAACGACTTGTTATTAATCATTTGATTGCTAAAACTAGGCGGGTTATTCGTAAACAAATCTGAAACCGTGTAGTTAGCGCAATAAGGTTTTTGCTCTGTATAATTACCAGGTTCTGCATAGCGACAAACAACCCATTCCCCGCCTTTATCAGTATTAGAATTCGCTAAAGCACAGCCAACTTTTTTGGTTTTTTGCCAAACTAATTGTGTGTAGTGCCCTATTTGTTCATTTTCATAACCTAGTTTTTGCGTATTTCTAGCATAATCATAATAAGCTTTTTCGACCGCCCAAGCATCAATTGAGCCTTTGACAAAACCACTTGCCACATTAACACTCGAAATATCAACTGGGTTCTCTGTTAAATAACCCCTGCCGTAATTCGACCAGGCAATATTTTCACCTTCCATATAATCGTCTTCGGTATGTAACTCAGTTTGAAATGTTGTTGCGTGAGGTTTAACCACGCCAACATCAGATTTTTTAAAATTTTCTGCCAAGTAATTTGCCCATGTTTGGGCATGCAAAGCAAGAGTTTCATCCCAAACTAAATCACTGTCTGAAAAAACCAAGCTACGGTAATGATTATGGCGTTCAACAATCTTAGTTTTAACAGTTGAATCAATTGTTGTGTTTTCAGCAGGGTTTTC
>CAYLXI010000078.1:0-8394 GCA_964387695.1 uncultured Piscirickettsiaceae bacterium
ACTCATTAAATTTTTCTCTATATTTTATAAGACGACACCATATAGCTCAATAATTACCGCAATTTTTACCAGGCCTGGTAAAATTAAACAACCTCTCCCCTTCCTACTCCAAAATACCTAAAACCTTGCTGATTCATCACTTGTTGATTATAAATGTTTCGTCCATCAAAAATAACAGGGCGCGCCATTTTATCTAATAATTGCTGGTAATTAGGGCTCCAAAAACTTTCCCATTCGCTCAACACCATCAGAGCATCTACCCCTTCAATAGCCAGATACATATCATCGACCAAAGTGACTCCTGAACGCTCGCCCCAGTATTTAGAAAATGCGGGCATTGCTTTAGGATCATACGCAATCACTTCAGCCCCTTGTGCAATCAAAGCTTCTATGGTTTTTAAACTGGGTGCGTTGTCGACTGTTGCGGTATTAGGTTTAAAGGAGAGTCCCCAAATACCAATCTTTATACCACGCAAATCTTGATTAAAAAAACGCCAAGCTTTACGAAATAGAACTTCTTTTTGCGTTTCATTGTTAGATAATACAGTTTTCAATAAATCTGCGTCATATCCTTTTGACTCTAGACTGTCAACTAATAATTGTACATCTGCCGCAAAACTAGGCCCACCAAAACCACAGCCTGCATATAAATAATTAAACCCTATACGGTTATCAGACCCTAGTCCTTGACGAACTTCTTCTATGTCTATATTGAAATGCTCGGCATTATTTGCCAATTCATTAATTAAACTAATACGCGTTGCCAACAAAGCGTTTACCGCATACTTTGTATATTCTGCTGCTCGGGTAGACATAACTTTAACCTGATCTGTAACTCGGTTAAACGGACGCATTAAATCTTTAATGGCAGCGATTGCTTCTTTATTAGAACTGCCCAAAACAATACGATCTGGTTTTGAAAAATCTACAATGGCAGAACCTTCGCTGATAAATTCGGGCATAGAAACAACTACGGCTTTGGCAACTAATCCCTTCTCAGCAAAAGCCAGCTTTAACATTGCTTCAAAACGGTCAGCAGTACCAATCGGCAAGGTGCTTTGATTAATAACTAGCACATCTTCTAGAGATTTTTCACCTATTAAATCAATCACCTTTTCTGCTTGTTTGGCATTCCAAGAGGGCATACTTAAAATAATAATATCGGCGTTCACCAAACCCTTGTTCCAATCTGCTTCAAAAACCAAGCGTCCTGATTTAACTTCTGTTGAAACTAAGTGATCTAAGCCTGGCTCTTCTCTAGGTAAAATACCTTTTTTAATATCTTCAACTTTAACATAACCCACTGGTAACGCCATCACTTGATTTCCTGCATGAGCTAAAGACCCCGCGGTTACCAAGCCACTTAACTCACATCCATAAACTGAAATATTCATTTCAAAATCCTTTTAATTAATGCTTGAGTTGAACTATCAAATGAGCTTGCCAAAGCGGGAGATTTAATCGCAGCATGCGCTTCTTGTGCAATCAACTTTCCGAGTTCAACGCCCCATTGATCAAAGGAGTTAATTTCCCAAATAATACCTTCTACAAAAGTTTTGTGTTCATACAAGGCAACCAACATACCCAGTGTTTTAGGAGAGATAGATTTAAGAAGAATCGTATTGGAGGGCTGGTTACCAGGATAATGTTTAAAAGGAGAGTTAAAACTTTCTTTTAATGAATCTGGAATGGCAGCATCTCCTAACATCAACACACGAGATTGAGCAAAGCAATTTGCCATCGCCAATTCGTGCTGATAGAGTAAACTTTCATCTTTTTCTGCATGAGAAGACATATCAAAATCATCCCGTTCAATTGGGGCTATAAAATCACACATAACCGCCTGAGTACCTTGGTGCAATAATTGATAAAAAGCATGTTGGGCATTAGAACCCACTTCTCCCCAGACAATAGGACAAGTTTTATAAGTAACTCTTTCTCCATCTCTATTAACAGACTTACCATTACTTTCCATAATTAACTGCTCAAAATAAGACGGCAAATATTTCAGTCGTGCATCATAAGGCAAAATGGCTTTGTCGTGAATATCTAAAAAATTAATATTCCAAACATCAATTAAGCCTAAAATAACTGGAATATTTTCTGACAGAGGAGCACTGCCAAAATGTTCATCCATAATATGAGCGCCATCTAACATCTCATAAAACTTTTTCATCCCAATTTGCAGAGCAATAGAGACTCCTATTGTAGACCACAAAGAATATCGCCCTCCAACCCAATCCCAAAAAACCAACTGATTTTCTGGTGGAATCCCCCAGCTTGCCATCATATCTGGCTTGGTTGATACACCTAAAAAATGCTGTGCTAGCAAAGTAGCTTCATCTTTAATAGACTCTCTTAACCAATCTTTAGCTGTTTCAGCATTAGACAAAGTGTCAATCGTTGCAAAAGATTTTGATGCAAGAATAAATAAGGTTGTTTCTTGCTTTAAACTTTTCAAAACATTTGAGGTTTGCGTGCCGTCAATAGAAGAAATAAAATGCATATTAATGGGTGATTGAGTCGTTTGCAGACCATGAGTAATCATCAAAGGACCAAGGTCAGACCCCCCTACCCCAATATTGACAACATCGGTAATTGGCTTGCCACTAAAACCACGCCAATGCCCAGTACGAATTTTATGAACGATAGCCTCCATCTTAGAGAACTGACTGGAAATATCTGACTGAACAGACCCAACAAAACCTGGTAACTTTTTATTTTTAGCTCTTAAAGCAGTGTGCAATACGGCTCTGTCTTCGGTATCGTTAACTTTTTTGCCTGTTAATAATTTTTTAATCCAACCTTCAACGCCTTGTTGTTTAGCTAGATTTAACAACAAATCTAAGGTTTCTTGAGTGATTCTGTTTTTTGAAAAATCAACATACATTTCATCCAGTTCTAGTGAAAAGTCTTGGGTACGATTTTCTGCTTTAAATAAATCTTTTAAATGCACACTACCCGCACCTGAATCACAGTGCTCTCTTAAACTTTGCCATGCAGAAGAGGTGTTAACTGCCATGCTATCTCTCCAATTTTATTTTAAAATAATTTAAACTCTATCACAAAATCACTACCCAAATCCCTATTTATAATAGTTGGCAGATAATGCCTTTCTTTGCCAACTATATCTTGTTTCTAAATGGGCATTTGGGAAGGTTAGTTTACTTGAATTTTAGCTTTTTTTATCCATAAGTTCTCTTGTGCAAAGGTCTCCTTGTAAATATCGAGCAAAATCTTTTCCTAAAGCTGGGTCTCGCAAAGCATATTCAACATTGGCCTGCAAAAAACCCAGCCTCTCACCACAGTCATAGCTAATTCCGCCTTTAAATTCAAAGCCAAACATCACTTCTTCGCTTAACAAAGTATCCATTGCATCAGTAAGCTGTATCTCTCCTCCTGCACCAGGCAAAGTAGTTTTTAGAAGCTCCATTAATCTTGGGGTAAAAATATAACGCCCCACTACCGATAAATTTGAAGGGGCATCTTTTGGCTTAGGCTTTTCAACTAGCTTTTCGATACGCAAATCTTCTCCTTTTACTGCCGCAATACCATATTTCTCAACTTCCTCTTCTTCAACTGCTTCTAATGCCACGATACTGGTATGCAAAGTTTGATAGCGTTCTACCATTTGAGTTAAACAACCTTTATTAGGATGGTACATTAAAACATCTGGCAGTAATACTGCAAAAGGTTCATTGTCGGCAATAATTGGTGCTGCACATAAAATGGCATGACCTAAACCTAAGGCTTCAGGTTGACGAACACTTACCAAGCGAACCCCTTTTGGTGTAATGTCATCTAGGGAGATTAAACGCTCTTCTTTTCCCCTTATTCTTAGTTCTGCTTCCAGCTCATAGTGTTTATCAAAATGGTTTTCAATCGCAGATTTACTTGAGTGGGTCACTAAAATAATATCTGTAATACCCGCTTCTGCCGCTTCGTGAATGATATATTGAATCAGCGGCTTATCAACAACGGTTAGCATTTCTTTAGGGATAGCTTTGGTTGCAGGCAAAAATCTGGTTCCCAAACCTGCAACAGGCAAAATAGCTTTTGTTAATTTTTTATATGTCATTTTTTAAACCTAAATAATTTAACCCTAAATAAATAATGATTGGCTTGCAGGAGAGTTAGCAAAATATGTTGCTGCACCAGCGAACTCAACTCCGTCAATAAAATCTTCTTCTTTAAACCCCATTAAATCAACCGTCATTTGACAGGCGGTTAATTTTACCCCTAACTCTAAACAAAGAGTTCTTAAATCTTCAAAAGAAAGTTGATTTTGCTTCTCCATTTGCATTTTAAATCCTTTGGTTGCCAAAGAGGTCATTCCGGGTAAAGTCCAGAAAAAAGGTGCTAAAGCATTGTTCCAGTCCACGCGTTTAAACCAATTAGGACCAACAGGACTTTTCATAATCATTCCTGGATTCCCTAGTGGAGATACTTTTAGTTTAGAAGTATCTTTCAGTAAGCAATTTAAGCCGTAAAAAGTACAAAATATTTCTACTTTTTTATCCATCACTGCGGCAGTTGACCCTAAAATGAATGCGGGATAAGCCCAATCTAAAGTCCCTTTTGCTTGAATAATACTTAGTTGGCTAGGCAAGCTGCTAGGCAAGTTTTCAGGCATCACAATACAATATAACCTTTATCTTAATTTTATAAGGTGAATCAAAAGATAAAATCTTACAAATAAGACCCTTTTGGCTGCAAAAAGCAGGGATATCTTTTAAAACTCCCCTGTCCGTTGCTTCTAGAATAATTAAATCACCTTTCTGTAAACTTGATAGAGCTTTTTTCAACTTAATCAAAGGTAAGGGGCAGGGCAAGTTTTTAACATTTAAAAATATCTTAGACACAAACATCCTAAAAAAATGACACGAGAATTATTATTCCCAAACCCCTACTTAGAAAACAGGGATTTAGGTTATTGTACAAAGCTTTCAAAATTTAAAGAGTTTTTAAATTAAAAAAATATCTTACAATGATAAACTATTTAAAAGCAGTTAAAGGCAGTTAAATTCATTAAAAATACAAAAAAATCATCTATGAGACATTTCCATGATAAAGCTTATCTTACTTTTATTGAACCTAAGTTTGATTATATTTTCCCCTAGCTTAGTTGCTAATCCACTTCCAGACTTAGGCTCACCTGATCTGAGTGCATACGATGCTCAAACTGAAGCCAAATTAGGCAGAGCTTTTTCAACCGAACTACACAAGCACCACCCTCTTGTTTCTGATCCAGAAATTCTTAACTATGTTAGAAACATAGGTCATAAAATTAGCAGTCAAACAGGAGCAAAACGGCATTTTAGATTTTATGTCCTTGATAACAAGCAAATAAACGCCTTTGCTGGGCCAAATGGTATTATCGGCATTCACACAGGCTTAATTATGGCAGCTAAAACAGAAGATGAGCTCGCATCCGTTATAGCCCATGAAATTGCCCATGTTACCCAAAACCATCTTTCCCGCAGATTTCACCATCAAAAAGATTTAAGCATTAATAGCATAGCAAGTGTCATTGCCGCGATTCTAATTGGCTCACAAGACCCTGATGCTGGCATGGCAATGCTTATGGGAGGCGTGAGTTTAAATACTCAACAACAGTTAAAACACTCCAGAGCTCATGAATATGAAGCAGATTTTATTGGCATACAATACTTGTATAATGCGGGATATAACCCTTTTGCGATGGGAGATTTTTTTGGACGACTACTAAAATCTAACCAGTTTCATGAATTCAAAAGACCAGAAATATTAAGCACTCATCCTGTCACAAAAAGCCGACTCGCTAAAGCTGATAACCGCGCGAAACTCTTTCTTCCTCTTAAAACCCCTGAAAAAAACCCTCAAATTTCACTTGATCTCATTAAAAAAAGAATTCACGCTCTCAATCAAACAGCCAAACAAGACTCTTTTACTAAAAACTTATCAAAAACAAACCCTCACATACTCTGCTACAAAAAAAACTTAACCGCTTTTATTAAAAATGCCAATTTTAACAATAACAATATTAACAAAACCAAAGCAAACTTCGATTTACTTTGTTTAGAAGAAGCGATTAATACCTATCCTAAAGAGCGTTTACTTAAACTTTTAAAAGCTCAAATTCAAGGTATTCATCATACAAACAAAGCACACCAAAAATTTAACTACCTCCATGAACTTTTTCCAAGAGATCCTTCTATCATTGTTAGACACGCAAAAATGTGGCAAAAACATCAACAGGAAAGTAAAGCCATTCAAATTTTAACGAGCCTAACTTCAGGCTTTCACTATCGTTACAGACTTTATAAACTCACTGCCGAACTTTATTCAAAACAAAATAAACTAGATTATGCTTATTATTATGCCGCCCTTGCAAACCTACATATCGGCAATATTAAACATGCTGAACATCTACTAGAAAAATCGACACTGCTCACCAAAAATAAAAATCCAAATCTAATAAGTAAAATAAAACGCCTTACTAACAACCTGCCTTAACCTAATGAAACAAAAGCTAAAACATCAAAAACAAAACCTCTTTCATAAAAAAATATTTAGACCCAATTAAATTTTACTATAGGCAAAAAGAGCTAAAAAGCTTGCGATAAAACAAAAACTGCGTAACCTATCAAAACAAGGACTTGTATAACTTGTCCTAAAAATATAAGACCCTAAATAATGGGCATAGCCGAAAAGCACTTTAGGAGGATTAACATGTTTAAAACAAAAATGAAGAGATTCATGACTACTCTTGCTATTTCATCAGCCATTGTCTTTACAACAGTTGGAGTTCAAGCATCAGAAGTCTCAGTTTAAACAAAGAAGAGGTAAGTGTAAGCAATCTAGACATTGGAAAACAACTATCTTTTAGTCGATCAAAAGGTAATTGTTTAGCTTGCCACGCAATTAAAGGAGGAAAGCTAGCTGGAACAACAGGACCTCCTCTCATTGTAATGCAAGCTCGCTACAAGAGTCGACAAATTCTGCGCGACAAGATTTGGGGAACCCCTGAAACTCAAATCGAAAATAGCATGATGCCTCCATTCGGACAACATGGAGTTTTAACGGAAAAAGAAATCGACTTAATTACCGATTTTATTTATTCTTTATAGAGAAGCCTTTGCATGATATTAGGCTAAAAAATTAAGGTATAACTTTTAAACATTAGACAAAAAACACTGACAACAATTAAATGTTTATTGTTTTTTTGACTAAAAAAAGTAGTTTTACCCTCATTTTATTAATCATTAAATATTGTGCAAAAGACCTCGTAACAACACTTTTTTATTAATCTTAATTGGAGTTTAAAACCTTATGAAACGTAGATCATTCCTTAAGGGAACCCTTGCTACTGGTGTTGCTGCTGTTGCAGTAAATGCTGGTTTACTAATACCTTCTACCGTTCTTGCTGACTGGAACTCAAAAGCCTTTGGTGCTAAAACCATTGATGACGCATTAATAGCTGCCTACGGGACGGCAGAAATATCAGCCTCTGACGATGTCAAACTGAAAGCCCCCGCTATTGCTGAAAACGGGGCAGTAACACCTATTACTGTTGACGCATCTGGGCTAGCTGACATTGAGTCTATTTCAATTATTGCAAGCAAAAACCCTATGCCTTTAGTTTGTAAATACAGTTTTAATGAAGGGGCATTAGGATTTGTTTCTACCCGTATTAAAATGGGAGAAACCCAAAATGTTATTGCTATTGCAAAAGCAGGCGGAAAGCTCTTTAAAACCGAACAAGAAGTGAAAGTAACCATCGGTGGTTGTGGAGGTTAAGATCTCCTCACTAACTAATCGTTATTAATGAATTGCAAAAAAATACAAAAGGAATAAACATGTCAATCAGAATCAGAATGCGTGGAAAATCTAGAGATGGTGTCGCTGAAATTAAAGCACTTATCAAACATCCAATGGAAACGGGTGTTCGCATAAACAACAAAACGGGTAAACCACATCCCGCTAAGTTTATTGATACCGCTGCTGTTGCCGTCAATGGCACAACTGTAGTAAACGCCCAATGGTCTGGTGCGGTTTCAGCTAATCCATACATGGCTGTTAAAGTTAATGCTAGTGCTGGTGATGAAATAGTTATTTCACTATCAGACAATACAGGTGAAGCTGGCACAAAGACTCTTGTTTTAAAATAGTTTAAAATTACTTCCTACCTTCTTCTTTTGAGGTAGGAATAACCCAAAAATATAATCACCAAATACTCAATCAGAGAGGTTTCTGATTAAGTCAGATTAAATACACATAGTGCTAAAATTTAGCTTCAATAATCATTTACTGTGCTCTATAGACATCAACAAGGGCTATACACTTAGCTTAAGGAAGAGCTTAATAACTAAGATTATTTTATACTGGCTAAACGAGCCGATATTTTCACTGCAA
>CAYLXI010000079.1:0-8287 GCA_964387695.1 uncultured Piscirickettsiaceae bacterium
AAAATATCGGCTCGTTTAGCCAGTATAAAATAATCTTAGTTGTTAAGTTCTTCCTTAAAGTACATATCTAAAAATTATAAAAGCAGCCGCGATTAAAAGCATGCTATAACCAATCCAGTCAACGGACTTTCTGATTTTATCTTCATATCTTTTCCCGCCAATTTTCATAACCGCTGCAACCAAGTAAAAACGGGAAGCTCGTCCAATTATAGATGCTATGATAAAGGGAAATAAAGCCATAGCAGTCGCCCCTGCAGCAATGGTAAACAGTTTATAAGGCAGTGGGCTAAATCCTGCTAAAAAAACAATCCAAAAACCATATAAAGCAAAAACTTCTACAACTTGATGGTAGGTAGAGTCATAATTAACTCCCTCTATCAGTGGCCAGATTAAATCTAACATCCAGTAACCAATCATATAGCCAAAGATCCCGCCTAGAACAGAGGTTATGGTCGTAAGCAGTGCAAACCGATAAGCCTTATCTGGTTGAGACAGGCACATTGGCATTAACATAACATCAGGCGGTACTGGAAAAAAAGAAGATTCCATAAAGCTAACACTTCCTAAGTAAAAAGGTGCTTTAGGGTGTTTAGACCAAACCAACATTTTGTCGTATATAGGGGTAAAAATTCTCACTTCTCAATTCCTTTTTTCATAGGTACAAATAATACTTCGCCAAGGCATTCTTTTTTATAGCCAGTCGATGTTTTAACAAAACCATGCAGTAATTGCTGCTCATCTCCAACGGGCATCACCAAACGCCCTCCTTCAACAAGTTGTAAAAACAACTCTTCTGGAACTTTACTAGGCGATGCGGCTGAGATTATGCCATTAAAAGGAGCTTGTGTTTCCCAGCCCCAATGTCCATCATTTAATTCAAATTTTACATTATCAATCTGTAATTTTTTTAACACTTGCTTTGCTTTGTTTAGCAAAGGTTCAATTCTTTCAATTGAATAAACTTGCTTGATCAATAAGCTTAATATGGCTGTCTGATAACCAGATCCCGTTCCTATTTCTAGCACTTTTGTCACGCTACCTGTTTTCAACAGCCACTGTGTCATCTTTGCAACTACCCATGGTTGGGAAATTGTTTGTCCGTAACCAATGGGCAAAGCAGTATCTTCATAAGCTCTTGACCCCATTGCTTCATCTAAAAAACAATGCCTAGGAGTCACTCTAATGGCATCCAAAACGGCAAAATCTTTCACACCTAATTCTTCCTGCAAACGATTAACCAATCTATTTCGCGTGCGCTGTGAAGTCATACCTAACCCTTGGTTTATCCTAAAATATTCATTAGGGTAAACAATTGGATTTTGTAAAACAGGAAAATTATCAGATTGACTGATATTAATATTGAGCATTTACAACACCTTACCTTTCTAATTGAAAATGCTGTCCCCAGTCTTGTAATAAGAACTGCATTTTATAGTGGGTTAAGTCAATTTGTAAAGGGGTAATTGAAACATAACCCTCTTCAACGGCATAAAAATCAGTACCTTCTCCTGCGTCTTCTGCAACACCTGCTGGACCAATCCAGTATAAAGGTAATCCTCTAGGATCTGTACCCTTAACAACTTTTTCAGAACTGTGTCTGCGACCTAATCTTGTTATTTTCACGCCTTTTAATTCTGAATAATTAATATCTGGAACATTAATATTGAGTATGGTGTTTTTTTCAATTTCTAATTGGTTAAACTCGGTTAAAACCTGAGATAAAACTTTAGCTGCTGTAACAAAGTTTTTATCACCACATAATGAAATTGCAATGGAAGGTTTACCTAAAAACCGTCCTTCGGTGGCAGCCGCTACTGTACCAGAATAAATGACATCATCTCCCATGTTTTCCCCTGCATTAATGCCTGAAATTACGATATCGGGTTCAAACTCCATTGCTCCATTAACCCCCAAATGAACACAGTCTGTTGGTGTGCCATTCACGCTATAAACATGAGGAGAAACCTCAATACTTCTTAAAGGGTTTAATAAAGTTAAAGAGTTACTGGCTGCACTACGATTACGATCGGGAGCGATAATAATTAAAGCTTCACACAAGGCGTGAGATTTTAAGGCTTCAGCCAAACATTGAATGCCAGGAGCAAAATAACCATCATCATTAGATAAAAGGATTTTCATAAAGTAAAATACACTGTTTTTAGATTTTTATACAATTCAGGCAATTATAAATGACTAGACCAACAAATGGAGATAAAGATAACGACAAATCAATCTTTGTTGCTGCTATGAAGGGCGTAGAGCCTTTAGAATTGAGCAATAAAGTCATATTTGCTCCAAAACTTCCGCAATCACGCAAAAAAAAGCGTTTATTCATTCATGATGAAACCCAAGATTTAGATTATAGTTCTGAGTCCAGTAGGGTCAGTGCTTTTGAATACCTGTTACATCACCAAAAAGGAATTAGATTACAGGAGCTTACTAAACTTAAAAAAGGAGACTTTACCACTCAATGGCGGCTAGATTTACACGGAAAAACTTCAGAACAAGCTGATACTCAAATCCAAAAATTTATTTACCAGGCCTGGTCAAATAAAGCACGATATGCCATTATTATTCACGGTAAAGGCTATAATTCTGAAGACAATGTTCCTACATTAAAAAACCTTGTAAACCAAAGACTTAAACAGTTAAAGCAAGTATTAGGATTTTGCAGTGCACTGCCTAAAGACGGGGGAACAGGAGCTGTTTATGTGTTTTTAAAATCTCATTAAGGGTATATTGATAACGACTGAGAAGAACTTGCAGGAAGTTCTTGAGAAACAGGGGCTTCAATCACCTGAATAAAGACTTCATTTTTTCCAATCATGCCTAATTTTTTACGAGCAATCGTCTCTATTGCATCAGTGCCTGATTGTAAATCTTTAACTTCTTGACGAAGTAGTTCATTTACGATTTCTTGCTGAGCAACTTCTTCTTGAATAAGATCTAGACGATCTTGCAAATAAAGATACTCACCTACCCCTCCATCAGAAGAAAGCAGGCGAATTTGTAGAACTAAAATAATCAGACCAAGGACAATAAGTAGACCTTTCACTGATACTCTACCAATTACTTATTAAGATTATAAAACGCATCCATTCCAGGATAAACAGCTTCATCACCTAGAGCTTCTTCAATGCGAATAAGTTGATTATATTTTGCAATACGATCGGTACGAGAAAGAGAACCCGTTTTAATTTGACCACAACCTGTTGCGACAGCAATATCGGCAATAACAGTATCTTCTGTTTCACCTGAACGATGCGAAACTACTGCGGTGTAACCAGCATCTTTTGCCATTTTAATCGCAGCAAAAGTTTCTGTTAGCGTACCAATTTGATTGATTTTAATTAAAATTGAATTTCCGACAGACTTATCAATTCCTTCCTGTAATATTTTAGGGTTGGTTACAAATAAATCATCTCCTACAACCTGTAAGCGATGCCCGTCTTTTTCTGTTTGATACTTAAATCCGTCCCAATCAGACTCATCTAAACCATCTTCAATTGAGATAATTGGATACTTATCAACCCAGCTAGATAATAAATCTACCATTTCTTTAGAGGATAATACTTTATTTTCCGATTTTAGAGTATATTGACCATCACTATAAAGTTCTGAAGAAGCTGCATCCATTGCAATCATAATATCTTTACCAGGCTTATAACCTGCAATTTCAATTGCTTCAATAATAACCGTTAAAGCCTCTTCATTAGACTTAAGGTCTGGTGCAAAACCACCTTCGTCACCTACTGCTGTATTATATCCTTTATCGTGTAATACTTTTTTCAAGGCATGAAATACTTCTGCACCATAACGAATGGCTTCTGACATGTTTGGAGCACCAACTGGCATGATCATAAACTCTTGAAAATCTACCGAGTTATCTGCATGCTCGCCACCATTAATGATGTTCATCATTGGAACTGGCATTTTATAGGTATCTGTTTTTAGGTAGGCATATAAAGGCATACCTTTGGAAGTTGCGGCTGCTTGAGCCGTTGCAATAGAGACTGCTAAAATGGCATTTGCACCTAAGCGAGCTTTATTATCAGTACCATCTAAGACAATCATTGCACGATCAATCGCGGCTTGATCTGTTGCGTCTTTGCCGACTAGAGCTGCTTTAATCTCGGTGTTAATATTATTAACTGCAGTTAAAACACCTTTACCACCATATTTAGATTTATCACCGTCTCTTAACTCAATCGCTTCACGAGAACCAGTAGAAGCACCTGAAGGAGAAATTCCACGCCCTAGTGAACCATCTTCTAAAATCACATCTGCTTCAACGGTTGGATTTCCACGAGAATCAATGACCTGACGAGCTTTAATATCTTTAATTAATGACATTTCTTTTCCTAAAATATTAAGAGACTTTTGCATAATTCAAAAATGAATAGAAAAGAACTCTAAGTTTAAATTTAATTTATCTGCGAATTTTAACAAGTTTAAATGTCATTTAAATGACAAGTGCTAACTATTTTTTGTAGAAAAGCGACTTATAAGGCTTCAATAAACCCTTCTGATTTAACCAAATCATCTAAACGCTTTATAGTGGTTAATAAAGGCTTTAAATTATCAATAGGCCACATATTTGGCCCATCACTTAAAGCATTTTTTGGATCTGGGTGTGTTTCCATAAACAATCCAGAAACACCCGCCGCAACCGCTGCACGAGCTAAAACAGGCACCATTTCTCTTTGCCCGCCAGAAGTTGTACCTTGACCACCAGGTTGTTGCACTGAATGCGTTGCATCAAAAACCACTGGGCAACCTGTTTTACGCATAGAAGCTAAACCACGCATATCAGAAACTAGGGTATTATAACCAAAGGAAGTCCCTCTATCGCACACCATAATACTCTCATTGCCAACTTCACGCGCCTTTAAAACAACTTGGCCCATGTCCCAAGGGGCTTGAAACTGACCTTTTTTAATATTAACCGGAATGCCTTGTTTACAAACATTTTGAATAAAATTAGTTTGCCTTACTAAAAAAGCAGGGGTTTGCATAACATCAACCACACAAGCGACCTCATCTAAAGGAGAATCTTCATGTACATCCGTTAAAACAGCAACGCCAATTTCCTCTTTAACTTTTTGTAAAATTCTAAGACCTTCTTCAACACCCAAACCTCTAAAACTTTGAGTAGAAGAGCGGTTTGCTTTGTCATAAGATGACTTATAGATAAAACTGATGCCAACTTCTTCTGTCATTCTTTTTAATTGCTCTGCTGTTTGCATTGCCATCCTTTCAGATTCAATAACGCAAGGCCCTGCAATTAAAAACAAAGGATTGTCTATACCTACATTAAATCCACATAATTTCATTTTAAAAAACTCCTACGGATTTTTTTTGTTTTTATTCACATTTGCAGCCTCAACAAATGCACTAAATAACGGATGCCCATTTCTAGGTGTTGAAGTAAACTCTGGATGGAATTGACAAGCAACAAACCAAGGATGGTCAGCTAACTCAATGGTTTCTACAAGACTACCATCATCAGATTCTCCTGAAAAAATTAAACCATGTTGCTCTAACTTATTAACATAGCCACTATTGACTTCATAGCGATGGCGATGGCGTTCTCTAATCGTTTCAGAGCCATAAATTTCTGCTAATTTACTTTTAGGTTTAAGTTGACAATTTTGCCCTCCTAAACGCATAGTACCACCTAAGTCTGTTGCTTCATCTCGCTGTAGAACCTGACCTTTTCCATTGGTCCATTCAGTAATGAGTGCCACCACAGGGTGAGGGGTTTTTGGATTAAGTTCAGTGCTATGAGCATTATCTAGGCCCGCAACATGGCGTGCAAACTCTACCACTGCCATTTGCATACCTAAGCAAATTCCTAAATAAGGGATTTTATTTTCACGAGCATATTGAATGGCAAGAATCTTACCTTCCACACCTCGCTCTCCAAAACCTCCAGGCACTAAAATAGCATCCATAGATTCAAGAGAAGAAAGACCTTTAGATTCGAGTAATTCAGAATCAATGTAGCTAATATCAACCTTGGTTTTAGTATGAATTCCTGCGTGAATAAGAGATTCAATTAAAGATTTATAGGCCTCAGTTAAATCAACATACTTACCAATCATAGCAATATTAACTGAAGTTTTAGGGTTAAATTGAGCTTCAACTATCATATCCCAATCGGACAAATCAGCTTTAGGAACTTCTAGTCTAAATCTATTTACAACCAAATCATCTAATCCTTGCTTATGCAGCATTCTAGGGATTTGATAAATTGTTTTTGCATCTAAGGAGTTAATAACGGCTTCTTCTGCAACATTAGTAAATAATGCAATTTTTCTTTTTTCACTGTTTTTCAAAGGTCTTTCAGAACGACAAACTAACACATCAGGCTGAATACCTATTGAGCGCAACTCTTTAACAGAATGTTGAGTAGGCTTGGTTTTAACTTCTCCAGCAGCAGCAATATAAGGCAAAAGCGTTAGGTGCATAAACATTGCTCTATCACGCCCTACTTCAATGGCTAACTGGCGAATGGCTTCAATAAAAGGTAAGGATTCAATATCCCCCACCGTTCCGCCTACTTCTACCAAAGCGACATCACAATCTGATGAACCAAGTTTAATTCTGCGAATTATTTCGTCGGTAATATGAGGGATAACCTGAACTGTACCCCCTAAATAATCTCCACGGCGTTCGTTACGAATAACCCTTTCATAAACTTGACCCGTGGAGAAGCTGTTGGGCTGCATAAAATGGCGTTGCACAAATCGTTCATAATGCCCTAGATCTAAATCAGTTTCAGCCCCATCATCCGTTACAAACACCTCTCCATGCTGTAAAGGGCTCATAGTTCCAGGATCTACATTAATGTATGGATCCATTTTTAGCATACTAACTTTTAAACCACGAGCTTCTAGGGTAGCTCCTAGAGAAGCGGCGGCGATGCCTTTTCCTAAAGAAGAGACGACTCCACCCGTTACAAAGATAAATTTTGTCATGAAATCACTATAAGAATTTGAATAACCAGAATGGGAGGAAATTATAGCTTAACCCCTTCTTTTCAGCAAGAGGTCATTAAGGAAGAGCTTAACAACCGCCAATTATTTTTATAACATTTTAGGGATTTTCCAAAAACCAAAAACGACAACCACTTCACCATTTAATTCAATGACTGGCCAACGATTTCTGTCCCAAGGAGGAATCTTTTTATGCTTAAACCATTTCTTTAGATTCTTAAAATTCACTTCATCATCTTGATGAATATTTCTCACCACGGCTTTAGATAAAAAGTCTTTTGCTTTGCCTAGGTCAACCTCTTCAAATATTTTACTTGAAAAACCCAACTCTATAAAATCAAATTCAGAAACATTAACACTATATTTATCTTTATTATCAAAAAGATAATAAAATGTTTTATTGTAATATCTTAACTTGTTTTTTGACAACTTTAAAACGGGAAGAGCTTCTGGATTTTCATTTTCTAAGCAGGTTTCAACCCAATTCAAAATTGTTGAGGTTAATTTAATAGGCAAAAAATTATTAAACCAATAACGCATAATATTTTTTTGTCTAGACCAAGGTAGTTGCTTTGCATTAACCATAGAAACACAGTTTTTATTAACTAAAACGCCCTGCAAATCTATCTCAGCCAAGTCATTCATTAGAGACAAAGATTCAGACATAATGGTTGCCGACTTAGCTATATTTTGAATCGGTGCAGGCCAAGCTTGCTCCAAAACAGGTAAAACTTTATGTCTTACAAAATTTCTCTTAAAGGACAAGGATAAATTGCTAGGGTCTTCTACCCAATCCAATTGGTGTGTTGTTGCATATTTTTTTAAAGATGATTCTGAAGAGAATAATAAGGGACGATAATGCTGGATTTGCTTATTATTTTTTGATATAGATTTCACAAATGGCATTCCAGCCAAACCAGCTACTCCTGAACCCCTTATTAATGCCATTAAGGTTGTTTCTGCTTGGTCCTTTAGATGATGACCGGTAACTAATACATCCTTAGATTTCATGGCATTAAACAATGCTTGGTAGCGTTTTTCTCTGGCAACCGCTTCTATGCCTTTTCTTTGAGTTTCAATAACTTTAACAGAAATAGATTGATAACTTATATTTAAGGAGAGAGCTGTTTTTTGACAAAAAATATCCCAATCATCAGCAGACAACTGTAAACCATGATTGATATAAATGGCTTCTAAGCGACTTTTATCTTTTACAAAACGGCTCAACAGGTGTAACAACACCATTGAATCTAAACCGCCACTATAAGCGATAACAATAGATTTGTGAG
>CAYLXI010000080.1:0-8253 GCA_964387695.1 uncultured Piscirickettsiaceae bacterium
CGCTCTTTCAATTAACCAACCAGTTGATTCTAAAGAATTTCCCTGTAAAACAAAATAAACAATACAAACAATTAAAACAGCTCATACTTGATTTAAACTGACATTTTCATATCCCGATATAGCTCCCCCCTTTCTTTAAGAAAATTAAAAAACTCATTTGCCAGAATTGATAATTCTCTATTTTTAGGATAAACAATATTCCATTCTTTACTAATCGGAAAGCCATCGACATCTAAGACTTTAAGGGCTCCCGAACTTTCGTAAAGATGAAGACCCTGTTTAGAGACACAAGCAACACCCAGCCCACCAAACACACAAGACATGACTGCTTCATTGGTTTCTAAAACCATTCTTTCATTAATAATAAGATCTTTAGCTTGAAAAACAGCCTCGACAGCCGATCGAATTCCTGAGCCTTCTTCACGCATCAAAAAAGGCTCCTCCGACAATTTTTTTAAGCTTACCTTTTTTCCAACGAGATGATGATTTTTGTGAGCGACAATAACCAGCGGATTAGAGGCAAAAGGAATAACATTTAGCTCAGCAGCATCCAAAGGGGTTTGCCCTAAAATATATAAGTCATCCAGCCCTCGGTTGATTCTTTTAAATATATTTTCTCTATTACTGATTTTAAGACTTAACTCTGTCTTAGGGTATTTTTTACAGAATTCTCCTAAGGCAACAGGAACAAAATACTGTGCTGTAGAGACAACGCCTATTTTAAGCCTACCGCGCTTCATTCCTCGATAATCATCAAGCTTAATTTCAAGATTAGAAAGCTGGTTAATGACATCCCGACAACTGCAAGCAACCTGCTCACCAACTTCCGTTAGATGAATCTGCCTTCCTACCTGCTCATAAAGAGGCATATCTATGGTTTCAAAAAGACTTTTGACTTGAGCTGACACAGTCGGCTGAGTAATATAAAGTTCTTCCGCTGCTCGCGTGAAACTGAGGTTTCGAGCGACAGATTCAAAGATTTGAATTTGTCGTAATGAAGCGTGTCGAATTAAAAAATTAGAGTTACTATGATGATATTCACCAGACATACCTAAATTACCCCTGACCTAAATTTGTATACACTATACTCTTGAACACTGATAGAATCTAGCTTTAATTACTTCCCTAATCCCTACATAGTAAGTTGGGTAATTGCGACAGTGGTGCGAATTCAAGAGCACTTAATAAAGCACTTAAGAAAAACTAACTTTTCCATTATCTAGACCTAGATGAACCGTTTCACCTGGGCTAAAACCACCTTGTAAAATTTCTTTAGACAAAGGATTTTCAATCATATTCTGTATAGCACGCTTCAGCGGTCTTGCACCATAAACTGGATCAAAACCAGCTTCTCCAATTAAATCTAGTACCGCATCAGAAACTTCCATGCCCAAATCATTCGCCTGTAATCGACTACGCAATTGATTAAGCTGAATTTTTGCTATGGCACGAATTTGAGCTTTATTTAAGGGGTGAAACACAACAATCTCGTCAATACGATTGATGAATTCTGGTCTAAAATGCCTTTCCACTACTGCCATAACATCCTGTTTCATTTCGCTATATTCCGCAACTTTTGCTTTCTCTTGAATAATTTGCGAGCCTAAATTTGAGGTCATTACAATAACCGTGTTTTTAAAATCAACGGTACGGCCTTGCCCATCTGTTAAACGCCCTTCATCTAACACCTGCAACAAAACATTAAAAACATCAGAATGAGCTTTTTCAACTTCATCTAACAAAATAACACTGTAGGGTTTACGGCGAACCGCTTCGGTTAAATATCCGCCTTGCTCATACCCTACATAACCAGGAGGTGCGCCGATTAAACGGGCGACAGAATGCTTTTCCATAAATTCAGACATATCCAAACGCACAATGGCATCTGTTGTATCAAACAAAAAATCTGCCAAGGCTTTCGTTAATTCAGTTTTACCCACTCCTGTTGGCCCTAAAAATAAAAAAGTACCATTAGGGCGATTAGGGTCAGACAAACCCGCGCGCGAGCGACGAATGGCATCCGATACGGCAAGAATGGCTTCTGCTTGCCCAATCACTTTTTTTCCAATCACTTCTTCCATGCGTAATAATTTATCTCGCTCCCCTTCAAGCATTCTTGCCATAGGAATTCCTGTCCAACGAGCAACCACTTCGGCTATTTCTTCTTCGGTTACTTTATTTCGCAACAAGTGCATAGCTTCTCCGCTAACACCTTCTCCTTCTGCGGTTTCAGCCAGTTTAATTTTAGCTTCTAATTCAGGAATAATGCCGTATTGTAGCTCTGACATTTTTCCTAAATCACCTTCTCTACGAGCCGCTTCCATATCAACTCTGGATTTATCTAGCTCCTCTTTAAATTGCTTAGCTCCTTGCAAAAGAGCCTTATCTTTTTTCCAAATCTCCTCTAAATCTGCATATTGTTTTTCTAGCTCTTGAATCCGCTCTTTCAACTCTGTTAAGCGTTTTTTAGAGGCTTCATCTTTTTCCTTTTTAAGGGCTTCTCTTTCAATTTTTAATTGAATTAAGCGCCTATCTAGCTTATCCATTACTTCTGGTTTTGAGTCAATTTCCATACGAATCCGCGATCCAGCTTCGTCAATTAAGTCAATGGCTTTATCTGGCAATTGCCTGTCGGTAATATACCTTTGCGATAATTGAGCCGCTGCAATAATGGCAGGGTCTGTAATGCTGACACCATGATGTATTTCATAGCGCTCCTTTAAGCCCCTTAAAATTGCAATGGTATCTTCTTCAGTTGGTTCTTCTACCAGCACTTTTTGAAATCGTCGTTCTAAAGCAGCATCTTTTTCAATATTTTCACGATATTCATCCAGCGTCGTTGCACCAATCATATGCAACTCCCCTCTTGCGAGGGCTGGCTTTAACATATTACCCGCATCCATTGAGCCTTCGGTTTTTCCTGCTCCGACCATCGTATGAATTTCATCAATAAATAAAATCACTGAGCCTGCTTGTTTTTCTAAATCTTTTAATAAGGCTTTTAATCGCTCTTCAAACTCACCACGATACTTTGCTCCTGCTAACAGTCCTGCCATATCTAAGGACAATACGCGTTTATTTTTAACTCCTTCTGGCACTTCTGCGTTAACTATTCTCTGAGCCAAACCCTCTACTATTGCCGTTTTACCTACACCAGGCTCCCCAATCAAAACAGGATTATTTTTAGTGCGGCGTTGTAAAACTTGAATAGCACGACGAATCTCATCATCTCGCCCGATAACAGGATCCAACTTGCCTTTTCTAGCAAGCTCGGTTAAGTCTAAAGTATATTTATCTAGGGCTTGTCTGTTTTCTTCGGAATTTTTATCCTGTACAGGTTCTCCTCCACGAATCTGACTGATGGCATCTGTAATATTTTTCTCTGTTGCCCCTGCTTTTTTAAAATCTTCTTTTATGCCGTCATTTGATTGAAAAATAGCTAAATAAAACAACTCACTTGCAATATAGGCATCACCTTTTTTTTGTGAAATTTTATCCATTAAATTTAAAACTTTAACTGAGCTTTGTGATAACTGGATATCGCCCCCTGATCCTGATACTCTAGGCTGTTCAGCAAGCCTTTTAGAAACTAGCTGCTGCAACTTTTTTGTTCTAACTCCTGCTAATTGCAATAAAGGGGTTTGACTGGACATTAAAGCCGTTAGAATATGTACGGGTTCAATAAACTGCTGTTCGTTACCAGATGCTAGAGATTGAGATTCGGCTAATATTTCTTGAAATTGTGTGGTAAATTTATCAATCATATCTGTATCACTCGCTGGTTTTATTAAGGAATCGCTTAATTAAAGCATAAGGGATGAATCTTTAATTTTCAATAGCCCCAAACAAAAACAAGCCAATAAACAAAACACATAAACACTTCTAATCGGGATTTGCATGGATTCTTTATTTTTTATAATTTCTAAAATCGCTTGGGCATTCCTTAGCCCGAGCAATCTCATTATATTTTTCTTTGCTCTAGGGAGTTTTTTACTGTTATTTAACGCTATCTCTTGGGCTAAAATAATCTTAATCCCCTCTTCAATTCTTGCCCTGCTATTAACTGTCTATCCATTTGGTGATTTGTTAATAGAACCTCTTGAAAAACGCTTTAGTCAACCGACTGAATTGCCAAAGAACATTGATGGTATTATTATTTTAGGGGGAGGTGAACATTTAAACATCAGCATAAACTGGAATAGACCAGAACTGGGCAATGGCGGAGACAGGTATATAGGAGCAAAAGAGCTTAGCAATTATTACCCTGATGCTCCCATTATTTTTACGGGTGGTAGCGGCAGTGTGCGATTACAAAATACAAAAGGTGAAGGCTACTTAGCAAAACAACTTTTAACCACTCTTGGCATCGCCGAAGATAGGTTAATTATCGAATCAAAATCACGCAACACTTATGAGAACTTTAAATTAGTTAAACCTTTTTTACCTGTAGAAAATGGACACTATTTACTGGTAACTTCTGCTTTTCATATGCCAAGAGCGATGGGCATTGCAAGAAAACAAGGGGTCAATGTCAGCCCTTATCCCGTAGATTTTCGCTCTAGCTCAAGGGAGCTCAGAAAAATCAATTTTAATTTTCATAAAAACTTAAAATCATTAGAACCAGCTTGGAAAGAATGGATAGGATTAACCATTTATTATTGGACGGGTAAAACTTCTAATTGGCTGCCTTCTTCTAATTGGACACCTAAAGAATAAATCACATGGACTCTACTTTACAAGAAATTTCACTGCTAAATTTAAGCCTTGCTTTAATCCCTTTTATTATCATTTTGGGCTTTTATATAAAGTGGTCATTAGGCACAACAACCCCCATTTATTCTGTCGGTAGAATGCTGGTGCAACTGATGATTGTTGGTTATTTTTTAAGCTATTTATTCAATATACAACACGGAGGATATATATTAGCCATTCTTATTTTTATGGTATTGGTGTCTAGCTGGATTGCTTTACGAACCCTGCCTGAACAAAGATTGAAACTATATTTATCAGCCTTTATGGCGATTTTTATAGGCGGAGGGTTTACCTTATTTACGGTCACTCAAGGAGTTTTAACCTTAGAACAATGGTATATGCCACAGGTTATGATTCCCTTAGCAGGCATGGTCTTTGCCAGCTCTATGAACAGCGTAAGCCTTGTAGCAGAAAGATTTTATTCTGAAATAGATTTGCAACAACCTTACGAAAAAGCAAGAAACACTGCCTTTCAAGCCTCAATGATTCCTACTATTAACTCTTTATTTTCAGTAGGATTAGTGGCAATTCCTGGAATGATGACTGGACAAATATTATCGGGCGTAGACCCTTTAATCGCTGCCAGATATCAAATAATGGTTATGCTTATGTTGCTAGGGTCGGCAGGGCTTTCTGCTATTTTATTTTTGGTTTTTATCAAAAAACAACCTGCAACATAAGATCGACCTAGACTCAACCTAGGAACCTTTCTTTAATGAAAACGCTTTGTGTGAGAAAAATAATGATAGTGCAACCAACATAATAGCTAGTGCATAATAAAGCAACTCTATTGGCTCAGAAGGCTTTAAATATAACGCTCTTTCAAAAAACATAACAATCAGCACCAATAAAATTACTTTTGCTAATTTGTCTTTTAAATCATCTAATGAGTTAATAATTAATATTTTACTGACATCTTTTTTATCAGAGGTTGCATTAATCTTAGAAATAAACAATTCATAAAGTCCAAGTGCAAAAATTAACATAATCGCACCTAGCAAAAAACCATCTACCGCGCCTACTACTTGAGCTAAAGTTTGATACTTTAACACTGAACGAGCAGATGGTTCTAACTCATGATAAGTGACTAAGTTCATCAGGGTAAAATACACATCAATGGTTGTTAAATAAAAAACTCCAAATGCCATCAACAAACTTGCTACCACTGCAAACATCACAATATAGCGGCTGTTCCATAAAACGCCCTCAAAAATCCTTTTCGGCAGAGTTTCCTCTAACCGAGGGCTTGGTTCTTTAGCATCGGTCATTACGACTCCTTATTAATTTCTTCAATCGTTAAATTATGGTTGGTATAGATACATAAATCCCCAGCAATATTTAATGACTTTTCAACAACTTCTCTTGCTGAAAGCTCGGTATTTTGCATTAAAGCTTGTGCGGCAGCATGAGCATAGCTTCCACCAGAACCAATAGAAATAAAATCATGAGCTGGTTCAATGACATCTCCCGTTCCTGAAATAAGCAACATATTTTCTTCATCTGCCACTAGCATCATGGCTTCTAGCTTACGCAAAGCTCTGTCAGTTCGCCAGTCTTTTGCCATCTCAACCGCAGCACGCATTAGCTGTCCATTGTGTGTTTGCAACTTACCTTCAAAGCGTTCAAACAAGGTAAACGCATCTGCGGTTGCTCCTGCAAACCCTGCAATAATCTTACCATTATATAAACGGCGTACTTTGCGGGCATTACCCTTCATAACGACATGACCCAGTGTAACTTGACCATCTCCACCAATTACCATACTTCCGTTTCGCCTAGCACATAAAATTGTCGTGCCACGAAATGTTTGTTCACTCATATACTTTTCTCTTTTTTTGCTCTTGGATGAGCTTTGTCATAAACCATTGCAAGATGCTGCAAGTCTAACTTAGTGTAGATTTGCGTCGTAGATAGATTAGCATGCCCTAACATTTCTTGCACGGCTCTTAAATCTCCACTAGATTCTAACACATGCGTTGCACAGGCATGGCGTAATCTATGCGGTGACATTTTAGTAGGCAAACCTGTCTCTAAGGTGCGTTTATCAAGAGACTTTTGAATAGAACGCACTCCTAATCGCCTACCAAACCGATTAACAAATACAGCACGCTCTTCTATATTTGCATGATCAAACCGTATTTTCAACCAAAGCTCTAATGCCTGTTTAGCTTTTTTTCCTACGGGAGAAAGTCGCTCTTTACCGCCTTTACCCAAAACATACAACCAACCATCTTGTAGCTGATCTAAGCTAGGAGATAAATTTAAATCTGCACATTCAGAAACCCGTAAAGCAGAGGAATACAGTAATTCAAATATTGCTTGATTACGCACTTCTTGCCAAGATTCTGAATTAAAAGGCTTATCCAGCAACGCTTGAGTTAAATCAACATCTAAACTTTTAGGCAAAGGTTTAGGTTGCTTTGGTGCTTTTACCTGCTTGGCAGGGTTATTGGAAACCACTCCTTCTATAATTAAATAGTCGTAAAAAGATCGAATGGCCGATAACTGTCTTGCAATACTGCGCGCTGCAATGCCTCGCTGCATTCTATAGCCAACAAAATTTTTAATATCATCCACCAACACACTCTGCCAATCTTTAAATTGGTTACATAATAACCACGCCTGGTAAAAATCAGCAGCTTCAAGCGACTCTTTTTGTTCTGGCAAATATTTATCTGACAAATCTATCAAAAAAGATACGAACACCAATAAATCTCTCTGATAAGCATCGATTGTTTTAGGGGATTTTCCTAGTTGTTTATAACTTCTTAAAAAAGCGTCTAATTCTGTCAAGTAGTAAATATCCTTTGTAATCTTGCGGTGATAAGACCTCCCATAACTTGCAAAAAGTATGTTCCTAAATTAGAGGTAAAACGATCGGTGGTTGACCCGAGTGCTAGCACGCCCCAAACTTTACTCTTTCCTAGAGAAATAATGCAAACAGACTGCATTAACTCTTCTGTGGTAAACAACCCTTTTTGCCACTCATTTTCTAGTAATCCACACATTGGTTTTTCGGGAATAATTTTCTCTTTTAAGCTTTTAGACCAAGATTGAGAAATACCAAGTTGATTAACACCCTTTATCGCAACCTTGGGTATATCCCAAGACATAAATGACACATAATCAACCTTAAAGACGTCTCTCATCATTTGATAAATAACATCAACCGCTTCTTGATCCGTTTCTGCTGCCATCAATGCAAAGGCAAACTCATACACTTTATTAAGTAACTCGCCATTTTCACCTGCCACATCTTTTAGAGCATCAACTTCAATTTGCAAGCTATCTTTTTTCTCTCTTAGCTGAAAAATTTGCCTCTCTAACAATGAAATCGCTTGCCCTGATTTTGGGTGAGGAATACTTAATTCGTCCAATAAACTAGGGAAGATATGAAAAAACTCACGATTTTGATTTAAATAATTCGCAATTTCTTCAGCTTGAATAGATTTTTCACCAAATTCACTCATAAACAAGTTCTCCTTCAAAAACAGTGCTGGC
>CAYLXI010000081.1:0-7970 GCA_964387695.1 uncultured Piscirickettsiaceae bacterium
TCCACACATAATATTTTGTTCAAACCCTTTTTATCCAAACCCTATAAATTAGATAAATATTTTAACCTATTATCAGAAACACTATCTTTAAAAACTTTAAATTGGAGTGTCAACACTATTTATAAACGGCTATTAAAGTTAAAATATCATTAATTTAATCCTTTTAGCTAAACAAGCATGAAAAATAATTGCAACATTATAGGTTTAACGGGTGGGATAGGTTCTGGAAAAACTACGGTCTGTGCTTTATTTGCACAACACAATATTCCTAGCTTTAGTTTAGATGAGATAAGCGTGCAAGTGGTTCAGTCTAATACACAAGGGTTAAGAGAAATCATTAAACTTTTTGGGACAGATTATTTAGATAATAACCAGCAGCTAAATCGTAAAAAACTTAAACAACTTGTTTTTTCTGATACCAAAGCCAAGCAACAGCTAGAGTATTTGCTACACCCAATTATAAAACAAGAAGTTATAAAGCAATTAGCTAAAATTAAAGACAAGCATTCTTTAATTATTGTCGAAATCCCACTGTTAGCCGAAAAAGGCAAGCCAGATTATATTAATCAAGTGATTGTTTGCGATTGTCCAGAAAAATTACAAATATCAAGGGTCATGCAAAGAGATAACATGAATAAATCAGCGGTGCTTAATATTATGAATCAGCAGGCAAATCGGGCAAAGCGATTAGATTTAGCAGATTATGTTGTCCATACTGAAAAATCTTTAGAGGCTATTCAACAACAAGTTAACGATCTTCTAACCAAAATTCTGAAATAGCAGCAATTCCTTGAGCTCCATGTTTTTTGGCTTCACTCAAGTCTGCCAGTTTCATACCTCCTAGCGCATAAACGGGGATAGGGACTGATTTAACTATTTCTTGAAAATTTTCCCATCCTATGCCTAAAAACTCTGGGTGAGAGGTAGTCTGCTTAACGGGTGAAAGCAAAATAAAATCTGCCTCTAAAACAAGGGCTTTGGCAATTTCTAATTTAGAATGGGTTGATATACCTAGTAGTTTATCTTGAGCAAGGGGTCTGGAGTTTAAATATTTTAATGCACTAGAAGGCAGTTGCAACCCATCTGCTTGAGGCACTTGTTCTAATATTTTAGCCGTCGCATTTAATAAAACTTTTGCGCCTTTATATTGATGAACCAGCTTAACAACTTTATTTGCTAAGGAAATAAAGGCTTGTTCTGGCATTTTTTTAGCTCGCAACTGAAACAACTTCTCACCTTTTTCTAAGGAGACTTTAATTCTAGATAACGCCTCTTTTTCTTCATAAAAATCACCTGTAACAACATAGGTTTCTGGCAAGAATAACGCTGTAATGAGACCCTTATTAGCGGGAGGGAAAGGCTTGTTTTTTAATTTATCTAAATCACACCACTCAATTTCTTGACCTTCTTTACCAAAAGGTTCACCAGAAAAACAAGCTGTTTGATAGAATTTTAACAAAACACTTTGATGTTTATATTGCCAAGGAACTTGAATAATTGGCTGCCATTCTTTAGTTTTAATCCCAACTTCTTCAAAAAACTCTCTTTCTAAAGCCTTTTCTGGTGCTTCACCTTGCTTAACTTTTCCACCAGGAAACTCCCAATATCCTGCTAGATCTTGGCTGGCAAGGCGCTGAGAAATTAACGCCTTATCCCCTAATTTTAAAACCCCAACTGCAATTTCAACAACCACTATATAACAACCTTTCTAAGAGCGATACTCGGCATTAATTTTAACATAGTCATAAGAAAAATCGGTTGTCCAGATGGTTTCTTTAGCCAGACCTCTTTTTAAATTAATCGTAATTGTAATATCTGCTTTGTTCATCACCGCTTGCCCTGCTTCCTCTGTATAGTTAAGAGACCGCCCACCTTTCTCAACAATACAGACATCATCAAGGTAAATCTCTAACGCATTAATATCTAAATCTTCTAAACCTGATCGACCCACTGCGGCTAAAATTCTTCCCCAGTTGGGGTCAGAGGCAAACAGTGCTATTTTTACCAGGGGTGATAAGGCAACAGTATTGGCGACCTGTAAACACTCAACTGAATTTTTCCCTTGATTAACATTAATAGTGACAAATTTAGTTGCTCCTTCACCATCTCGAATAATCATTTGGGCTAATTCTGTCATGACTTCTAAAATTGCCGTAGAAAATATTTTATAAGCATCAGATTCTACTGAATCAATAACCGACATATTTACCTGCTGAGTTGCGGTTAAAGTACAAGCGTCATTAGTAGAAGTGTCTCCATCAATTGTAATGCGATTAAAAGATTTATTGACTGCGTCCGTTAATGCTTGTTGTAAACATTTATGAGTAATTTTAGCATCTGTGGCAACAAATCCCAGCATGGTTGCCATATTAGGGTGAATCATTCCTGAGCCTTTTGATATACCTGTTAAGGTAATCAAAGAGCCTGCAATTTCAATTTGTTTGCTTACTTTTTTTGGCACTAAATCTGTCGTCATAATGCCTTTAGAGGCATCGTCCCAACCTGCAATAGACAAGTTTGCAATGGCATCTGGAATACCTAGTTCAAACTTTTTCATTGGCATATCTTCTCCAATGACTCCTGTAGAAAAAGGTAAAACTTCATTTTTAGCTAGCCCTAAATCTGCTGCCAACCATTCACAAGTTTGCCTAGCATCTATTAAGCCTTGTTGCCCCATTCCAGCATTGGCATTGCCAGCATTAATAATAAAGGCTCTTGGTTTTTTTTCTGACAGATGTTGTTTTGCTACAATAACAGGGGCTGCACAAAAAGAATTTTGAGTAAAAGAAGCAACTGTAATACTCTCTTTGCATAACTCTAAAATGACAAGATCTAGGTCTCCATTTTTTTTTATTTTTGCGGAAGTGCTACCTAAATAAACGCCAGAAATAGGGTGCATATTTGTTAAATTCATTATTTTTCTCCTAAAACCCTAACTTATCTCTAAAAAAACTGAGTTGGGGTAAAAAAGCAAACTACCTGCACATCCCCAAATCCATACTTATGAATATGAATATAGAGAGGCTTGTTTGTTTTACATTTCACATTAGATCCAGATTTATATTTAAAAACTGGATATATAATGCTATATTTTATTCACTACCAAGCGGTTGTAAAAACTTTAAATTCACTTAGAAGTTACGCGTGTATTTTTACAAGTAATGATGCGATATGCTAATTTTATAAGCAGATATTAGCATTATTTTTCGTTACCCCAGCTTCCCACAACACTGCTTATACTTCTTGCCTGAATCACAAGGACAAGGATCATTACGCCCTACCTTAGGAGACTCCCTTTTAAAGGGTTTCGGTTGCGTCGTTACAACGGGTTCCTCATCATCAGCCATCCCTACATCTATAATGCCTGGTGCTTCAGGATGCGTTGCCTCTAACTGCTTAGGTTCTTCTTGTGATTTTTCAAAAGCATCCACATCTTCATAGCCTTTAATTTGAATACGAGATAAGGTTTGAATAGTTTCAAGCATAACCTCATTTAAGAAGGCATCAAACATCTCAGATGACTGTTGGCGATACTGTTGAAAAGGCTCTTGTTGAGCGTAGCCTTTAAGGTGAATCCAGCGACGCAAATAATCCATTTCCATTAAATGTTGACGCCATTGCTGATCGATTGTTCTTAATAGGACTTCTTTTTCAAAGTTCTTTAGAGTATTCTCATCTAATGCTTCCATTTTAATTTTATACTGATTGGCTGCTTCTTCAATTAATTTCTCTAACAACTTCTCTTCAAACAAGTCTTTATCTTCATCTAACCAATCTTGAATGTTAGCCGTTATAGCAAACTCTTCTAGCAAGGATTTATTAAGACCCGCAACATCCCATTGCTCTGCTAGACTTCCAGGCAAGATATATTTTGCCATAAAGTTTTCTAACACTGTTGCACGAATGTCTTCAATCGTACTAGATATACCTTCTGTTTCCATTAAATCATTTCGTTGTGAATAAACGACTTTTCGCTGTTCATTAGAAACATTATCAAACTTTAACAAATTGGCTCGCTCATCTTGATACATGCGTTCAACTTGCTTTTGAGCCCGTGCAATCGACTTAGAGACCATTTTGTGTTCAATAGGCTCATCTGCTTGCATACCCAGCTTGCGCATCATGCCTTTAACCCCATCAGAGGCAAAACGACGCATTAAATCATCATCTAACGACAAGTAAAAGCGCGTAGTACCCACATCTCCTTGACGACCTGAACGACCACGCAGTTGGTTGTCAATTCGTCTAGACTCATGACGCTCAGAACCCATAACCATTAGCCCTCCGCAACTTAACACCTCATCATGGCGTATCTTCCAATCGGCTTTAATTTTGGCTACTTTTTCTGGTGTAGAATCTTTTAAGTTCTCCAATTCCATTTCATAATTACCTCCCAAAACAATATCTGTACCTCGTCCTGCCATGTTTGTGGCAATTGTAATGGCATTAGGTTGTCCTGCATTTGCAATAATATAGGCTTCTCGCTCATTCTCTTTAGCATTTAAAACATTGTGCTTTACTTTTTCTTGCGTCAACAAGCTTGATAGTTTTTCAGACATTTCAATGGATGCTGTTCCAACTAATATAGGCTGTTTTGTTTTATTAATAATTTTAATGTCGCGAATAATGGCAGAAAACTTGCCTTCCATTTCCAAAAATACCAGATCTGGTAAATCCTGTCTTTGAGCTACAATATTTGAAGGAACAACCACCACTTCTAAATTATAGGTAGATAAAAACTCCGCTGCTTCTGTATCAGCCGTTCCTGTCATTCCAGACAAACGTTCATATTGCCTAAAATAATTTTGAAAGGTAATAGAGGCATAGGTCTGACTTTCTGTCTGGATTTCAACACCTTCTTTGGCTTCAACTGCTTGGTGCAAGCCATCTCCCCAACGACGACCCTGCATTTTTCTGCCCGTAAATTCGTCAATAATAACCACTTCGCCATCTTGAACAATATAATCAGTATTATTTTCAAATAAAACATTCGCTCTTAAGGACGCATTAACATGCTTAAGTAAGCCAATGTGCTCAGCATCGTATAAAGAAGCACCCTCTTTTAGTAAGCCTATTTTAATTAAGGAAACTTCTACTTTATCAAAGCCATCTTCAGTTAAATGCAGTTGTTTATGCTTTTCGTCAACCGTATAGTCACCCGTTGTGGTTTTTTCTTCTTCATTTTCTTCACCTTGCTCTAAAGGCAAAACAATAGGGTGAATTTGACGATACAACTCACTTTTATCTTCTGCAGGACCAGAAATAATTAACGGGGTTCTGGCTTCATCAATCAAAATAGAATCTACTTCATCAATTAGAGCAAAATTTTGCCCTCGCATGACTCTCTCTTCAGCATAAATTGCCATATTGTCACGCAAATAGTCAAAACCAAATTCATTATTCGTTCCATAGGTAACATCCATGGCATAGGCAAGTTGTTTTTCTTGGCCTGACTGTCCTGATGCAATAATCCCAGTGGTTAATCCCAAAAACTCATATAGCCGTCCCATCCAAAGCCCATCACGAGATGCCAAGTAATCATTCACCGTAATAACATGAACGCCCTTTTCTGCTAAAGAATTCAAGTACACTGGCAGGGTTGCAACTAAAGTTTTTCCTTCTCCTGTACGCATTTCTGCAATGTTACCGTCATGCAACGCCATGCCACCAATCATCTGAACATCATAGTGGCGCATTTCTAAAACTCTCTTACTGGCTTCTCTAACCGTTGCAAAAGCTTCAGGCAAAAGATGATCTAGCGACTCTCCGCTTTCCTTTAACCTGCTCTTAAATTCAAGCGTTTTAGCCTTTAATTCTTCATCAGAAAGCTTTTCATAGCTTTCTTCTAGAGAATTAATTTGAGAAATCCTCTTTCTATATTGTTTTAATAATTTTTCATTACGACTACCAAAGAGTTTTTTAAATAGATTTAAGGCCATGCGAGAGAGTTCCAAATAAAGTCATATAAATTCCCACTCCAAAATTAATAGGTTTTTACACAAGTTGCGTGTAAAACTTCCTTATAAAATCATAAGATAGGATAAAATAAAAAATATTCTAGCATAGAACAAGATAAACAAGCATGAATTCACTACTTAATCAGAGCGGAAACGGGTTAAATAATATAATTGAGCAGGTACAGCTCTATCAAGCACTATTAGATTTAGGAAAATCCTGCTTGCCTCATAAAATAGCACAACATTTGATTGGGGTAAGCTTTGAAAAAAATACTTTGATTTGTCAGCTCGATGATAACCTATGGACAACGCCACTTCGCTTTCACTCTTCAGACTTGCTCAGTGCTTATCAAACCCATTTCCCACACTTAAAATTAAATAGCTTTAAAGTACAGATCATTCCACTGGCAGAAAGAAAAGTTTTAAAAGCTGTTACCATGGAAAAAATAAGCTTAACAACAGCAAAAGAAATGCAAGATTTAAGTAAAAAAGTGACCTCAAAGGGGTTAAAGCAGGCATTAAAAAAACTAAGTAAGCATACTGAAGACTCTTAATGATACCTAAAACCCTACTATAAAAACGGAATATAGAGTGCTAGAGCTTGTTCGCTAGGCGTTTGCAAAAAACCTTAGCTTCACCCTTTTAATAGTCTAAATTAGGTTCAGCGACCCCTCAAGGAAGCATTTTATGAATGCATAGCGGGCAAGGGCTGGTGCTATATGCCAGTTTTATAAGCAGGGACTGGAATAAACAAGGATTTAGGTAATAAAATCTACAACAAAATTTTACTACTGCCGTACTGAATAGGAGCATTTTCTGCATAAGTTACCATTTCATATGCATCCTTATCCAAAATCAATGTTCTTAATAATTGGTTATTCAAGGAGTGTCCAGATTTATGAGCAATAAAGTCACCTACAATAGGATGCCCTGCCATAAATAAGTCACCAACGGCATCTAATATCTTGTGCCTGACAAATTCATCTTTATCACGCAATCCATCTTCATTCATCACACCATGTTCATCTAAACCTATCGCATTATGCAAACCCGCTCCTAATCCTAAGTTTTTTGAGCGTAACATTTCCATATCTTTCATAAAGCCAAAAGTACGGGCACGACTTACCTCTTTAAAGTAAGAAGTTGAAGAAAAATCTAAGGTCATTTCTTCTGCCGTTTGACTAAATGCAGGGTGATCAAAATCAATGGAAAAATGTAAACGATAGCCATCGTAAGGCTTAAAAGAGGCAAAACCTCCTTTATCATTTTTTACTTCAATCTCTTTTAAAATTCTAATAAATTTCTTAGGAGCTTCTTGAATTTTAATGCCAGCAGACTGTAGTAAAAAAACAAAGTGCGAGGAGCTACCATCCATAATAGGCACTTCATCAGAAGTTATATCAATATAAATATTGTCAATTCCTACCCCTGCAAGGGCTGACATCAAATGTTCTATCGTCGCAATTTTTGTACAGGAGTTTTCTGTTTGCACGACAATGGTTGTACACAACATAGTTTCACCGACCAAATCCGGAGAAACTTTAAACTCCACTACAGGATCTAAGTCAACTCGACGAAAAATCACGCCCGTATCAATGGGTGCAGGACGAAGAGTCATTAAAGCTTCATGACCCGTATGCAAGCCAACACCTTTTGCCCTAATAATATTTGCAAGAGTTCTTTGATTCACTGAAATAATCCAAAAAAGTTTACCAGAACCCCTGCTTAGAAACTGGACATAGAGTGCTAGAGCTTATTCGCTAGGCGTTTGCAAAAAACAATTGCTTCACTAGGCGTTAGCCGTAGGTTAAGCGGGTATATTTTTTGTGAATGCTTTGTGAATGCATAGCGGTAAAGGCCTGGTACTATATACTTGTTTTCTAAGCAGGGAACTTGGAGTTTAATTTAAACGAGACATTTTACCATACTTTATGAAATACTCCGATTGAAATTGTTAGCCCAAATCCCTACTTAGAAATTGGATATAGAGTGCTAGAGCTTGTTCGCTAGGCG
>CAYLXI010000082.1:0-7528 GCA_964387695.1 uncultured Piscirickettsiaceae bacterium
GAATTAGACTGAGAAAAACGAGTCGCTATTTGTGCTGAAATGAGGCGTAATAGCTCGTTATTGCAACTAGCTATTGCAAAGAAATACAGTGAAAATATCGGCTCGTTTAGCCAGTATAAAATGGCTTTAGTTATTAAATACTTTCTAGTATCCCTCTGCCAAAGAGGCATTGAAATCGCCTCATTAAAGTCAAAGTGATGCCTCACGATGTTGTTTTAATAAATACTTAAACACATCAGGGTTTTTAATTTGGGTCATTTCACCTTCTCTTGGCAGGTGCTTGTCTTGTAAGCGAGAAAGAAAAAACCGCAAAGCTCCCATTCTAAGAGCCGATGACCACGCCTGTTTTTCAGAATATTCAAAACTACGCACTGCTTGATAAGCGGCTAGTGTTGCACTCACTTTTTCTGCACTCAAAGACGAGTCTTCCAAGCGACACCAGTCATTTACCATTACGGCTAAATCATATAGCATAGCTCCATTGCAGGCATAATATAAATCAATAATCCCTGATAGTTCATTGCCATTAAATAGAGCGTTGTCACAAAATAAATCAGCATGAATAACGCTTTGAGGTAGTTTTTTCCAGTTTATATTACTTTGATAGGCAATCTCTGACTCTATTAGTTGCATTTCCTCTTTTGATAAATAAGATTCAATCGTGGTGAAAGTATTTTTTATCCAAGTTAAGTCACGATCATTCTCTCTTACTTGTTGATAGTTTTTTCCTGTTAGATGAAATTTAGCTAAGTTTTTTGCCATAATTGAACACTGAGTTTTAGTTGGAATATCCACGCTAGAACCTAGCAATCTTTCAACTAAGGCGGCTGGCTTGCCTTTTAGCTCTTTTAAATAATGCCCTTTTTTTGTTTGTTTAGGCAGAGCAGTCGGAATTTCATGCTCTGCCATAAATGCCATAATATCAAGAAAATAAGGCAGTTCTTTAAAAGAATGGTGTTCAAAAATAGTTAAAACAAAGCGACCTTTTGTTGTCTCTACAAAATAATTAGTGTTTTCAATTCCTGCACTAATCCCCTCAAAACTAATTAATACTCCTTGCTTAAAGTCCTCTAAAAAGCTTTCTAGTTCTAATTGATTAATTACAGTGTAAACAGACATTTAAAATCTTCCAAGTAAAGGTTAAAATAGCTTCAAATAGAGTTCTGAGAGATTGTATAAAGATCTCAGCACCAATCCCCAAATCGTAATTTTAGCATAAAACCTAGGTAACTCATGAGTAGAATACTTCCTGAATTTAATCCCGACAGCCCGCTCATTCTTATTGATGGCTCTTCTTATTTATTTAGAGCTTTTCATGCGATGCCACCACTAACCAACTCTCAAGGCGAGCCTACAGGAGCTATTTTTGGTGTTATAAATATGATTGGCAGGCTTTTGGAACAATACCAACCAGAGAGAATTGCGGTTATTTTTGATGCCAAGGGTAAGAATTTTCGCCATGAAATGTATCCCGAATATAAAGCTCATCGCCCCCCTATGCCAGAAGAGTTGCGTTCACAAATTCAACCTATTCACGACATTATTAAGGCGATGGGAATTTTGCTGTTAGTGATTGATGGCGTAGAAGCAGATGATGTTATGGGCACTCTTGCCCAGCAAGCAACGGAAATAAAAATGAATTCTTTGCTCTCTACGGGTGATAAAGATATGGCACAGCTTGTTAATTCTCATATATCACTTATTAACACAATGAATGACACACTAATGACACCTGATTCTGTTTTAGAAAAATTTGGTGTTCGCCCAGATCAAATTATTGACTACCTGGCTTTAATGGGCGATAGTTCGGATAATATCCCAGGAATACCTGGTTGTGGTGCCAAAACGGCTGTTAAGTGGCTAAAATCTTTTGATAACATTGAGAGATTGGTTGAAAACTCTCCCATGATAAAAGGTAAAATTGGTGAAAAACTACGGGGTAATTTAGAGCAACTGACTCTTTCTAAACGCTTAACAACCATTAAAATAGATTGTAATTTGCCGCTACATGTTGCTGACATTAAACGCACTGAAGCAAATCTAGATGATTTGCAAATTTTGTTTAGTAGATATGACTTAAAATCTTGGTTAAATAAGGTAATGATGGGGGTATTGCCATTTACTTCGTCTAGCGTTAAAAATCCTATTCCTGTTGAGTCGACACTTAAAAATGTTTCACATGAAACCAAAGTTTTAAAAGACATAACAGCTAATAGTTATGAAACTATTTTCACCTGGAGCGATTTTAATATTTGGTTAAAGCGTTTAGAAAACGCCGATTATTTTGCTATTGACACTGAAACAACTTCGCTAAACATTATGGACGCTTTGATTGTTGGGATAAGTTTTGCTGCTTGTGAAAACGGGCGTAATTTGGCTGCCTACCTGCCCCTTGCTCACGATTATGAAAACTCTCCCTCACAGCTTTCTAAAACAGAGGTACTTACTAAATTAAAGCCTCTTTTAGAAGATTGTTCGCCCAAAAAAATAGGGCAGAATTTAAAGTATGATTGGCATGTTTTTCAAAATGAAGGTATCCACTTAAATGGTATTGCATTTGATACTATGCTGGAATCTTATTGTTTAAACAGTGTTGCAACGCGTCATAATATGGACGACTTGGCTTTAAAATATTTAAATCACCGCACCATTCATTTTGAAGAAATTGCTGGCAAGGGCAAAAAACAACTATCATTTAATCAAATTAATATTGATATTGCCAGCCCTTATGCCGCAGAAGATGCGGATGTTACTTTACGACTACACCAAACTTTATTGCCGCAACTTTTGGCAGAAGCTAGTTTAGAAAAAGTATGCCGTGAAATAGAAATGCCCTTATTAACGGTATTGGCAACAATGG
Organism: uncultured Piscirickettsiaceae bacterium; assembly: GCA_964387695.1. Classification (GTDB taxonomy): domain Bacteria; phylum Pseudomonadota; class Gammaproteobacteria; order Thiomicrospirales; family Thiomicrospiraceae; genus Thiosulfativibrio. The sequence continues at coordinate 2,861 of CAYLXI010000082.1, forward strand.
AGCGACACGGCGTTTTACTTGACAAGCAAAAGCTGTCTGAGCAGTCGATAGAGCTGGCAAAAAAGTTAACTGAACTTGAGCAAACAGCACATTTAATGGCAGGCGAAACCTTTAACCTAAATTCTTCAAAGCAATTACAAGTTATTTTATTTGAAAAACTGGAGCTGCCCATTTTAAAGAAAACCCCTAAAGGGCAAGCATCAACTGCAGAACCTGTTTTAACGGAACTGGCAGATCGAGGCCATGAAATACCTAAATTAATATTAGAGTATCGAATCCTTGCAAAACTAAAGTCAACTTACACAGACGCTTTACCCAAACAAATTAACGCTCAAACAGGACGAGTTCACACCTCTTATCAGCAAGCTATTGCCTCAACGGGTCGATTGTCTTCAACCAATCCAAATTTACAAAATATTCCTATTCGTTCTGCAAAGGGGCGACGAATTCGCCAAGCCTTTATTGCCAAGCCTGGCTATAAACTAATGGCCGCAGATTATTCGCAGATAGAGTTGCGAATTATGGCTCACCTATCAGGCGATGAAAGTTTATTGCAGGCTTTCTCTCAAGGCAAAGATATTCATCAAGCAACCGCCGCAGAAATATTTAACATGCCTTTAGACGAGGTTAGTATCGAGCAAAGACGAAGTGCCAAAGCCGTTAATTTTGGTTTAATTTATGGAATGTCTGCCTTTGGTCTTGCTAAGCAACTCGGCGTTGAACGCTATATTGCTCAAGAGTATATCAGCCTGTATTTTAATCGCTATCCTGGGGTAGCAAACTATATGGAATCGACCAAACAACAAGCTAGAGAAACAGGTTATGTTGAAACTTTAATGGGAAGACGACTTTATTTGCCTGATATTAATGCCAAAAATAGTCAGCTACGCCAATATGCAGAAAGAACGGCTATTAATGCCCCCATGCAAGGTACGGCTGCCGATATCATTAAAATAGCAATGAAAAATACTCAAATTTGGTTAAATTCACAAGAGTTGGACATTAAAATGCTTATGCAAGTACATGATGAACTGGTATTTGAAATAGCAGAATCTCAAGTTGAGATAATTAAGCCTCAAATTAAAAAAATAATGGAATCCGCTTTAGAGTTATCTGTGCCTTTAATTGTAGAAATAGGGATTGGAAATAATTGGGATGAAGCTCATTAATTTATTTGCTATAATAGCGAGTAATAACTTACTGGAAATGCTTGAAATGAAAAAAACAAAACTTTTTATGGCTCTTTTTACGCTTGGGTTTACCAGCCTTAGTGTTCAAGCAGCTCCAAGTAGCTACTCTCCTATTGGTCCTAATATTGGTTATGGCGATGCCTCCAACCCCCGCACTATTTATAGTACCTTAGCTAATCCAGCCAATAATGCTTTAAGTACATCAACCGAAGAAGGTTCTCGTTTTGGACTAGGTGTTAGTGCACAGTTTCAGGTTGAGCTAGCTGGATTAGAAGGGTCAGTGAATTATTTTGATAATCATATTGAGCCGCTGTTAAATTCTAATAACGCGGCAGATTTAGCCATATTGCAAACAAATATTAATACCTACCTTACGCGACACAATCAAGGGAATTTTAGCAGTATTAACAGCATTAATGTTCCAATTTTAGTCAGAACAGATTTAATCGGTGGAGGCATTACCTTTGACTACACTAGGCAAACTGCCAGCAAAGGAACCATTATTAGAAATAATGATGTAACAGCCCTTCTTGGTGGCGACGGAAATGTAACCATTAACCCCGGTGCAGCAGGGCTAGGGTTAAACCATAAAGAGTTGAGTGAATTTTCTCTGGGTTATGGCAGAAACTTTATGACCAATGAAAGCGGCACTTTGTCTGCAGGATTATCAGCCCGCCACTTAAGCCTTGTTTCCAACACCCGAGCTCTTGATTTTAAAACTATTGTTGATGATAATGTTGGCGGACAAGAAAGAACAGCCTCCGATTACCTTGATGGCATGGACTCTGGTACAGCAGACAGCAACTTTACGGCAGATATTGGCATTAACTGGACGGCTCAAAACTATATGATTGGCTTTACTGCTATGAATTTAACCGAGCCTACTTTTGATATAACAGATCGTTCCACAGGAGCTGCCCCTGTTGATTTCAGAGATTTTATTCAACCCACTTACACGCTTAAATCGCAATATAGAGTTAGCGGACAGCTCTTTTCAGACAACCGTCATTGGAAGCTAGGTGGGTCAATTGATCTAGCACAAGCCAATGACTTAAACAACAAAGCAACGCAGTGGTGGACTCTTGGTGCTGCCTTTGCTACAGATTCTGCTTGGTATATTCCAGATGCTCGTTTTGGGTTAAGAAGCAATATGGCTGGTAGTCAACAAACCTATATGAACGCTGGGGTGACGCTTGGTTTTCTTAACCTAGATTTAGCAACAACAACGCTAAACTTAAATGATGTTGCCAATGACCAAAAAGATGCGGCTGTGATGGGTTCTGCAGGAGTTGAATTTAGTTTTTAATTAAAAATTATCCAGATTTTGTTAAGCGAGAATTTTTTGTGAATGCACAGCGGGCAAGGTCTGGCGCTATATGCCAGTTTTCTAAGTAGCTATTTGGGTTTATAAATTAGGATTTAATTTTTTACCAGGCCTGGTAAAAATACAGTACACTTAATGCCTTTAGGAATTTAAGATTTAACTCCTAAGCTATCTGTATCGTGCAAAATTATCAACCATATAAACTTACCCTTGAACTGAATTCATGATTATTTCCCCTGCTTTAGATGTTTTACAAACTACTTTTGGTTACGACTCTTTTCGCTCCCAACAATCTGAAATTATTGACGATATTTTACAAGGTAAAGACTGCTTTGCTTTAATGCCTACAGGCGGTGGTAAATCTATTTGCTATCAAATTCCTGCCCTTATTCTTCCAGGAACCGCAATAGTGGTTTCCCCTCTTATTGCCCTGATGCAAGATCAAGTGTCTTCCCTTAAATGTAATGGTGTTAAAGCAGATTATTATAATTCTAGCCTTGATTCAGAAACGGCTAATCAGGTATTGACCAAGCTATACAGAGGGCAATTAGATTTACTCTATGTTTCGCCAGAACGCCTACTAAACCCTGTTTTTTTACAAGGTTTACAAGATCTAAACATTGCTTTATTTGCCATAGATGAAGCACATTGTATTTCACAGTGGGGGCATAATTTTCGTCCAGAATATCAACAAATTGGCAGCCTTAGAGAGATTTTTCCTCAAGTACCTTTTATCGCTTTAACAGCCACTGCAGATCAAGTTACTCGCCAAGATATTTTAGAAAAGTTAAATTTATTTCAGCCCAAAACCCATATCAGTAGCTTTGATAGACCTAATATTCGCTATACAGTTTTAGAAAAACACCAGCCTGCCAAACAACTGCTTAATTTTTTGCAAGAACATGTCGATGAAAGTGGCATTATCTACGCCTTAAGTCGAAAAAAAGTAGAAGAAGTGGCAGAAAAACTTAAAGTTGAAGGTTGGAATGCAGAGGCTTATCATGCAGGATTGCCTGCTAAAATTCGTCAATCAGTACATCAAAAGTTTATTCGCGACGAAGTCGATATAGTGGTGGCAACGGTTGCTTTTGGCATGGGAATAGACAAGCCTAATGTGCGTTTTGTTGTCCACTATGACCTGCCTAAAAACATTGAAGGCTATTACCAAGAAACAGGTAGAGCTGGGCGTGATGGTTTGTCTTCTGAAGCTTTGTTGTTGTTTGGTATGCAAGATGTTGGCACGGCTAAATATTTTATTAATCAAATCACCAATGAAGATCAACGCATGTTAGAGAATTTTAAACTTTCTAGCATGATTAGTTTTGCCGAGGCACAAAACTGTCGCCGTAATGTTTTGCTTAACTATTTTAGTGAACCCAGCAACAAAGCTTGTGGTAACTGTGATGTCTGCCTTAATCCCCCTACTTTATTTGATGGTAAAGTTCCAGCACAAAAAGCTTTATCCTGTGTTTATAGACTGAAGCAATCTTTTGGCATCAAACATGTCATTGATGTGTTAAGAGGAATGGATAATGAACGCATTCGTAACCTAAAGCATAATGAATTGAGTACCTATGCAATTGGTAAAGATTTTTCGGCTCATGAATGGAATAGCATTTTTCGTCAACTGATTCATCTTGGCTATTTGTACCAAGACATTCAAAATTATTCTGTTTTAAAGTTCACGACTCTTTCTGGTGACATGATGAAAGGTAAAATAGAATGCCAACTGGCTTTTCCAAAAAAACCTTCTAAAACAAATAAACAAAGTAAAAACACAATATCTTCTAAAGATTCTTTGTTAGACAAAGATTTAGACTTGTTTGAAGAATTGCGTCGCCTACGAAAAGATATTGCAGATATGGAAGACATTCCCGCTTATCAAGTTTTTGGCGACGCAACCTTAGTTGAAATTGCTAAACAACGCCCTCAAAATGATGCAGAATTTTTAAAAGTTAACGGCGTCGGTGAAATGAAACTGGCTCGCTTTGGATTTGAATTTTTAAATTTTTTACGCCAATATTAAGGAAGAGCTTAATAACTGATTGAAATTTTGCGTTATCATTTTTTGCAATAGCTATCTATTGCAAAAAATGCAGTGAAAATAGCGGCATTTTTAGCCAGTATAAAATAATCTTAGTTGTTAAGCGATTC